>NZ_BLVO01000004.1:300000-555735 GCF_013340285.1 Desulfovibrio subterraneus | reverse complement strand
GATACTGCCAGGGAGCTGGTGGGAAAGTAGGCCGCCGCCAAGACTTATTTCCTGAACGAAAAACTCCGGTAACCGATGAGGGCCGGAGTTTTTCCGTTTTGGGGTAAAATCACATCCCTTCAGTTAGCCTTCCTTTTCTTCCTTCCATCCGTCTTCCATCATCCTGTCTTAGTTTCAATGAATTGGGCCTTGGTCTGTACTGGCTTAGTTGGATTTTCACCGACTCCATCAAGTCCAATCTACTGTTTCCTTTTGCCGCTTTCAGCGGGACCAGAGGGGGCCTCAGCCGGGGCGTACCGCCCCTCAGCAAGGCCCCCTCTGGACTCCCCCTGCCTCGCCCCTGTCGGTCGCTGAATGTCGTTCGTCTCGCCGTGGAAGCGAAGCGCTTCCAATCGGCATCGTGATTCGGGGAGGGGGCGTAATGAAGAGCCAATACGCGGCAATCCTATTTCCGAAAGATCCAGTTCATAGTCGATCGCTTCAAAAAAGTTAGGAGCTTGTAGCTGTTGTCATACTGATGAAGGCCTAGATTAATATCAGGAGCCGGTCGGTAGTTTGTTCTAGCATACTATAGAGCAGTATGGCGTTACGAGCCGGATGCACTTGTCCCGGCTGTTCATCCTCTGTCGCTCCACTTTTCCCCTCCTGTCCATCCCCTGCCCATAACCTGCCCATGACTGGTCTGGTACATTTCAGGTGCACTGTTCCTACTTTCTGTGATGGGCAAGCTCATAACCCCAAAGCCAGAGCATGATTGAGGATGGCGCGAGATGAAGACGGCAAAGTTGAATTATATGTCATATGATTCTCTAGACAATCGTAACGTTTTGTCTGGTTTGGTCCGTGATATTCGTACTCCGCATAATGCTGTAAGCAATTGAACGTACGGCGAAATTTATAGGTTGTATCCATTGTGCTGATTGGTAGCTTGAGCGCGATATCATGAATCGAGGACAAGGTCTCAATTTCATAATTCCTTCTTTGTGCTCAAAGACAGGTTGAATAGTGCAAAGCAACATTGTTGATTATTTATATTATTTTATGTTTCATCTACTGTTTTTATCAAATCCAACGTGATTCTATTTCTGTGCGAAGTGTATATTCCGATAAGCTTGATTGTTTAGACTTGCGTTATTTGTGTATGCAAAATGAAATGGTTAGATGTCTGCTTGTATATCATGGTTGTCATGTATGCATTTTAGTACTTAATATTGCGTGGTTGTGTATGTCGTTTGTTTTGTGAAGTGCTTATTCACTATCTGTTTATTATTGTTTCAAGCAGGTTTATTTTGCCTTCTGATTGTTGACGTGGGTTGCTTCTTGTTTTTTATGCGATTTAAAAACGCAGTTAATTAATACTGCGGGTATCAGAGAAAAGTGTGTGAGCAACCAATCTCTTTGCTTGCGCTGGACGCTTTTCATAATTCGCGTTAGAGCATCCTGCACAAGTGTGACTTGGGGGTAACATAGACACACTTGAGTGCTAGCATAGTAGCTGGCCAGTGGTGGTTTTATCTGGTGTGGGCAACAGACAGATAGGGTGAGGGAATGATGCTGGTGGGCAAAAAGAAGCGAACGTACTTGTTAATGGTTCTATTTTCATGTTTCGGGGTACTGGTTGTCACGGCTTCTTCGGTGTGGGCCGGAGATTATGTGGGAACCAAGGCCTGTGCAGATTGCCATGAAGAGCAATTTACGCAGTTCATGAAGCACTCAAAGAAAGCGCATTCATGGAAGAGCATCAGCGTGATGGCCGATGATCTGACGACTGAAGAGCGAGAAGGCTGTTACGAATGTCATACCACAGGGCACGGCAAGGGAGGGTTTGTCAGCTACGAGCAGACGCCCCACCTCGCAGACGTGGGATGCGAAACATGCCATGGCCCGGGGCGGGCACATGTAGAATCGGGTGGCGATCCCGAGACTATTCAGAAAACGCCGACGTTGGAGAGCTGCCAGACGTGTCATAACGAGAGCCGCATCGGTGCGTTCGGCTTCAAACCGCTTATACACAGCGGCGCGCACTAGGAGGCAGCCATGGCAGGATTCATCAGAAACTCCATTGGAGCCAAGACTTCGCTGCTGGTCTCTCTTATTTCGTTCATCATTTTTTCGGCGCTGGTGAGTATCAGCAGCTACATGCAGCGCTCCAGCATGATGGCCGAGCTCGACAAGGCCATGACAACGACCTCTGAACTGGTTCAGTTGTCCATTGAAAAGCCCATGGTGGTGGGGAATGATGCCGGTACCCGCGATGAGTTCCGGTTCCTGTCCGAGAAGTACAAGGACATGACCATCTACCTCACCAACTTCAAGGGTAATATCACCTACAGCACCGACTCGCACACGGAACGGAAGGACCTTGATGCCGTCGTGCAGAATGAAACACTGTCCGGTCTTGCCGCACGCGCGTTGAAAGTGAATACGCACGAAAGCGCCATGCTGGAGTATGCCGGTGGAAGTCATTTCGTCCGTGTGGTCAGCATCCCCAATGCGAGTGCCTGTCACCATTGCCACGGGGCTTCGCAGCCCATTCTGGGACAGATGGTTGTTATGCAGGATATCACCCCGACAGTGGCGAATATCGATTTCCAGCTGTATGAGAATATTGCCATATCTCTTGGCGGATTGCTGACTCTTATTGCGGCTGTTGTCTTTTTCATTCGCCGCAGTGTGGTGCGGCCTCTTCTGCACATTGCCAACAGCAGTGAAGAGATCAGCAAGGGAAATCTCAATGCTGATCTCGTCGTGCACAGTGATGATGAGCTTGGGATACTCTCACGAAACCTCGGGCATATGGTTGATAAACTCAAGACTGAACTTGGTTTTTCAAAGGGTATTCTTGACGGTATGACCACGCCTGCTCTGGTGGTAGATACGAGTTGTCGTATTTCCTTTACCAACCCTGCATTGCTGAAACTTGTAGGCCATAGCGGCAATCCGGCAGATTTTGTCGGACAGGGGGTGGGCGAATTCATGTTCAACGAATCCGGTCGCGAAACCCTCTCGCATCAGGTGCTTGCGAACCGGTCCTCCATTGTGGGACATGAGTCTACGTTTACCAATCGCAGAGGCGAGCAGGTCACCATGGTGGTTGATTCCTCGCCCATATATGACCTCGACGGCAAACTCATCGGGGCCTTCACCATCTGTACAGATATGACAGAGGTGCGCCAGCAGCAGGCACTGGTGCAGGAACAGAACAAGATGATCACGCATGCGGCCCATGCTGCAGGGCAGGTTTCCGAACAGGTTTCCTCTGCTTCTGAAGAGCTGTCGGCACAGATTCAGCAATCCAGTGCCGGTGCCGATGAACAGCGCAAGCTTACGGCCGATTCAGCCGCCGCCATGACGGAGATGAATGCCTCGGTCCTTGAAGTGGCCCAGAATGCCTCACTTGCTGCGGAATCGGCGAGCGAGGCCCAGAGGCAGGCCATGGAAGGTGCCAAGGTGGTTGATGCGGCCGTGCATAAGATCAACACCGTTGCCGAACAGGCAAACATGCTCAAGCAGGAAATGGGTGAGCTTGGAAGGCAGGCGCAGGGCATAGGCCAGATCATCACCGTGATCGAGGATATTGCAGACCAGACCAACCTGCTGGCGCTGAATGCGGCCATTGAAGCGGCCCGCGCGGGTGAAGCCGGACGCGGATTTGCGGTGGTTGCAGATGAAGTGCGCAAGCTGGCGGAAAAGACCATGTCGGCAACCCGCGAGGTGGTTAGTTTTGTCGGCTCCATTCAGGATTGTGCCAAGCGCAACGTTACAGCCACTGACAGGGCCGTGACGCTGGTGGGCGAATCCACAGAGCTTGCAAGCCACTCCGGGCAGATGCTGCATACCATTGTGGGCATGGTGGAAAGTACGGCGGATCAGGTGCGTGCCATTGCCACGGCCAGTGAGCAGCAGTCCGCAGCCAGCGAACAGATCAGCCGTTCGGTGGAAGAGATCAACATCATTTCGAGCGAAACCGCGCAGGCCATGTTACAGTCTGCCAACGCCGTAGCTGATCTTGCCCGACTGGCACAGGAGCTGAACGGCATTATCGAAGAGATGCGCAGAGGCTAGCGTCCCTTTGAGGCAAATATAAAAGCCGGACCAAATGGTCCGGCTTTTTGCGTTGTGCGGCCGTTTGTATCAGGCAGAGCCTGCCATGCCCACTTCGGGGCGAGGGATAAGCGTGAATGCCCTGATGTTGCTCACCGGCACTGGCTTGAACCGGAAGGCTTCGTCGCGACGGGCAGCTCTGGCCAACAAGGCTTCGGCAATCATGGAGGGGCCGTTGCAGTCGTGGACAAGGTAGTCGCGAACTGCTTCGGCAGATGAAAAGCTTATGGCACCATGCATCTTGCGGCGCCCAGGGTAATTAATATGAAAGGTCGATGCCAGAATATATTTGCCGACACTGGTCTTGTAGAGGGTGAGTTCCCACCAGTTCGGGGTAACTCCCATCCATTCGCGGTCATCCAGAGTAACCAGAAGATCGCCCGTGAAAACCAGTTCTTCCTTGCCATTGCGCTTCACTGAATATTCTCTCATGTGGTCCCTCCGAAACGTTGGGGGTGCAAGGCCGATATGGCAGTATCTGTCGTGTCCCTCGCAACTGCGAGAGTGATAGTTCTAGTTTCAGTGTACTGCATTTTTTCAGTACATTGGGCAAGTATATTTTACATGAACTTAACTTTTTTATGAAACCGCGGCGAAGAGGCGAGGTATTTCTTGCCTAGCGGGGGTATGAGGCTTTATCCACTTTTCAAATTTCTGCCCCGAAGGTATGGTGCATTCATGGCAAACATCGGTGAATTTACAATACATGCAACGGACGGAGCAGCCCGCACCGGCGTGCTGCATACGGCTCACGGCCCGGTCCAAACCCCCATTTTCATGCCCGTGGGCACGGTGGGGAGCGTAAAGGCCATTGCTCCGGACGATCTTGAGGCTATTGGTGCCGAGATCATTCTCGGAAATACCTATCATCTGTATCTGCGCCCCGGCGATGAGGTCGTGGCGCGACGCGGCGGACTGCACGAGTTCAACGCGTGGCGCAAGCCCATCCTCACCGACAGCGGCGGCTTTCAGGTTTTCAGCCTGAATGAGCTGCGCAAGATTCAGGAGGAAGGGGTTACCTTCCGCTCGCACCTCGACGGCTCAAAGCACCTTTTTACGCCCGAGAAGGTTGTGTCCATTCAGCGCAATCTCAATTCGGACATCATGATGGTGCTGGACGAATGCGTCCCCTACGGTGCGGACAAGGCATATACAGCCCGTTCCCTTGAACTGACCACCCGCTGGGCACGGCGTTGCCGCGATGCCTACCCGCAGGGTACGGCGGGCAATTTGCTGTTTGCCATCACGCAGGGCGGGTTCTTCAAGGATCTGCGCGAGCGCTCCATCGCCCAGCTTACGGGCATGGACGACTTTGACGGCTTTGCCCTTGGCGGGCTTTCCGTTGGTGAAAGCAAACAGGAAATGATGGAGATGCTCTATCACTGCGCACCGTTGCTGCCGGTGGCCAAGCCGCGTTACCTTATGGGGGTGGGCACGCCTCTGGATATCATTAACGGTATCAACGCGGGCATCGACATGTTCGACTGCGTGCTGCCGACCCGTAACGCGCGTAACGGCACGCTGTATACTTCGGTGGGCAAGATCAATATCAAGCGGCAGGAATATGCCGAAGATGACGGTCCGCTCGATCCGAACTGCTCATGCTATACCTGTCGCACGTTCAGCCGCGCGTATCTGCGTCATTTGTATCATGCCAAGGAGATTCTCTCCTTCCGCCTGAATTCCATTCATAACCTTACTTATTTTCTCGATACGGTCAGAGGTGCACGCAAGGCCATCAAAGATGGTACTTTCGCCGCCTATAAAAAGCAGTATGAGGAAATCTACCCTCAGGAAGTGGTATGATGCGTTGGCTGAATGCCTTGTTGCGGCTGATCGGTGCTGTTGCGCTGGTCGGTCTGCTGATGCTTGGCGGGGGCTTGTTGTATGCAGGACATTGGCTGACTTCCGACGATGTGCCGTCGGTGGCGGATGCCATTGTGGTGCTTGGGGGCGATTATCATCGTCCCGCCTATGCTGCCGAGCTGTACCGGAAGGGGTATGCGCCTCTCGTGTATGTGAGCCGCGTGGCATATCCGCCCACGGCTACCATGCTGGAGAAGTACGGGGTAACGTATCCCCGGCAGGAGGATGTGTACCAGCGTATTCTTATCACCGAGGGCGTCCCTCCGGAAGCCATACGGCTGCATGGCGATAAGTTGCTGAGCACCATTGAAGAGGCAGAGTCTATTGCCAGCAGGCTGGGTCCGGGGCCGGGCAGGCTGATCGTGGTCACGTCGCCCCCCCATATCCGGCGTGCAGGCAAGATTTTCAGGGATGTCATGCCCGGATGGACCATAATGATGACCGCAATACCTGATCCGCCTTTCCCCGATCCGTGGTGGTCCACGCAGGCATCTGCCCGCGAGGTGCTGCTGGAGCTGTCCAAAACCGCATTCTACATGTTTGGCGGCGCCTTCCGCTCGTCGGATGAAGCAGGCCAGCAGTGAGTATGTGAAGATTTTTCCAGCTGTGATTGCGGATTTCTGCAGTCGCTCTGGCTGGTGCAGACTTAACCATGTCTGACATTAAATCGGCGTTTTACGCCGATTTTTTGTTTCTCAAAGCAGCCGCATAGGGTTCGCTCGTGCATGTTGAGTGATCACATGGTTTTTTTAGTTGCTATTTCTGCAAGGGAAAGGTAGACGGGACTTGCCTCAACATATGGATCTCGAATGACGGCAGCAGGAGAGACCTTCGACCGCGCAAGCGGTGCGGAAGGCGCCGAAGATGTAACTCTTTCAGGCAAAAGGACTGTTGTCGGACGAGCCTCTGGAGAGTCTCCCTTCCCAGTGGGGAGCACCGAAGGAGCAAGCCGCCCCCCCAGTAGCGGTGAAACTCTCAGGTACCAGGACAGAGTGACCCATTATGCAGGCGCAATGCGCCTGCAATCCATCCTCTGTACCCTGCCTTCGTGCTTTCCGCTCGGATATCTCCGGCTGCAGTCTCGTCGAGATTACGGTCTTTTCGTCTGCTTTTTCCGCAACCTGCAAGGTGCGGATACGGGCGGCTGAATGCCTGTGTCGTGAGGTGGGTATTTTGCATTCACCCGCGCCGTGCGCGGTGAACATAGAGTGGTTTGTTGTTGTGGTTGCGACGGGCCGGAGGGTATACCTTCCGGCCCGTCTGCTTTTGATCGCTCGATGTTATTGCATGATACCCTTGAGGCCCTCGCCGATCTTTTCAATGCCCGAGCCGTCTCCCTGCTTCAGTGCATCGCTTGCGCTCTTCACTGATTCCTGCAGCTTTTTGACGGATTCGCCCAGAGCTTTGGTCACTGCGGAGGTCATTTCACCGTTCAGGGCTCCCAGAATTTTCTGCATGGCTTCGGCAGGGGTTGCACCGCCGGATTCTTCGCCGATGTTGGTGAGGTGAATATCAGGCAGGGTGACGCTCATGCCCTGTCCGCCAAGCGCGGTGAGAGCCATGTTCACCTTGGCACTGGTAATGAGCAGGTCACGGATAATCACTTTGGGTCCCTTGCCGGATTCAGCCGGAGCTTCTTCCTTGGCCGGAGCAGTGTTGCCGGTTTCAGTGCCGCTGCCCACGGTCTGCTGCACGTTGTTGAGCAGTGCGGTGAAGTTGTCCAGCTTGCCGGATTTTTCATAGGTCAGATCGGGGCTGGCAATCAGCACCTTTTCGATGATGATCACGTCCTTGGTCAGCGATGCCGTATCCAGCTTCACTTCCACGGCGCCGAGTTTCATGGTCTGCGGGGCAGCGAACCCCTTGGGGCTGCCGACCACAAGGCCCTGCAGTTTACCGGAACCGGACATGAACGAAACATCAGCCTTGTCCAGATGCACGTTGGTGAGCAGGATTTTCGGGCCTGCCGTGTTCACAGCCTTTTCGATGATGGGGTTGATGGACATGAACGTCGCTACAACCAGCCCGACAACAATAACGCCGAGAACGCCCACAAGAATGAGCAGTTTTTTCATGGATGATTCTCCTTTGCTGCATGAGGGTTAGCTTATGTGACTATAGGCTCGACGTAGGAATTCGGCAAGGAAAAATGGCTTTTGCGGTGGCTCCAGTGCGGGGGACGGTGCGGGCGGCATGGTTTGCGGGGGCAGAAATACCGGACTATGCGAACAAGGGGCGGCCGGAAATTCCGGTCGCCCCTTGCTGTATTTACGATGCAAAGCTCGTTGAAAAGTTCGCGTCGGTCAGCGCAGAAACAGTCCATGTTCGAGCGTTTCCGGTCCGGAGGGCAGGATGGAAGGATCGCACCGCAGCACACCCTCCATGCCCGGATGGAGCTGGGTAGAGGCTTCTCCCCTGTGGTTCTCAAGGGTGTACGCTCCGGCGGGCAGCTCGGGTCGGCGAAGGCCGGTCTGCATGATCTGTATGGGGCGGTCGCTGTTCCAGGGGGAACGCACGGCCACCTTCCATGCGTCTTCCGCAAGGCGTTCACGTACCTGCGCGACAATGGGGCGACGTTCAGTGTCCTGCAGCGGGGGCAGCGAAACGCGGTTGCCATCAGGGAGAAAGAAGCCGGTGTTCAGGTTGCGCGAGGCGGTGTTGCGCAGTTCATAGAGATATTTTTCAGGGCGGAAGCAACCTGCTGCCACGTCATCAAGAGCGGTGCGGTAGGCATCTGTCACATGGGCTACATAGCTCGGCGTTTTCATACGGCCTTCGATCTTGAGCGATGCAATGCCCGTGCGCACGAACCACGGCATGTACTTGACAAGGCACAGGTCCTCCGGTGCCCAGAAGGCGCTGTAGGGCTCTTCGCGGGTTACTTCCCACATGGTGCCGGTGTCGCGGGTTTTTTCCTCCACGCCGAGCAGGGCATCGCCCATGTGGGCATGGCCTTCTGCTGCGCAGTCGTGGCAGCGGCCGGAAAGGTCGGTGGCCCGATATTCGAACCGGCAGGGGTGGGTGCATTCACCAAGGTTTGCAGGGCGGCGGTTCAGCCATGCGGAGAGCAGGCAGCGGCCGGAAAGGGCCAGACACATGGCCCCGTGCACAAAGACCTCGAATTCCATGTCGGGGTAGTTGCGCACCAGTTCGCGCATGGCGCGTGCGCCGAGTTCGCGAGCAAGGTTCACGCGGCGGATGCCCAGGTCGTACCAGAATCCCACGGCTTCGCTGTTGGCCGTATTGGCCTGCGTGCTCAGGTGCACGGCCTTGTCGGGAGCATAGCGGCGGGCCATTCGCAGAACGCCGGGGTCGGCAATAATCAGGCCGTCCACAGCGGATTCGGCCAGTACCTCCAGCGAGGCGGCAATCCCGGAAAGATGCGTCTCATGTGGCAGCACGTTGAGCGTGTAGTATATGGATGCGCCCCGCGCATGTGCCTTGCTGCAGGCTGTGTCCAGCGCTTCACGGTCGAATCCGCCCGTTCCTGCGCGCAGGCTGAGGGAGGTGCCGCCAAGGTAGCAGGCATTGGCCCCGTAGGTAAGGGCAGCGTCGAGACGGTCCATGTCCCCTGCGGGACAGAGCAATTCAGGCAGTGTCATTGGCATGTTCAGGCATTCTCGCTGTGTTCCGCGAAGAGGCCGGATGCCGTGTTACACGGGCAGGCCCTGCTTTCTTCGCAGTGCTATGAGGTCGTCCAGCACAAAGGGGGGAACATAGAGTCCGCCCTTGCCCCGTCCGAGCCGGATGTCCGGCTTGATGGCGCCGTGATAGTCCGATCCGCCGGTAAGGGCAAGTCCGTGACGCGCGGCAAGGTCAACGGCTTTGCGCGTGGACCGTGCATCGTGCTCGCTGTGGTAGGCTTCTATGGCGTCCATGCCGAATCCGGCAAGGGTCGCAACCATGTCTTCCAGCCAATCAAGAGGGTAACGGTGCAGATACATGTGGGCAATGGAAACGGTCGCGCCCTCTTCCTTGAGCAGGGTTACCCCCTCTTTGGGAGAGAGCACCTTCTTGGGAACGTGGGCCAGACCCTTGTCGCCGAGATACACTTCAAAGGCATGGTACATGCTGCGCACGTATCCCTTGTCCATCAGCACGCGGGCGATGTGCGGCCTGCCTACCGAGCCGGTTCCGGCAATCTCCAGCACATCTTCGTAGGTGATGGGAATGTCGAGCGCCTGCAGCTTTTGCACAATGTGCAGGTTGCGGGTTGTTCTGTGTTCCTGCAGGTCGTGCATGGCCTGCTTGAGCCTTGTGCCGTCCGGCGATGTCCACAAGCCCACAAGGTGCAGCTCGCCGTGCTCCGTGGCAACACTCAGTTCGCAACCGGGAATAACGTTTACTCCGAGTTTCCGGCCGGCCTCCATAGCCTCTTCAACGCCGTCTATGGTGTCGTGGTCGGTGAGGGCAAGGGTAGTTACACCTGCCTTTCGGGCCAGCGAAATGAGTTCTGAAGGGGAGTCGCCGCCGTCGGAAGAGGTGGAGTGGGTGTGCAGGTCGATGTAGGTTCGTGTCATGGGGCACCCGTGGTTATGCGTTGCTGTATCGTGAAAACTGTACGTGGTGCAGTGGTGGACTGTCAAATCGGTCGGAAGTACAGAATACTCCGCTTGAGCAAAGCGGGGCATGCGGGTATGCTTTCCGGCGCTGCCCGCTGCCTTATCCGGCGGTCGTGGCGGACATACTTGCTCTATAGGAGATACGTAGTGGCGATTAATCCCGAACTGCTCGAAATATTGGCCTGCCCCAAGTGCAAGGGGCCTGTGGCAATGGTTGCGGAAAAGGACGGCCTTGCCTGTGCCGCCTGCAAAGTGGTGTATCCCGTACGCGACGATATTCCCGTCATGCTCATTGAAGAAGCTGTACCCGCCGAAAAGTGGGCAGGCGGAGCGCGCACCGCAAAAGGCTAGCTGTCCGGTCTGCTCTTCCCTGCCGGGCATGAACCGGTTGCAGGGAACGCCTGTACCTGTTGACAGCAAGCCGGTTCTGCTTACCATGATTTGGAAAACCCGTGCCTGATCAGGATGATGGCTGGCATAATGCTGCATGTTCAGGCTGCGGGGCATACCGAAACAAGGCAGGAGAAGAAGCATGGTAATGGACTTCGGTTCGTTTTATGATTTTCCGCATCTGCTGGACCGCATGATGGGCGAAATGGCGCAGCCGTATACTACCGGCGGCAGGCAGGTGGCATTTCCTCCGCTGTATATCGGCGAAGACGACAAGGTATTGGTGGTGCGTGCGCTCATCCCCGGTGTGGGACTGGACGACGTTGAACTGACCCTGACCGACAAGACGCTGGTGCTCAAGGGCGAAATCAAACCCGTGAAGGGCAAGTACTACAGGCAGGAGCGGCCCACCGGCCCCTTCCAGCGGGTGGTGCGGCTCAATGTGCCGATCAGCGGGGAGCATGTGCGCGCAACCATGCGCGACGGCGTGCTCGAAATCATATTGCCCAAGTCGGCTACGGCCCGTCCGCAGACCATTCATATAGAATCGCGCTAGAGGTTGGCCATGCATCATAACCAGTCACCTGAACGTTGCGGCAAGGCCCCGAGAATCCGTCCAGCTGCGGACTTTGTGGAACGCGAAGACGGTTTCTATCTCTATCTGGACATGCCCGGGGCGCGCCGGGAAAATCTTGTGGTTCATATCGAGGAAGACGAGCTGACCATTCAGGCTTCTTCCAGCTATGGCCTGTGCGGCGGTGAACGCGTGCATGCCATGGAGTTCGGCGATGTGGAGTACCATGCGCAGTTTTCCCTGACCGATACCATGGACAAGCAGCGCATAGGCGCACAGCTCGTGAATGGTGTGCTCAGCATCTTTATTCCCAGACGGGAAGAGCAGGTGCCAAGGCGCATCAAGATAGATGTGCTGTAGCGCGTATCTGTAATTTTCTGTCAAAGGTAGCAGGCCGTTGCCGCATGGCAACGGCTGCCCGTTGCTTTTTCGGGTTGCGCTGCCGTATGAACCGGTATAGACCCGCCTCCATCGCGTGGCGGGTTGCCCTTTTTTTAGCGGGCGATGTCTGCGTACAGGGCGGCTCTCACGCAAAATTCAGCAAAGAAGTTGTAACTGGCTATGAAGATATTGTTTATTTCTGACATTCACGGCTCTCTTCCCCGTGCACAGACTGTGTTTGCCGCGGCAGAGCCTGATTCTCTGGACGCCATAGTGGTGCTGGGCGATATCCTGTACCACGGGCCCCGCAATCCCTTGCCGGAAGGGTATGACCCGCGTGCGACAGCGGCCTTTTTCAACAGCTACAAGGACCGCATCATCGCCGTGCGCGGTAACTGCGATTCCGAAGTGGACCAGACGCTGCTGGAGTTCCCCATCCGCACGGACTATTCGTGGCTCTTCATTGACGGCATGCGCATTTTTCTGACCCACGGGCATCTCTGGACAGAATCCAAGTTGCCGCCGCTGGTTGAAGGTGATGTCTTTGCCTACGGCCATACGCATGTTCCGCGCGCACACTTAGTGAACGGCATAGGCATCTGGAACCCCGGTTCCTGTTCTCTGCCCAAGGAAGGAAACGAGCCTTCCTACGGCCTGTACGAGGATGGCGTTTTCCGTGTGCTGACGCTGGATGGCGAGGTGGTGCTGGAACGTTGCCTGTATGGTCTGTGCGCCTAGTGGCAGCGAGTCATATGCAGGCAAGTGATATCTCAGCTGTGTCCGCTCTCTCCGAACGGTTGAATGCCCCCTTGCAGATTCGCGGCAGAAGCGTGGCCAACCGCCTGTGGCTTGCACCCATGGCCGGGCTCGGTCATGTGGCCTTTCGCGAGGTTGCATCCCGCTTCGGCGGCTGGGGCCTGCAATTCACCGGCATGTGCAGTGCCCGTGCCGTGCCGACGGAAAAGCCCGCCGTGTCGCCCGTGTTCAGCTGGCGGCCCGAAGAACTTTCCACACTTGTCTGCCAGATATTCGGGGCCGATCCCGACGACATGGCCCTTGCCGCAGAGCGTATTCAGGCGGAAGGGTTCTGGGGGGTGGACATTAATATGGGCTGCTCCGTGGCCCCCATTGTCTACAAGGGATGCGGCGCGGACCTTATGCGCGATCCTGAGCGTGCCTGCCGCATGGTGGAAAAGGTACGCAGCGCCGTGGATATTCCTGTCATGGTCAAATTCCGTACCGGATGGCAGGCAGAGCCTGAACCGGCTGTGGCCTTTGCCAGAATGCTGGAACAGGCCGGAGCTGATGCGCTCACTTTTCACCCCCGTGTTGCGCCGGACAGAAGAAGCAGACCCCCAAGAACGGATCATATCCGCCTCGTCAAGCAGGCGGTTTCCGTTCCCGTATTCGGAAACGGCAACGTGTTCACGGCCGGAGACTGCCTGCGCATGCTCGATGCCACAGGCTGCGACGGCGTATCTCTCGGGCGCATAGGCATAGCCCGCCCGTGGGTGTTTGCGGAATGGACGCAGGGCTTCGTGCCTGCTGAAGAGACCTACCGCGAAGCGCTGTTTGCCTTTCTGGATGCCATTGAGAAGTGGAATATCCCCAGCCGCGCCATCAAGATGTACAAGAAATTCGTGCTGTATTATGCCGCCAACTTTACCTACGGGAACCGCCTGTTCGGGCGCCTCATCGCAGGGGAGACCATGGAGCGTATGCGCGAGAATGCGGAGCGTGAGTTTGCCGCTGTGCCGCAGATTTCCGAAAGGCCCAACATGCTCATGTTCACCATGTAGTGTGTGTCCGTAGTCCATGCCGGATAAATGAAATGATGAACTTTCGTTTTCAGTAAAACCACATTCCCGTTAAGCCGGAACTGGGGTCCAAGAACAGATTGGCATCACTTATACGAGGTGCAGGAACGTTAGGTTCCTGCCCGGCGGAGCCCAAAAATACCAGAAATGACTTTGTCAGCAGTCAGAAACGCCGCCCCAAGGGGCGGCGTTTTTTGTTGCTATCATGCGCCGGCGGGGTGCTCCGGCAGATTTTGCAAGGCACTTCGCAGTTGTGCAAGAACGGCGGGGTCTGTCACCGGAACAAGCGGCTGTGTGATCATCACGGCGGTCACAACATGGTGGCCGAGCAGCGGGCCGACGGGTTCCTGAAAGATAGGCTTGTTGGCTTTCACAAAGACCATTTCGTCTGCCTTCTGCCCCCGGGCCAGCATCTTTTCGGTAAGTTCGGCCACGGCTGCGGCCTCTTCTTCCGGTGTTTCCTGGGTTACAGGCAGGCCGTCCATATAGCCGACAACCTTGCGCCCCTGAAAATATTCGGGATCGGCATCCGATTCTACGGGGACAACACCTTCGGGCAGGGCGGTGGTGCGCGGAATAAAGTACGGTGTTTTTTCGTCTTCCGTCTGCCCTGCATAAAACTGCCGGGCCCGCTCTATCCAATCCGCCATGGAAGGAACAGCCGGTGCTGCATCGCTATTGCCGGTGGCTGCAGTTTTGGAACGTTCCGCAGCGTCAAGTTGCTCCGCAAACCCTGTCGCCGCAGGGGTGGCCTTTTTCGTGTTGCCGGAACTCCAGAAGTTGTTGCCGGTCACGGGGATGATGCTCATGGTGCTCCTCCGGTAAATAGTGCCGTGTAACGGAAATTGATATCCGTAAAGCAAAATATATTCCGGGGGCATGATTTGCCGCATGCGATGGCTGAAAAAGGAAATGAAAAAGGCTCCGGCGTTAGCCGGAGCCTTTTATCATCTTCCGTGGTGCCCAAGAGAGGACTCGAACCTCCATGAGGGAACCCTCACTAGACCCTGAACCTAGCGTGTCTACCAATTCCACCACTTGGGCACGGAGTGACGAATTGCTTCGTCGAGGAGGATTCTTAAGCGAAATACTCTCCATTTGGCAAGAGAAATTTGTAGAGCGCCCGAATTTTTTTACAAAGGAGGGAGTGAGTAATTACGCTGCCTTCGTAGGGTTGTACAGCATGTCCGGTGCGAGGAGTAAACTTTTCTTTGCATTATGGGGTGCAAATTAGGGTTGTCAGTGTTATGTGTAGTTTGCAGTAGACATAATTTTGTTTAGAGGCTTTTCACATGTAATTCCGGTTTGTTGCGCCCTTCATTATCCTTGGCATGGCTTTTGTAGTATGTGCGACGATCGGAATGAAACCGTGTGAACTGGCTGGCATCGCGCTGCGAAGTTGTGGGCGAGTCTGCGCCGGCCGGAGAATTGATCCTGTAAAGGAGGAGTTTTCGTCTATGTCTCAGGAATCCAACGTAGTAGTCGATGAGGGCAAATCGTCCTTTTCCGACCTGTGGACCAAGGAAGATTACTGGGCCATCTGGCTTGGTTTCTTCATTATTGCTGTTGCATTCGTCCTGTATTTCAATTTTGCTCCGGTAGGGGAATACAAGGAGAAGATTGCCAAGGAAAATGCTGTGATGGAAACCGAAGCGGCCCGCGCGCCCTTCAAGACCATTGCATGGTACAAGGCTTCTGATTCCAAGAAGAAAGTGAAGGCTTCCGACACTGCCGTTGGCAAGTTCGCAAAGCATTGGACCAACAAGCCCGGTTCCTGGAAAGAAAATCCGGTTGACGCCTTCATCATGTCCAAGGAACGCGCAGACATGATGAATGAAAAGGCAAAGCCGAAGTATGAAGCCGCCAAGGCTCAGGAAGCTGAACTCTTTGCCGTTGCTCAGGCTGCGGAAGCTGCCGCTGCTGCTGCGATGTTCCAGGACATTACCCTGAACGACGACGCCAAGGCCAAGATCGGTGAATGGCGCGCTGCACACAAGAAGTCCAGCGATGCCAAGAAGAAGGTAGGCAACAAGCCCTACAACCGTATTCCCACTCTGCTGGTGCTCGGCTTAGCCATGGCCCTGTTCTTCTCCGTCGGCATCAAGTTCATGGGCAAGGACACCCTCGGCTTTATCAAGGGCTTCGGCATCGTCTTCGGTGTTGCTGTTGTGGCATACACCCTGGGCGGCCAGTCCTTCTCCAAGCAGTACGGTATCGGCGCTGAAGCATGGGGCGTTCTGCTCGGCATGGTGATCGCCAACACCATTGGCACGCCTTCCATTGCAAAGAAAGCCTGCGAAGTTGAATTCTTCATCAAGACCGGCCTTGTTCTGCTCGGTGCTGAAGTGCTCTTCAACAAGATTGTCGCCATCGGCGTTCCCGGCATCTTTGTTGCGTGGGTTGTTACCCCCATCGTTCTCATCACCACCTTCATCTTCGGTCAGCGCGTGCTGAAGATGCCTTCCAAGACACTGAACATCGTTATTTCCGCGGACATGTCCGTGTGCGGTACTTCCGCAGCTATTGCCACTGCCGCTGCCTGCCGCGCCAAGAAGGAAGAACTGACCCTGTCCGTTGGTCTCTCCCTCGTGTTCACCGCCATCATGATGATTGTCATGCCTGCCGTTATCAAGGCTGTGGGCATGCCTGAAATCCTCGGCGGCGCATGGATGGGTGGTACCATCGACGCAACCGGTGCCGTAGCAGCCGCAGGTGCATTCCTCGGTGAAAAGGCCCTGTACGTTGCCGCTACCATCAAGATGATCCAGAACGTGCTCATCGGTGTTACCGCATTCGGCGTTGCCGTATACTGGTGCACCAAGGTTGAGTGCGAAGCGGGCAAGAGCGTTGGCTGGATGGAAATCTGGCACCGTTTCCCCAAGTTCGTTCTGGGCTTCCTTTCCGCTTCCATCATGTTCTCCGTCATTGACGGCAGCCTCGGCGGCGACATGGGTTACACCATGATCGACAACGGCGTGGTACGCGGCTTTACCCGTCTGTTCCGCGGCTGGTTCTTTGCTCTGTCCTTTGCCGCAATCGGTCTGGCCACGAACTTCCGCGAACTGGCTCACTACTTCAAGGGCGGCAAGCCGCTTATCCTGTACGTGTGCGGTCAGTCTTTCAACCTGGCTCTGACCTTGACCATGGCCTACATCATGTTCTACCTGGTGTTCCCCGAGATCACCGCGCAGATCTAGTAGCGCCTCTTTGAGAATGCGGGGGGAGGCTCTTGCCTCCCCCTTCTTTATCTGCAAATGTGTGGCTTGAGGTTCTGCCTGAACTGCAACCATCATGAAGGGAACGACAATGACTCAGCCTTCTCTGACACAGCCTTCTTTGGCTATCAGGATTCGCAAGCTGGTAATCGGTATAGTGGCCCTGCTTTTGTTCTCCAATGTGTTTCTTCCGGCGCTGACCCGCTCGTGCGACAAGCTTGAGTATATGGCCAACGCATTGGAAGAGCAGAATATCGACCCGAGCCGCTACTACTATACCGACATAGAGGCCGTGGGCGACGCCAATCACGAAATCAGTAACACGCTGCGCTTCATGCCTCACGGGCAGGGACCCCTTTCCCAGCCGTAAAGGCAGCTGCCTTTACAGGCAGTGCTTGTTCTCTGTTCTGACGTGACCAGGCTCCGGCAACGGCCGGGGCGGTCCGGGGCTACAACTGTACCCGTTGCGGAGTATGTCGGAATATTCCGCATGTCGCGCAATGTCGCGCTATATCGCGCAGGATTCGCATGCACTTCCCCCGTCCATCCACTCTGCAGACAAAATTTCTGTCTGGCCTCACCGCAGCCACCATGGTTCTTGGGGTCTGCTTTGCAGTAGGCTTCTACCTGCATATGCGCACCGTGCTCGAAGACGAGGTGCGCGACAAGGCCAAGCTCATCTTCCTGCAGGTGGATTCCGTTCAGCGCTACGTGCGTTCCACACTGCGCCCCCGCATGTATGATGTGCTGCCCGATCAGTTCGTGATCGAGGCCATGAGCACCTCGTTCATGTCCCGCGCCATCATGGACGGCATGCGCAGCGAAGACGGACACCTCTATCGACGCGTGGCCATATCCGCCCGCAATCCCAAGTTCGAGGCCAATGCGCTTGAGCGAGAACTTGTCGGATACTTCCGGACCAACAAGGGGGAGCAGCTCTGGCAGGGATACCGCGACGTGGATGGTGAAGACTTCTACATCATGGCCCGGCCTGTCGTGTTTTACGACGGCTGCATGCGTTGCCACGGCAACAAGGAAGATGCTCCGCAGGAACTGCTGGCACTGTATGGCGACAGGGGGTTCAACCATGTCCGCGATTCCATAGACGGCATAGACCTCGTAGGGCTTTCCGTCACCGACAGCGTTGCACGGCTGCAGCGCACAATTTTCGGCTACTTCGGATTCTTCGCCCTTGGGGCCATCGTCTTTTTCTCGGTGACCAATCTGCTCTTCAAGGTGCTTGTCATGAACAACATCAAGCGCCTTTCCGCCATGTTCCGCGACAACCTTGAAATCACGGGCGGCACCGAACTGCTGAACAAGCTGGTCGAACGCGACGAGATTGAGGAGCTGGAGGCAGGCATGCAGGAGCTGAACAGCCACCTGCTCGATGCCCGCCGCCAGCTTGAAGGATATGCGGAAAACCTGCGCAGCATGGTGGAGGACAGAACCCGCGAACTGTTGCAGGAAGCACAGGAGCGGCGCGCGGATGTCGAGCTTTTCGTGCACCTGCTTGCAGATATGCGCTCAAGCAACACCCGTGCGGACCTGTGGCACCTCACTCTGCCAGAAATCGGCAGACGGTTCGGTGCGGCAAGCGTTTCGTATGTGTGCACCTTTGCTTCGCAGCGACATTTTTCATGGCCGGAGCAGGACGTGTATCCAACCCTGCCTGACAACTGGGTGGATCTGCTGACTGAAAGCCGCACCTATCTCGGCAAGGATACCGCGATAATTCCTGTGGAATCCAGCGAGGGCAATGCCGAAGGCCTGCTGTGCATCCGGTGGAACGATCCCCGGGTGGCGCGGCGGCAGAACCATGAACTGCTTCAGGCTCTCGGACGGCAGCTGGGTATGGCGGCGGAGAACATGTCCGCCCTTGATAATCTCATGCGCCAGATGGGGGCGTTGCAGTCCATTGTTGAAGGGATAACCGATCCGCTCGTGCTCATGGATTCCGCCTACGGACTGGTTACGGCAAATCAGGCGGCGCGCGATCTGGCCAGCGAACTGTCGGGCGGCAGAATTACGGATGGCGCCTTGCTGGGACTGTTTGGCTGCACGTCCGCCAAGGGGGACTGCCATATAGCAGACACCCTTGCGAGCGGAAGGCCGCATGTGGAAGAGGTGATGCTGGATGGCGGACGCAGCTTTGCCCTGAACATGTATCCCATAGTGACGCCACCTTCCGTGCAGGATGCGGACGACCATCGCGGTCGTCTTCACGGCAGAATTGTCGTCTATGCACGCGAAATAACGCGTGAAAAGCGCATGCTTTCACAGATGCAGCAGAGCGAGAAAATGATCACCGTGGGCAAGCTGGCCGCAGGCCTTGCGCACGAGATCAACAACCCTCTCGGCGTTATCCTGTGTTATGCTGAACTGTTGCGCCAGAACCTTGGTGATGAGCAGCAACTGCAGGACCTTGATGTCATCCTGCGCCACACGCGGCAGGCGCAGCGGGTGCTCAAGGATCTGCTGAACTTTGCGCGGCCCAAGACCTCCTCCTACGGGGAGTGCGATGCAGGACGCGTTGCGGCGGCGCTGGCCGAAATTTTCTCCGTGCAGGCGGGCAAGAAGGGCGTAGCCATCATGACCAACGCCAAGCCCGGCAGACTGTTTGTGGCCATGGGTGAGAACGAGCTTGAGCAGGTGCTTTCCAACCTGTTGCTCAATGCTCTGGACGCAGTACCCGGTCGCAAGGGTGAGGTGTTCGTGGAAGTGCTGCCCGGCAACGGTGATGTCCGCATCCTTGTCAGAGACAACGGTTCCGGTGTGCCGGAGAACAACAGAAGCACAATTTTTGATCCCTTCTACACGACCAAGGCTCCCGGTGCAGGCACCGGACTCGGTCTTGCGATAGTATACGGTATGGTTACGGAAGCAGGCGGCACCATAGAAGTGGACAGGGATGCGCAGCTTGGCGGAGCCCGTTTTACGGTCATTCTGCCTGCGGCTCCCATCGATAATCTGCAGCAGGAAGTATAAGCAATTATGGCGGAAGCACCGATGACTGGTTCCG
Organism: Desulfovibrio subterraneus; assembly: GCF_013340285.1. Classification (NCBI taxonomy): domain Bacteria; kingdom Pseudomonadati; phylum Thermodesulfobacteriota; class Desulfovibrionia; order Desulfovibrionales; family Desulfovibrionaceae; genus Desulfovibrio; species Desulfovibrio subterraneus. The sequence continues at coordinate 535,804 of NZ_BLVO01000004.1, read as the reverse complement.
AGATCGGGCTCGGCATTCTCATCGTCGATGACGAGAAGGATTTTGCACGCGGCCTCATGCGCCTGATAACCGGTCGTTTCAAGAATGTTCGCGTGGAGATGGCTAACAGCGCCCGTGCGGCACTTGAAAGACTTGCCAGCGGCGATTTTCACCTCATGATGACTGATTTGCGCATGCCGGAAATGACCGGCATGGAACTTCTGCACGAGGCGTTCAAACAGCAGCCGGATCTCTGCATGGTTATGCTGACTGCGCACGGTACTATTGAAACGGCTGTGGAAGCCCTGAAAATGGGTGCCTATGACTTCGTTACCAAGCCTGTGGAACCCGACCAGCTGTTCCATATCGTGCAGAAGGGCCTTGAGCGGTGCGCCCTGCTTACCGAAAACAAGCGCCTGCGGGCACTGGTTGATTCGGCTGCCGTAGGCGAGATGGTGGGTGAATCGCCTGCCATGCAGCGTCTGCGCTATGCCATTCAGGCCGTGGCCAATTCCGATTATACGGTGCTTGTCCGCGGCGAATCCGGCACGGGCAAGGAAGTGGTGGCCCGTCTCATACATCGCATGAGCCCCCGTGCGGCCAAACCTTTCATGGCGGTGAACTGTCCGGCCATTCCCGAGCATCTGCTGGAAAGCGAACTGTTCGGCCATGTGAAGGGTGCCTTTACCGGCGCGGATCAGGACCGCAAGGGCCTTTTTGCCGCTGCGGACGGCGGCACTCTGCTGCTGGACGAAATCGGCGATATTTCGTCGAATATCCAGACCAAGCTGCTGCGCGTGTTGCAGGAAGGCGAGATCCGCCCTGTGGGTGCCAACCTCAATATAGGCGTTTCCACACGCGTGCTTGCCTCCACCAATCAGGATCTTGAAGCCCGCATTGCGGACCGCCAGTTCCGCGAAGACCTCTACTACCGCCTGAATGTGCTTTCGGTCACCGTGCCTGCCCTGCGGGACCGGATGGAAGACATTCCCCTGCTTGCGCATTATTTCCTGCGTCAGGCCTGCCGCGACATGGCACTGGAAGAGAAGGAAATTTCTCCAGAGGTGGTGGCTTTTCTCGCCTCCAAGCAGTGGCCCGGCAACGTGCGCGAACTGCAGAGCTATATCCGCCGCCTTGTCGTGTTCTGCACAAAGGATTCCGTGGACATGACCCTTGTATCGCAGGTGGAGCAGGGTACCCGTTCAGGCAATATTGTCGCCGGAACGGCTGCGATTCCGGGCGGTATGCCCGAACCGTACAAGGAGGCAAAGGGGCGTGTGACTGACGAGTTTACCAACCGGTATGTGCGTGATCTGCTCACCGCAACGGGCGGTAATATCTCCGAGGCTGCCCGTGTCTCCGGTCTGTCGCGCGTTGCGCTGCAGAAAATACTTGCCCGGCTGGATATTGACGCGGGTTCGTATAAGTAATCCGGTCCGGTGTTGCGGGCCTGCCATTGCCTGTTCCGTTCAAAGCGGGCAGAATGAGTGAGGAGGCCGCAACGTGAAGATATTGCATATTCTTTCCCAGCGTCCCGAGCAGACGGGGAGCGGGGTCTATATTACGCAGATGATGCGTCAGGCACGCGCTGCAGGGCATGAGAATGCCCTGCTTGCGGGCGTGCCGGACAGATTCAATCCTCCTGCGCACGAAGCCTGCGCAACCTCCTTCTTTGTCCGCTTCGGGAAAGATCTGCCCCATGCCGTTGCCGGTATGAGCGATGTCATGCCCTATCCCTCGGTCCGGTTCCGCGACCTTTCTGATGCCGAACTGAACGCCTATGAAGCCTGCTTTGCCATGCGGATGCAGGAGGCCGTAAACACCTTCCGGCCGGACATCATCCATGTGAATCATCTGTGGCTGGCGGCTTCTCTTGCCCGCCGGCTCTTTCCCTCGCATCCCGTCATGGCGAGCAGCCACGGGTCCGACCTGCGGCAGTTCAGGACGAACCCGCATCTCCGCCCGCGCGTGCTGGCAGGGTGTCGCGGGCTTGATGCCGTGTGCGCCCTGCACGAAATGCAGCGCAGGGATATCTGCGAGCTTTACGGAATATCGCCGGACAAGGTGCACGTCACCGGTGCGGGGTACGACGAAGAGCTTTTCAGCTGTGCCGTCAGAGAGCCGCTGCCTCCGGTACGCATCTGCTATGCAGGCAAGCTTTCCGCAGCCAAGGGGGTGCCATGGCTGCTGCGCGCCGTCGAATCCCTTTCGGGCAATGTCAGGCTCGACCTGTGCGGATCTGGCAGCGGCGATGAACAGGCGGCCATTCTGCGTCATGCGGAAGCCCTGGGCGGCAGGGTGGTTGTGCACGGCAACCTGAACCATCAGGCGCTTGCGCAGGTTATGCAGCAGGCCCACATATTTGTTCTGCCTTCCATGTTCGAGGGCTTGCCCCTTGTCATGCTGGAGGCCCTTGCCTGCGGGTGCCGCCTTGTTTCCACACGGTTGCCGGGGGTGGAAGAGGCCTTTGCCGGACTGCCGGAAACCGTGCTCCGCATGGTGGAATTGCCGCGCCTGCACGGAGCGGATACCCCGGTTGCCGACGATGAACCGGCGTTTACCGCAGCTTTGGCAGACGCTCTTTGCGAAATGGTGCGCCTGACGCGTGCAGAAGAACATCCTCCTGTTTCAGGGGAGGTTACAGCTGTTTTGGACAGGTATACATGGCGGGCTGTGTTCAAGCGGGTGGATATTTGCTATACTGCACTCGTAAACAAAAAAACGAATATTTACTGATACTATTTTCAGTGTACCGGAACCATTCTGGGGGAGCCTGATGACTAACGCCGATAGACCTTCAACTACCTTAGCCGCAGACACATCATCGGGGGCATCTTCTTCTGCACCATCCGGCTCGTCAGGTGATACATCCGGCGCGACGTCAGGCGCGACGTCAGGCGGGACATCAGGCGGAACATCAGGCGGGACATCAGGCGGGACATCAGGCGGGACGTCAGGCGGGACATCAGGCGGGACGTCAGGCGGCTCACCTGTTGCCGCATGTTATGAACCCATATTCACCGCACGCCAGCCTGTGTTTGACCGCGACGGTCAGGTGTGGGGCTTTGAGCTCTTTTTCCGGCACAGCGCAGATGCCGGAAGGGCGGAGTTTGATAATCCTGCGCAGGCTTCCGCGCGGGTTATTGCCGATGGTTTCAGCATGGTCCGCAACTGGCTTCCGCCGAACTCCAGAATCATGATTAATGTCCCTGAAGGGCTGCTCAAGGATAACGTGATGCTGGCTTTGCCGGCAGACCGGTGTATTCCCGAACTGGTGGGAGCCGCCGAAGCCTCGCCGGGGCTTGTAAAGGCTCTGCAGACATTGAAGGAACAAGGCTACATGCTGGCCATGGATAATTACACCGGACAGACAGGTATTGATGAACTGCTGGGCCTTATGGATGTGGTGAAGGTAGATGTTTCCATTTTGCAGACCAGCGAACTCTATCCTCTGGTCAGCGAGCTGCGCAAGTGGCCCGTGCAGGTGCTGGCGACGAAGGTGGAAAGCAAGAAGATGCACTCGCTCTGCCGTTCCATGGGGTTTGCCCTGTTTCAGGGATACTATTTCGGCAGGCCCGAGATTTTTGCCGGTCGCAAGGTCTCTTCTGCAGAAATGGTGAAGCTTGATATCGTGAAAGAACTGCACGGTTCGTACGATGTTCAGCGGCTTGCGGACCTCATCAAGAAGGATGTGTCGTTAAGTTACCGGTTGCTTCGGTATGTGAATTCCCCATCTGTGGGGTTGCGGCAGTCTGTGCGTGCGCTGGATCAGGCGCTTGTGATGCTGGGCGAGCGGGTTATCCGCCACTGGCTCATGGTGGTGCTGCTGGCAGACCTTAACCCCACCCCCAGTGCGCGGGAGGTTTCGTTCTGGTCGGTGCAGCGGGCGCGCTTTCTGTTCCTGCTGGCCGAAGAGGGGCTGCTTACCACCTACGGACCGGAAACCATGTTTCTGATCGGCCTGTTCTCGCGCCTTGATTCCCTGCTCGGTCGTTCCATGTCTGAGCTGGTTGCCGAGCTGCCCCTCGATGGGGTCATCAAGGATGCGTACTGCGGGAAAAAGAATTTTGTCCGCGATGTGCTCGATTTTCTTGCCGCATTGGAAGAAGCCCGATGGAACGCTTCCACAGAGCAGGCGAACTGGCTGGGCATTCCCCTCAAACGTGCGGCAGAGCTTTCCAACGATGCGCTGCAGTGGACAGTGTCCATTCTGGATAATGCGGAGTAACAATACAAGGGCAGGGCAGGCGTAGCCTGCACGTCCATGCGCTGCAAGTAACAGGGGAATCACCCGGACGTCATCGGGAAATCAGGCAAGGTGAACGGCAATGGCAGCGATGTCGTCGTGCTGTTTGAAGCGGGGATAGAGACGGCAGTCCGCATCCGTGCATTCAATCGTGCGGATCTGTTCGTGGAGCTTGCGCAGGCCGCGGGTACGCAGAATGCCTGCTGCTGTGCTGAAGTCTGCGCCCTGTTCCGGATGCGCCGTGGGCAGATGCAGGCCGTCCGTAAAAGCCACAATCTGCCGTATGCCCGCAAGCGGCACATGGCCGTATTGCAGAAAGTCGGCTGCCTGCACTTCGCCGTTCAGCACGCCGTAGGTGCGGTTCATCTTGGTCCGTACCGAGCATATCTGTTCATACAGAGACTGCCGGACATTCTGCTCGCCAGCCTCGCTCAGCTCCTTCCATCTGCAGAGCGTTTCCTTGTCGTGGTGCACGTAAGGGGCGGGCAGAAAAAAGCTGTCGTCGGTGATGCACATGATAAGGCTGTCGCCTGTCTGCACGTACTCCAGCGTATTACCGGTGATGCGAAAGGCCGCCATGCTTGCGGACCAGCGGTTCAGCGGGTTCTCCGCATCCACTCCCATCCGTTCCATTCTGCTGCCTATGGCCGTGTTGGCCAGAAGGGCCGTCTCCCGCAGGGAAAGACCGGCGTGCGAGCAGGTTTCAAAGGTCGCGCGCGCAAGGTTGGCCGCCCACCATGCTCCGCTGTGTCCCGCGTGCAGCTGGCCGCTCAGGCTTGATGCTCCGTCAAAGACCGCAAACAGAGGGTGCTGGGTCAGTAAGGCATCTTCATTGAAGGTGCCGGACCCTTTTTCATGCACGGTTTCCACGCGCACAGTCGAGAATCCGGCAGCTGCGTCGCGGGGCGTGCCTGTGCTGACGGTACGGTCGTTTTGGCCGATCCGGTCTGTCCGGCCGGTCCGATCGGCTAGGCCGATCCGGTCTGTCGGGCTGATCTGATCGGTCCGATCGGTCGGGGCATGATGGTCAGAGGACGTGAACATGTAATGAGCATATCCGCGTAGCCCGTTGCTGTCGCATAGGTAATATTTATCTTGATCCTGTTTTTGTATAGAACAAATCGATATCTACTTTTCCTGACTCAGGGCAAAGCCGCGGCTGAACTGTTCCTGCAGCAGCATGAAGGTCACCAGCGCGGGCATGAGCGTGATGATGGCACCGGCCATGACGATGCCCCAGTTGGTGGCATCCTGCCCGCCGAAGACCATGCGCAGACCCACCTGAACTACCTGCATGGAACTGTCATGGATGACAATGAGAGGCCACAGGTACTGGTTCCACATATACACGAACTGGATGACCGTAAGCGCCGCGATGACGTTGGACGACATGGGCAGCAGGATGGACCAGGCGAACCGGATGGGGCCTGCGCCGTCTATGCGTGCGGCATCAAGCAGAGAGGACGGAATTTGCAGAAAATGCTGCCGGAACAGGAAGGTGCCGGTGGCCGATGCGAGAAAGGGAACAATGAGTGCTGCGTATGAGTCGCCCCAGCCAAGGCCGGTGACGATTTCGAACAGCGAAACGATCATGATTTCCGTAGGCATCATGAGGGTGAGCAGAATGAAGATGAACACCCAGCTGCGCAGGGGAAAGCGGAAATAGACCAGCGCCAGAGCAGAGGTGAAGGCAAGGATGGTTTTGCCCGTAGTGACCGCAACGGCGATGATGAACGAATTAAGCATGTACTTGCCCAGATGGAACTGGTTCCACGCGGATGCATAGTTTTCCAGCATGGCCGTGCCGAAGGTGAACTTGGGCGGATAGCTGTATATCTGCGCCGGAGTCTGGGTGGAAAAGAGAATGGCCATGATGACCGGTGCCGCAACAACGGATACGACGATGACAAGGGCAAGGTGCGTGAACAGGTGCTTGGTTTTGCGCATGGCGGTATCCTAGTTGGCGTAATGCACTTTTTTCTGCAGTCTGAATTTGAGCACGGTGAGAACCACCACCAGCAGGAACAGGAACACGGACTGCGCGGCCGCAAGGCCGGACTTGAAGTATTCGAATCCGTCTCTGTATATGGCGTAGATGAAGACGGTTGTGCCGTTGCTGGGGCCGCCCTTGGTGATCAGGTCGATGAAGGCGAACACGTCGAAGAACGCGGCAATGGTGTTCATGATGAGCAGGAAAAAAGTCATGGGTGACAGCAGCGGGAACGTGATGCGCCAGAAGCGCTGCCAGCCTGTTGCACCGTCTATGGTCGCGGCTTCGAGCACGTCACCGGGCAGGTTCTGCAAGGCTGCCAGATAGAACACCACGTTGTAGCCCACGTTCTTCCATACCGTGGAAAGGATGACCACGGTCATGGCGAGCTCGGGGTCGGCGAGCCAGTCGGGAGTAATGCCGAAAATGAGACCGAGGAAATAGTTGATGATGCCGACCTGTGCAGAGAACAGGAACAGGAAGATGACACCCGCCACGGCAGGGGGCAGGGCATAGGGCCAGATGAGCAGCAGGCGGTAGTAGCGCGCCCCCGTGACCTTTTCGTTGGCAAGCACTGCAAAGGCCAGCCCAAGAGCCATGCTGAGAGAAACGCTGCCCAGCACGAACACGAGCGTGTTGACCATGATGTCGCGGTATTCCGGCTCGGTGAAGATTATCTGGTAATTCTCCACCCCCACGAACATCTTTGAAAGCCCGAGAAATCCGACCTGATACAGAGACATGATGAAGGTCTGGATGGTGGGCAGGTACAGAAAGAATATCAGTATGACAAGAGTGGGCAGAAGCAGCAGAAAGGCTGTTCCGTGGCGCTTGAACACTGGCTGCATGGTCTATCCTGTGCACGGGTGGACGGTGCGGGGAACGTTGTGTTCCCCGCACCGCGGGATGCGGGTTGTTACTTCACGGAACGGTTATAGCGTTCCAGTGCCTTGTCGGCGCGGGCGTCTGCATCCTTCATGGTGGCCTTGATGTCGGCACCGTTCAGAATGCTCTGCACGGCGTCAGTCACGATGTTGCGCAGTTCGGGGAACATGCCGAGCATGGCGCCCTGCGTGGAACGCACGGGCTTGGTTGCCATAAGCTGCTTGAAGGCGGCTGCGTAGGCAGGGTTCTTTTCGAACCAGTTTTCCTTTTCAAGCTCGGTCACGGCGGACTTGCGTACGGGGAAGTAGCCGGTGCCCTTGTGCCAGCGCACTTCGTTTGCCGTGTTGGTGAACCACAGCAGGAAGTTCTTGGTGGCATCGTTGGCCTTGTCGGAATGGCCCTTGGTCATCCACAGGGATGCGCCGCCCACGATGGTGCCGAAGTTTTCGGAACCGTCAGCCACGGGCAGGAAGCCGGTGCCGAGTTCAAAGTGGTTTTCTTCGGCGGCCTTCTGCATGAAGGTGATGTCGGAGGTGGAGGTGATGAGCATGGCAGCCTGACCGGAGATGAACAGGTTGTTCGCGCCGTCCCAGTCTTCAACCTTGCCGGAGTAGACGAAGAGTTTATCGTCGTACATCTTCTTCCACCAGGTCATGATCTTGAGCATGGGCTCGGAGTCGAGCAGGATGTCGGTGGCGCGGGCGGCACGGCCGTTTTCGTTGTTGGCCAGCAGCGCACCCTGGTTGCCCATCCACTGTTCCACGAACCAGCAATGCAGGGGCCAGGTGATGCCGTAGGGAGCAGCACCGGAAGCCTTGAGCTTTTCAGAGGCGGCGATCACTTCGTTGAAGGTCTTGGGGGGATTTTCAGGATCAAGACCGGCCTTCTTGAAGAGGGTCTTGTTGTAATACAGAACAGGGTTGGAGGAGTTGAAAGGCACGGAGTAGAACTTGCCGCCGATGCGGTAGTAGTTGGCTACGCCGTCCACAAAGTCGTCAAGCTTGGCATCGTCGCCGGGCTTGATGGTGTCTTCAAAGGGCATGAAGATGCCTGCATCCACGCCAAGCTGGCTGCCCACTTCAAAAATATGCACGATGTTGGGAGCCTTGCCCTGCTTGAATGCGAGAATGGACGCATTCAGCGTGTCGCGGTAGCTGCCCTTGTATTCGGGCGTTACTTCGATGTCGGGATGGGCCTTGTTGAAATCGTCGCACATCTCCTTGATAAGAGTTATGCGGTCACCGCCCATGGCGTGCCAGAAGGAGACCTTGGTCTTTTCCGCCAGGGCCGGGGTAGCCATGATAAGCACGGCGAACAGGGCAACAACAAAACGTTTCATGTACAACCTCCAGATTGGTTCAATGATATGCCGGCCGCCTGCTAGCGGTCCGGCATCGGAGACAGAGCACAATCTCGTCCGGCAAACCTATGCCGGACGGCCCCCACGTACAGCTTTCTCTACCCTTTCGGGTCATTCCGTTCCGCCCGTGCATGCGGGGCCTGCGTCCCGTGCCTGCGCGGAAGACACCTTTTCCACGGGCTGACTATGTGTTGCCGGAGTGGCACAGGCATACCGATCCGTCTTCGGTGAACACATGCGCGCTCGCCGCATTGAAGGACAGGTTGACCGTTTCTCCGGGGGCGAAGGCTTCTCTGCCTGACATTTTTACCCGTACGCTCTCCGTGCCCAGAGAAGCGTGCAACAGGCTTTCTCCGCCCAGCAGTTCATTCAGGGTGACACCGGAGGACCACGCGGCCACGCCGTTGCCGGTCTGTCCGGTGTTCACCGAAATATGTTCGGGGCGCACCCCGACGGTGTATCGTTTTTCATCTCCCAGTGCCTGTGCGCATTCCGGCGCAACGGTAAGGTCTACGCTGCCGCCGAGCCGCAGTACGTTGTGTGCGGTTCGTTCTGCGGTGAACAGGTTGATGGAGGGTGAACCGATGAAATCCGCCACAAAGGTGTTTGCCGGTTTGCAGTAAACGTCCTGCGGGGTGCCGAACTGACGCACAATGCCCTTTTCAAGAATGACAATGCGGTCGGCCATGGTCATGGCTTCCACCTGATCGTGCGTGACGTAGATCATGGTTGTGCCGAGCCTGCGCTGCAACTGGCGAATCTCCACCCGCATGTGGTTGCGAAGCTTGGCATCGAGGTTGGAAAGCGGCTCGTCCATCAGAAAGACCTGCGGGTCGCGCACAATGGCGCGTCCCATGGCCACGCGCTGCCGCTGGCCGCCGGAAAGTTCACGCGGCTTTCTGGCCAGCAGTTCGCCGAGCCCCAGCGTCTCTGCGGCCTGCAGCACACGCTTCTGGCGTTCTTGCTTGGGAACGCGTGCGAGCTTCATGCTGAAGGCTATGTTCTCTTCCACGGTCATGTGGGGGTAGAGTGCATAGTTCTGGAACACCATCGCAATGTTGCGTTCCTTGGGCTGGCGGTGCGTAACGTCTTCGCCGTTTATGCTGATGGAGCCGGAGGAAACATCTTCGAGTCCGGCAAGAAGCCGGAGCAGGGTGGATTTGCCGCAGCCGCTCGGACCTACAAAGACGATGAGCTCGCCTTGGCGGATGTCGAGCGATATATCCGGAATGACTTCGGTGCGGCCGAAGGATTTGGAGACGTGGTTGAATTCGATGAAGCCCAAGGGGTACCTCTCGTGTCGCTGCCCGTGTTAGCGTCTGTTTCTGCTGCCGGTAATCCGTTCGGTAACTATCCCGTCAGGTGCAGCTGTCGCTGTGGGATTGGATGGTTTAACCCAACAGGGGGAACCCGTGTGTGATTGGATGCTTTCAGTTGTGTCACAATTCTGCGACATGCTGTGAGTATATGGCGTAATTACGGCGGATGTCACCTTTTTTTAGCGGTGTGAGGCTCTCTGTGATGTAGGATTGCACTGCTTGATTACGCAATTTTGCAGAATCCGTGGTAAAAACAGATATAAAAGATATGAGTAGCGCAGAATTGCGCACTATTTTGTACGGTTAAGCGTTGCGTTGACTTGCTATTTCCGGCGTGCGAGTGTGCTGGTTGGCTGTTCAAGCCGTATCCGCTCCTGCTGAATTGGAAGGTGTTCATGTTCAGAATAGTTGCCACGGGCATTCTTGCCGCCTTGTTTTTCAGTTCAACCTTCGTGCTGAACAGGGCCATGAGTCTTGAAGGCGGGCATTGGGTCTGGACTGCCGCATTGCGGTATGTATGGATGCTGCTGTTGCTTGCAGTCTGGTTTGTTGCAACAGGCAAAAGCTCTCTCGCGCTCGGTGCAGTGCGTCTGTACCGCAGGCATTGGCTCTTCTGGACCATCGCCGGTAGTGTCGGTTTCGGTGTGTTTTATGCGCTTATCAGCTTCAGCGCATCCTACGCGCCGGGCTGGGTGGTTGCGGCCACATGGCAGATGACCATTCTGGCAACCCCTGTGGTGTTGCTGTTGTTCGGCAGGCGGGTATCCCTGAAGGCGCTGCTGCTCACGCTTATCGTGTTTGCAGGGGTGCTGTGCATTAATGTGGAACAGGCAGGCTCGTTGCCTCTGCATGAGGTGTTGCTGGGCGCGCTGCCGGTTCTGGGGGCTGCCTTTGCCTATCCCTTCGGCAACCAGTTGGTGTGGGAGGCGCGAGAGGCCGTACATGCCGCTGCACCCGCAGGAAATCCTGATACATCGCAGGCGGCTGCACCCTCCGGCGGGCACAATTTGTTGCTCCGGTTGCGGCGGCGCATTCCCGCCATGGATGACCCTGCCATGCAGGATTCCATGTGCAGGGTGCTTCTGCTCACGTTAGGCTCACTTCCGCTCTGGATAATTCTCGTCGGCGTCTTTGCCCCGTCGCTTCCATCCGAAGGGCAGGTGATGAAGACCCTGCTCGTGGCCGTGTTTCCCGGCGTGGCGGCAACAAGCCTGTTTCTCAGTGCGCGGCACATGGCCCGCAGCCCCTCGCAGCTTGCTGCGGCGGACTGCACGCAGGCCATGGAAGTTGTCTTTTCTCTGGCAGGCGAGGCCATTCTGCTTGGCGGTGTCTTGCCCCATGCCCTTGGCTGGACAGGCATTGCCCTGACCCTACTCGGACTGGTGCTGTATCTGAAGGTGCAGAACGCATAGAAGTGCAAAGATGTTTGCTCCGCGCCGGTTGCGGGTGTATGTCACAGGGAACGGGTGAACATGGCTTACAGATTTCCCAGATTTTACGGTTACTGAATTCCGGAGGAAGCCGCATGAATCGGATACGGAAAATTTTGAGTGCGCTGGTGGTGTCGGCTGTGCTGGTGCTTGCTGCATCCGCAGGCTTTGCCGGTGTTCCTGAAGGGTTTGTGCCTGCCTATGCCAACGAGACGGAGCAGGTAAAGATTGTGGAATACATCCCCAAGGGCGAAACTGTTGAAGCCTGGTCGGAGATGTACACCTTTCTGGTGCTCAAGCAGGTGAATGCCGCGCAGTATGTTTCCTTTGCCCGTAATCTGGGCGAACAGCTGCAAGTCAGTTGCGAAGGGGCCACGCTGCGCGGGCAGCATATGGATGCCCAGAAGATGTATCTGCTCGCGTTCGAATGCCCCGATGCAAGCATTGCCAAAGGGCAGTCAGAAAGCATGGTGGGCATGGTGCGCCCCTACAAGCAGAATGTGCTTTCCGTGCAATATGCCCGCAGAGGCGAAAAAGGCACCCCGCCGGATTCAGCCGCCATGCTCGGCAAGCTGCACGAGCTGGTGCGCAAGTAGCGGATATCGCCTGACGAATGATTGCAGAACGCCCGTTCCCTTAAGGGAGCGGGCTTTTTTATTGAAAATGTTCGGGAGTGGAGGATGCAGTTAATCCATACATATCGCGAAACGTCTGTACGAGGAGGGTTTAATGAAGAGGGCGGTCTTGGCTCTTTGAGGATTTGTTGGAGGTAAGAGTGTTGCACTCTGTCGGGGGGGGGGGGCAATCTGTCGGAGTAGCCTTCTTATCATAGCTTCATTTATATGATGTGGCATGGTTGAAAAATAATGTGCCGCTGTTATTTTTGGGTTTTGCCAACCGGCACGTATTTTTTGGTGCACGTAACAAGGAGTACGTTATGAAGCTGCCCCAAATTTTTGCCACATGTCTTCTGGTTCTGTTAATGACGTCGAATGCCATGGCAGGCATGATGAACATTGCCGTACTTGCGCAAGGAGATGCAATTGCAGGCAAGGACCGGTACGGCTCATTCTCCGGATGGGAGAATTCTGGTCCCATTGTAGGTGCGGCTCCAAACAGTGTTTACCACTGGTATGATTCGTACTCGTATAACGGGTCTTATCGTAACGCTTTTATGCAGTACGAGATAGCGCAGTTTGCCGAAGCTGTCGCCTCAATTACTTCGGTAAACCTGTATCTGTACAATATTGCGAGTGCCATAGTCGGGACCGGAAACCTGGGCACTGTGAATCACGCGTCCAACCCTGTAGCAGCAACTGGGCAGGCAAGCCAGCTCATCGGAGGCAATCAGTTGGTCGGGTATGTAACTGATCTCTCTCCTGATGGATGGATTTCATTTGATGTAACTGATTATATCAAGAATGACCTGACAGCCGAATTTAACTGGGCCGCTTTCAGCGTAAACCAGTTCGGCTACAAGTCCATGGCGTTCGGCAGCGCGGAGCAGGAGCTCGCTTCGTATTTGCAGATTAACTATACAGGGGCAGATACCCCTGTCCCGACGCCGGAACCAGCTACGTTCGCCCTTATGCTTCTGGGGCTTGGAGTTCTTGCTGTATTCAAGAGGAAGAGTTGCTTGAACGGCAATAGATAATAAGATTTCCTGAAAAAAATGAGCGCCCTGCCTTTAAAATAGGCAGGGCGTTTTTAATGAATATTGCGTTTTGCGAAAGAAAGACAAGGTTTTCGACATTCAATTGAAAAAGGCTCCAGTCTTGCGACTGAAGCCTTTGTTCTCAATGGTGCCGAAGAAGGGACTCGAACCCTTACGGGATTTCTCCCACTACCCCCTCAAGATAGCGTGTCTACCAATTCCACCACCCCGGCGAGTTACCATTTACGCTGACTTTTTCCTCGTCAGCGCGGAGGCGATATATATGCAAAACACCATTATCTTGGCAAGAGCTTTTTTTGAAAAAATGAAAATTTATGTTTCCATGCGCCTGCCCCGTGGTCTTGCGGGGGGAAAAGCCTTCCAAACAAACGGGGTTCGCGCTATGGATTGCAGGCAATCCGGTCGATAATGCGGCGAGTGGCGCGCTGTTCAGACCTGCGATTCCGGCACACGAATCATATACGATAAGGATACCACATGCCCCGCACCATGCTGCTGCTTGATATTGGCAGCGGAACTCAGGACGTCCTCTACTACATTCCGGGCAGGGAGCTTGAAAACTGCCCCAAATTCGTTCTTCCGGCCCCTGCGCGTCTGGTGGCGCAGCAGGTGGAGGCCCATACCCGTAACGGCGTTTCCATCTATCTGCATGGAAGCAATATGGGTGGCGGATTCTTCAGAGCTCTGAAACTCCATATGGAAGCGGGCTGCAAGGTGGCTGTGCATCCCGACGCCGCCTTTGCCCTGCATGACAATGCGGACAAGGTGCGCAGCTGGGGTATTGAAATTATCGAACAGTGTCCTGAAGGCTATGTGCCGGTGGCGCTTGCCGATTATGATGCCGCATGGTGGCGAGCCTTTCTGGGCATGGCCGGACTCGAATATCCCGATCTGGTCATTGCGGCCGCGCAGGACCACGGCTTTCATCCCCAACCGGCCGGTCTGGGGAACCGCGCGGGGCGCTTCCAGCTCTGGCGCGACCTGCTGACCCAGCACCAGGGCAATCTTTTCGCACTGCTGCATGCGCAGGCTCCGGCCCCCATGACCCGCCTTGCGGCCATTCAGCGGGCAACCGGCTTTGGCCCCGTGGCGGATTCCGCAGCCGCAGCGCTGCTCGGTGCGCTCTTTATGCCGGAAATTGCCACCCGCAGCCACAGAGAAGGCGTGCTCGTCGTCAACGTGGGCAACAGCCATCTGGTTGCCTTCCTTGTGTACAAGGAGCGCGTACTCGGTGTGTATGAACACCACACCGGCATGTTGGAACAGGACAAGCTCATTGAGGATCTTGTGGAATTTCGTCGTGGCTGGCTGACGGACGACATGGTGCGCAACACCGGCGGCCACGGCTGCATGAACCTGCCCCTGCCCGACGAGGCCGAAGGATTCCGCCCCGCATTCATTCTCGGACCACGCCGCGAACTGCTGCGCGGACAGGGTCAGTTCATCGCACCCGGTGGCGACATGATGCTTGCCGGTTGCTTCGGGCTGCTGAAAGGATACTCCCTGATCTCGGGCATGGAGCTTCCGTAATCCGAATTTGACATTATTGTGCTTGCAGATACAATCTGCCCTCGTTCCGGACGGTTTTTCTTCAATGCGCACGGCATGTTCACGACTTCATGATCTGTTGTGACACGGCTGTGCGCAGCGGCGGTACTCAGTCAGAAGAGCGCGGCCGGGTGGTGTGGCGGTGGATTGCAGGGCAATGCTACGGTGCAGAACAAGAGGGTGACATGGAAGTTTTTGACAGAGCGGAGTTGTTGAGTCGTAAGGAACTGGAGCAGGTGCAGCTGGTGCGTCTGCGCAACGTGGTATCGCAGGCCATGCGGTCACGGTTATACGGTAGCCGTCTCAAGGAGGCCGGTCTTTCGCCGGATTCCTTCAAGTCGCTGGACGATGTGCGCCGCATTCCCTTCACGACCAAGGATGATCTCCGCTCGCAGTATCCCGACGGCCTGAACACGCTGCCCACCAGCGAGATGGTGCGCATGCATGCTTCCAGCGGCACCACCGGCTCGCCCACTGTCATCCATTATACGCAGAACGACATCAATCTGTGGGCAGATCTCATGGCGCGCAGCATGCACATGGTCGGCGTGCGTCGGGAAGATGTGTTTCAGAACATTACCGGCTACGGTTTGTTCACGGGCGGTCTGGGGCTGCACTACGGTGCCGAGCGCCTCGGCTGCCTCACCATTCCCGCCGGTCCCGGCAACACGGCGCGCCAGCTCAAGTTCATGCGCGATTTCAAGACCACCGTGGCGCACATCATTCCGTCCTATGCGCTGTATTTCGGTGCTGCCATGCGCGACAGCGGTGAAGATCCGGCTTCCCTTGCCCTTCGCGTGGCCCTTATCGGCGCGGAACCGCATACCGAGGAAACCCGCAGGCGCATCGAGGAACTGATGGACGTGAAGGCGTACAACTCTTACGGTCTGTCGGAAATGAACGGCCCGGGGGTTGCCTTCGAATGCGTGTATCAGAACGGTATGCACGTGTGGGAAGACGCCTACATTGCAGAAATAGTGCATCCCGAAACCCTTGAACCGCTGCCGGACGGCGAGGTGGGTGAACTTGTCATGACCACCCTGTGCCGTCAGGGCATGCCCATTCTGCGCTACCGCACCAAGGACCTAACCCGCATCATTCCCGGCGAATGTGCCTGCGGGCGCACGCACCGGCGTATTGACCGCATTCTTGGCCGTGCGGACGACATGCTCATCATCAAGGGTGTGAACATCTATCCCATGCAGATAGAGCAGGTGCTGATGGGCTTCCCCGAGGTGGGCGAGAACTACCTCATCGTGCTGGAACGCGAGAATTTTATCGATCAGATTCGCGTGAAGGTGGAAATTCGCGAAGAGCATTTCGTGGAAGATATGCGCGTGCTGCGTGACCTGCAAAAGCGCATGGTCAGCCGCCTGCGCGACGAACTGCTCATTACCCCGCGGGTTGATCTGGTGCAGCACAACAGCCTGCCCAAGGCAGAGGGCAAGGCTCAGCGCGTGCAGGACAACCGCGAAGCATAGGACGTATAGTGGAATTATTCATCAGTTCCGTTTTTATTCTCTTCATGGCCCTGTCGCTGGGGCTGCATATCTTTTCGTTGCCGGGAAACTGGCTCGTGCTGGGGCTGCTTGGCTTTTGGCGGTTCACCCATCCCGAAGCAACGGGAATGGACACCACCTTCTTCATCACCGTAGGCGGGCTTGCCCTGCTGGGCGAAGTGCTGGAGTTCGGGACGCAGATGCTTGGTGCGAAAAAGTTCGGCGGCAGCAACAAGGGTAACGTGGGGGGGATAATCGGAGCTATTGTGGGCGCCATAGTGGGTGCTCCCTTCTTCTTCGGTTTGGGCGCACTTGTGGGGGCTCTGGGCGGTGCTTACGCCGGGTGCCTGCTGCTTGAGATAGGGCAGGGGCGTTCCTTTGATGTGGCCAGTCAGGCTGCCAAGGGTGCATTTTTCGGCAAGTTTCTCGGGCTGGGCATCAAGTTCGGCATAGGTGTATGCCTTGTGGTGCTCGGTGCTTCGCACGTGTGGCCGTAGCCGCTGCGTGCCTGTGGCTCCCGCAGCCTCGGCTTGACTGCGTGGCGCATATGGATGAAGGAAAGGGGGCCGACAGGCCGCCTGATATGATATGACATGATATGACATGACATGATATGATCTTCGGGCGGGCCGTATAGGGCCCGCCTTTCTTTTTTAGCAACGGACGGATGCAATGCTGGATAATCTTGCCGTGGTTCTTGTGAAGCCGCGCTTTCCTGAAAATATCGGTATGGCCGTTCGCGCCTGTGTGAACATGGGCGTGAGTGAGCTGGTTGTGGTGCAGCCTGAACGGTGGGATGTAGACCGCATTCAGTCGCTTGCCACCATCAAGGGGGCAGAGCTGGTGCGCTCCATTCGCGTGGAGGATGACCTTGCCACCGCGCTTGCCGGATACCACCACGTGTATGGCACCACCGCCCGCACCGGCGGCTGGCGCAGCGAGATTCTGTCGCCTGAAAAGGCCGCTCCGCTCATTACCGGCCAGATTGCCGAGGGCTGCAAGGTTGCCGTGCTTTTCGGCCCTGAAGACAAGGGGCTGACCAATGAAGAGACGGAAATCTGCAACCAGCTGCTGACCATTCCCGTGAACCCGCAGGCCAGCTCGCTCAATCTGGCACAGGCTGTGCTCATTGTGCTGTATGAATGTTTCAAGTCGGGCGTGCGTACGCCGCTTGTACCCGGAACCAGCGGGGCGCAGTCGCCCCTGTGCACACATGCGGAGCAGGAAACAGTTATCCGCACCCTGCGCGACACGCTCATGCGCATCGATTTCCTTCGTAAGGATAATCCGGACTACTTCATGCTGCCGGTCCGCCGCTTTTTGCAGAAGATGGCGCTGCGGCGGCATGAGTTCGCCCTGCTTATGGGCGTGTGCCGTCAGGTGCGCTGGCTGGCAGATAAGGCTGGCGTTCCGGAGTTGTCTACAGAACAGGGGGCTGGTCAGCATGCTTCAGGCTCGCATGTTTCCGGTCAGCATGTTTCCGGAGCAGGCTCGGAAGGCGACGATTCCGGAAAGCCGGAGAAATAGAACCGAACCGCCCGAATAGTATTTATGCCGAATAAGAAGCCCCCGTCGCAGGACGGGGGCTTTGTTGTTCCGTATTGTACCGTGCGGGTACCGTGTTGGTATCGTGCGGTTCTGTTTTGGGGTCGGCGGGCTGCTACTGGGCTGCGGTGCCGTCTGAAACAGGCGTTGCGCTGCCAGCGGGAGCTGCTTTTTCTGCGGGGGGGCGCTGGTCGAAGAGCTGGTCCTGACCGTCCTGCATGTAGCGTTCGTTGCGGGGGCCTACAGGCATTGTGCCGAAGGTCCGGTAGTTGGCTACCCGCGCGTAGGTGACATAATCCGAGATGGCAGCGTTGATGGCTGTGGAGATGATGGACCCGATAAGGTCTGATGAACCACCGCTGAGATCAACGACGACCCTTCCCTTGTACTGCCAGAGCACCGCGTTGGTCGTGGTGGACTGCAGTTCGCAGTCAAAGCCCACGGTCAGGGTGCCGCCGATAACGTAGTAGGAAAGGTCCCACTCCTTGATCTTGGTATAGAGCACACTGTCCGCACCGAACTGCTCCTTGAACTTGGCGATGGGCATGCCATACAGCAGTTCGGTGTCATACAGCCCTTCGTGCTGCATTATTTCAGTCACTACGGGAATGGGGAACACGTAGAAGCCGTTGTAGGAAAGCGGCTCCGCGATGGTGGTGGTGTAATAGGCCTTTGCATCGGCTGCCGTGGTTTCGTTCATGGGCGGCAACACCAGAATGCTCTTGGGCTGCTCGGCATACATGCCGGGGAAGCATTCCTGCTTGGTCACCGTTTTTGCGCACCCGGTCATGGCAATGCAGAAAAGCAGGAGGAACGGAATGAGTTTACGCATGTTCTGTCTCCTCTGCTAGCTCTGGGTCTGGCCCTGAGCTGGTGCGGTTTCTTGGGCGGGCTGTGCTTCGGTGGTCGGCATTTCGGCTGCAGGCTGCGAGGCGGTCTGCTTATCCTTGTCTATCTGGCGCTGGGCCGCACGGGTCAGCATGTCCATGAACACACCGGATTCGGGATACTGTGCCTTTTCCTTGGCAAACCACTGCAGCGAGTTGGCAGCTTTACCGGACTTGAAGAGCAGAAAACCGTATTCGGCATAAATGCCGGGCGGCACTTCCAGATTCTTCTCGGTGGCAACCTGCATTATGCGCTCCAGCTCAGCCAGATGCTTGGTCTGCGTTTCTGTGCAGTCGTTCTTGGCAACGCCGTAGTACGTGTCGGAATAGTTGCACCAGTCATATTTCTGCTTGCCGCCGCCGCAGCCGGTCATGAAGGCAAGGGAGGCAAGGCAGAACAGGATGATTAATTTTTTCATGGAATGAACACCTCTCTGGTCTGGCCCTTGTCGACCAGAATAACACGGTCAACCACGACTTCGCCGTTGCGGGTGACACGGACCGAATGCTTGCCCGGGGCAACCTGATACCACTTCTGCTTGCTGGAAGAATCCTTGGCGTATCCGGCAGGACGCAGCTGAATTTCGTCAGCACCGTCCAGAGAGAGCATTGCGCCGCGGGTGTCGCCGGTAAAGCTTATCCATGCCTCTTCGGCGGAGATGACAACGCCTTCATGCGCACCGCAACCGGCGGCAAAGAGGATGAAGGTCAACAGAACTGCTGTAAGAATGCGCTTCATGGCTTACCTCGCAGGGGCCTGGATGAAGAGGGGAGAATAATCCTTGCTGGCGTTCCACTGGCTCAGGTCGCCTGAGGAAAGCTGGCAGAAGGATATTTCATCAGCCGGTGTGGAGCCGGATGTCTGCATCACGCGCAGGGTGGCCACCTTTTTGCCGGGCAGTGTGATCATGGTGTTGGTCTGGGGATTCTTGACCTTCTTGCCCTCGGCAATCACCTCGAACTCGTCGCCGGTCTTAATGCCCTGCGAAACACCGCCTCCCATGATGTACATGCCGTCCTCGTAGCCGAGGATGTAGCCGCGCCACGGTTTGTTCATGAGGTTTTCAATGAGGTTGGAGGCAAGGTTGGTGATGGCGGCGTCAATGGCCTTGTCGTTGATGGCGGAATCGTAGCCGTTGCGTGCGCCGAAGCCCATGATGGAACCGGCTTCGGAGAAGGCTTCCCCTTCGCCGGCTTCAGAGTAGATAACTTCGCCGGTGTACACGTCGATGAGGCGGATATGCACCTTGGCATATGCCACCTGCTTCTTGGTGCGGCTGAAGAGGCCCACGTCGCCGGTTTCCTTGCGGCCGAATTCTGTGATGGAACCGATGATGAGGTAGTCGGCCATGTTCTTGAGCGGTGCAGAATCGCCTATGCCGAGTTCTTTCTGAATCTTGTCGAGGTCGGCGCGTTCAAGCAGGATGAACTTTTCGGTATCCATCAGCTTGTTGGAAAGAATGTCCACAGCCTGCTTGCCAATACGGTCATTGTTTTCATCAATGAAAAAACTCTGACCGTATTTAGTTTCGTTGGAGAAGCGGGCAATGGCGACTTTTCTTTTCAGCCCCTTGTACTGCTGCTTCTTTTCCGCTTCCACGGCAGGGCTCACAACCTGCTTTGGCGCGGTGGATTCAATTTTCTCAGGTTTCTTTACCGTTGCACAGGCGCATAAGGAGCAGAGCGCCATAATGGTTACGGTAAGTTTGATGAGTGTGTGCATCTTGCCCCCTTGATGTGAATGGAGAAGGTTATAAGGAATAAAGAAGAACTGCTTTTCGTCTATTCCTTACAAAAATTCAACACGAAATGCGTTTGATGTGCAAAATTTTGCATTTTTAAAATGGAAAACGACATGCGCTGAGGCACGAAATCCGCGTATGACAGGTGTTTCAGCAGATGCGACAGAATTTCGGGTTGCTGAAGCAAAGACCGCAATGCGGCGCTGCATCATGCAGTAAAGCAGAACTTATGCGTTGTGGGGCAGCACAAGACCTTGTGCGAGCCATTGCTGCCACTGGTGCCACTCCTGTGGAGGAGGGCAGGTGGCGCTGAATTCGCTGAATTCGATGTGGTAGTGGTGCAGATAGAGCGGATGCCGGGAATTGTCATCCATAGGCGGTCCATAGATGGGATCGCCCGCTATGGGGTGTCCGGCATGGGCAAGATGTGCCCGTATCTGGTGGCGCGCGCCCTTGTGGATGGAGGCGAGCACGAGCGTGCAGGATGCCTGCTCACCATCAACAGTGACGCTGCCAAGGGGCAGAATGGTTGTGTGGCGTAGCGGGTCCTCGGCAGGGGTGGCAAGCACGCGGGTGGTTCTGCGTTTGGCCGTATCCAGTGCTGCCTGCATGTTGAGCGGATTCTTGAGATCGCCGTGCACAACGGCAAGATACAGCTTTTCAACGGCACCGGCGTCTTCGAGCCTGTGAAATTCTTCAGCCTTTTCCGGACCGAACGCCACCATGACCATGCCGGATGTGAGCCTGTCCAGCCGGTTTATCAGCTGCGGAGCCGTATCGCCGGAGTCTTCCGGTTCGGGAAAAAGTTCGGCAATCAGGGATTCCAGAGAATTGGCCGGGCCACCTGCTAAGTGGGCGGAGTGCATGCCCCCAGGCTTGAAAACGGCGGCATAGCCCGCATGCCTGCGGACAATATGAACGCGGGGGGCCAGCTCCGGGCTGGTTTCGCAGAGAAGGCCCGCAGGCTCACCGCAATTTGTGGTATTGGCGCTGCCTGTCGCGGCGTCACCAGTCTCTGCGTCTCCTACGGTAGCGTCATGGGGCGCGATGCCAGACGGTTGCATGGCCTGTCCGGTAATGCCTTGTCCGGCAATGTCCTGTGATGCGCCATTGCCAAGGGGGACAAGCAGAAGGTTGTCTCCCTCCTGAACAGATCTGCCTTTGGCGGCGGGTGAACCGTTAACGAGAATTGTGTGGGTGTCGAAAAGGCGCCTGCGCAGCCGTATGCCGCTGTCCGGCAGAACGAGCGTCAGCGCGGCATCCAGCCGTTGCCCGTGCATGTGGGCCGGTACAACGGCGCGCTGTATTCCCTGCGGTATATGGGGCGTTGCCCCGTGCTGCCCTGCTGCATCAGGATCTGCGGGCGAAAGGGATTCATGCACGGCCTTTTGTGAGGGCGCTGCATGGTTATCTGCTGAGTGGGGATGCTTGGTCTGGGGCATGGCTGCTTTCCGTGTGTGGTGCGCCGACACTGAGCCATTTTGCCCGAATTATCAAGCATCCGCTTGTCCTGTGTGCTGAAGGCGTTACCCGTTATGCCTGCTGGCCCAGATACTCCATGATAACCAATGACATATCGTTGCGTTGCTGCGTGTCTTCGGTGAAGCGTTGAATCTCTCTGACTGTTTCGTCGAGCAGGTCCTGCGTGCCTATTTGCGGATACAGCTCAAGCCAGTTGCGGAGGGTGCGTTGTGTAAGGCGCTCACCGCGTGCATCCCGCGAGGTGGTAATGCCGTCGGTGTAGAATATGACCCTGTCCGCAGGCTGCAACCTGACCGTAACATTGGCGTAGTGTCCGGCCCCGAGGGGCAGGCCGAGCGGTATGCCGGATGCCTTGATTTCCGTGGTTACGCCGTTGCGCATGAGCAGGGGCAGCGGTTGGCCTGCATTGGCAATGGTCATGTCCCTGTCGTTGCATATGGCCAGAGTGGCTGTGACGAACGTGCCGGAGATAAGCAGTTCGGCCAGATCGTTGTGCAGGTTTGCCAGAAAGCTGCCCGGGCAGGCAATGGGCATGGATTGCATCAGAGTCGCCACACGGATGGAAAGCATTGCCGCAGAAAGAGTGTTGCCTGCGGTGGCACCGAGCAGAAGGGCGGCCCCGGTTTCGCCCAGCGGGCGGGCGCATAGAAAATTGCCCGCAACGGTGTGCGGGCTCAGAGAGCGAACGGCGATGTCAAATCCGCATGGTGAAAAGGTTTGTCGGGCGCTGCTTTCCGGAGTGAGAAACCGTTGCTGCATGAGCGCGCCGGAGTGCAGGTCGTTTGCCATCTGCCGCTCAAGACGGTGCAGCTTTACCAGATTGTCGGCCCGCATGAGCAGGTGCTGCGGGGGCGTGAGTCTGCCGGGGGGAAACAGGCCGTTTCTGTCGGACATGGTGGCAGGGGTCATGCGTTCACCTCCTTTGAGGAAGAAGGGGTGGAATGTATGACAAGCGGGAGCGATATTGTGCACGTAGTGCCTTGTTCCAGTTCACTTTCCAGCTTTATGGTTCCTCCATGGATGCCTGCTATGAGTTGCGCGATGGAAAGTCCCAGTCCCAGGCCCTGATGTTTTCTGCTCAGGGTTCCTTCCACCTGAAAAAAGCTGTCGAAAACCTTGTTTAGCAAATTGTCGGGAATGCCGATGCCGTCGTCTTCCACCTTGATGGTGATCGTGCCGTTTGCGGGCGGCAGAATACGGACAACAGTGTTTCCGTTCGGCTTGCCGAAGATTATGGTGTTGTGGATGACGTTCTTGAACATTTCACGCAGCATGGCCGAGTTGCCGCAGATGATGGCCGGATTGGCGGCATCATGGTTAAGATACAGGGAGATGTTCTTTTTATTCGCCTCTCTCCCCATCTGCTCGAATATGCCATACATGAGCAGGGCCAGTTGCAACGGCTCCTGCCGCATTTCATGGCGCTCGTGCTGCAGCGTGGCAAACTTGAGCAGTTCATCCACGATTTTGAACATTCTCATTCCTGAATCGTGGATGTTCCGTATGGCTTCGGCATCATCTGTTTCAAGAGAGGCGGTCCGCGTCATCAGGAGTTCGGCAAACCCCAGAATGCCGGTCAGCGGTGTGCGGAGTTCATGAGAAAGCAGACCCAGAAAGTCCTGCTTGAGGTGCTGGATGCGTTTTTCTTCCGTCACATCCCGCAGCAGGCAAAGCAGCCAGCCGTTTTTCATGAGAGTGGGGGTAAACCGTATGCTTTTACCGGAATCTGTTGTGAAGGTCTGTTCTTCTCCCTGAATGACTGCCTGCAGTATGGGAGCTATTCCCGCTTCAGACCGTGTAGGCAGTGTGCGTAACAGGGACAGGGAGGGCATGCCGATAGCCCGGGTTCTGTCCGTTTTAAGCAGTGAACAGGCTGCATTGTTGATCTCCACGATATTCCGTTCGGCATTGGCGATGAACGCGCCGTCGCTCATGGCGTGAACAAGATCGGCAAGACCTTCATATGCCTGCCTGAGTTCTGATCTGCGCTGTTTTTCCAGTCCGTAAATGGCTGCAAGATCCTCTGCGTACTTGAGGAACTGGGACCGGCTTACTGCGCTGTCGATATCACCGTGTCCCATGGAGTCTCCTGCTGTAGCTGGTGCTCAACCTGCTGAATCAGTTCGAGAGGACTGAACGGTTTGATGAAATAGGCATCGGCGCCGGCCTTGTTTCCGGTGTCTACATCATGCTGCTGCCCTTTTGCAGTAAGAATGATGACCTTGCAGTGTCTGGTTGCAGGGTCCGATTTAATGATACGCGTTGCCTCCAGCCCGTCTATGGTCCCCGGCATCATGATGTCCATGAGTATGAGGTCCGGTGTATGGCGGCGGGCAAGTTCCACCGCCTCTTCGCCGCTGGAAGCCTCAAGCAGGGAGTAGTCACCTATGCGCAGGGTGACCTTGATGAGTTCCCTGACTTCCAGTTTATCTTCGGTGATGAGAATGGTCTTCATGCGCAGCTCCCGAGCGAAGGTTAGGGTAACCGGCGAAGTTCGCTGGGTTTCAAGCCGCCTCCGGTTATATCCGGGGGCGGCTCATGCGCAGCTCAGATCATGTTCGGGTAACGCCGGATTAATCAATCCCCAGACCGGAAGCTCTGCGGGCGTCCATGGGAGCAAGCTGGTAGCCCAGCTCCTTGGCCATGAATTCCAGGGCACTGATATCCTTGGTTACCCGCATGATTTCGAGCAGCGTGTCCGCACCAAGCTTTGCCGACTGATCATAAGGATTCAGCTCGCGCATCATGGTCGGATAGGGCTTGCCGATCTGCTCGGCCACCCATTTGGACTGGCGGGCACCGAGAACCATGTTCTGCGTGATACGGGTTACAGTTTCTCTCATGTTTCCCTCCTCCGGAATTTACGAGTTGCACCCTGTTTGGCGGGGGAGAATCCCCAGCTTAGGTGAGAATAGATCATAAAGTACTTACGTCCGTAAATTGGGTGAAGACTGTATTTTTAGATTGAGTACATATGTATTTTTGTGGTAGGGTTTTTATTAGTCACAAAAATCCGTATGACGGACTTCTGGCGGGCGGACTTGTGTCGAGGGGGGGGAACAGGAGCGATGCTGCATATGGGCAAGCAACATTCCATTGTTATCGCAGAAGATCATACCTTGCTCAGAGAAGGGCTTAAATCTCTGCTTCACTCGTTGCCGGACATGACAGTTGTCGGCGAGGCAAGCGACGGACAGGCTGCGGTGGAGATGTGCGACCGGTTGCGTCCGGACATGGTGCTTATGGATCTTTCCATGCCCAGGCTTGATGGTCTGAAGGCGACCAAGCTTATCAAGAAACGGCACCCGGATATGAAGGTGCTTGTGCTGACCGTGCATGGGGCCAACGAATACGTGTATTCAGCATTGGCCGCAGGGGCGGATGGATATATGCTGAAGGATGCCTCAAACGAGGAATTTTCGCTCGCCATACAAAGCGTTCTGGGCGGAAAGGCGTATCTCTCTCCCGCCATTGCGGGGGATGTTGTCCGTGGCTATCTGGGATGTGGCGGAGGACAGGCCGATTCGGGATGGACACAGCTGACAACGCGTGAGCAGGAAATTTTCCAGCTCATTTCAGAAGGCTACAAGAACAGAGAAATAGCCGATATGCTTGTGGTGAGTGTGAAGACGGTAGAAAAACACCGTTCCAACCTCATGCAGAAGCTCGACCTGCACTCCGCTGCCGAGCTCAGGGCGCTTGCACTGGAAAGGGGGATGGTGCTCCGTCGCAAAGAGGTTGGATAGCCCAAGCCGACTGTATTAAAAAAGCCGCCCGTAGGGCGGCTTTTTGTAATGCTGTCGTGTGTGATTTCATTCTGCGCAACAGATACGGTTGCGTCCGGATTGCTTGGCCTCGTACAGTCCGTCGTCCGCCCTTTTGAGCAGCCGGTTTATTCCCCCGTCCTCTTTTCTGTAGGTGGCCACGCCTATACTTACCGTGATGCGCAGGGTGCCTGCGCTGGTTTCAATGTGGTTTGCCTCAATCTTTGCCCGGAGCCTTTCGGCCATTTCCATGGCCTTGTCCTGCGGTGTTTCCGGCAGCAGCACGGCGAATTCCTCACCGCCAAGCCGTGCCACAAAATCCTGTTTGCGCGCACTTTGCCGCATCATGTTGGCCAGTGCCGCAAGAACAGTGTCTCCCACGTCATGACCATAGGTGTCGTTGACGCGTTTGAAATGGTCCGCATCTATCATCAGCATGCTTATGGGGCGCTCGTAGCGCTCTGTCCTGTGCAGTTCCTGCTCTGCCGTCTGCATGAAGTGCCGCCTGTTCGCAAGCCCTGTCAAACTGTCGGTGGTTGCCATTTCGCGGAGCTGATCTTCCACCTGCTTATGGAGTGTCACATCGAACAGAATGCCGTCGAGGCAGCGGTTGCCGTAGGTATCAAACCCGGGCTGGGCGCGAAACTGTATCCAGCGCAGTCCGCTGACAAGAGACTGGATGCGCACTTCTGAAGCGAACGGGTCATCCTGTGCAATGCTCTGCAGTTCACGATTCATGTGCTCTGACACATCATTGGGGTGGATCAGCCGGTAGGCGGCACTGGGATCGGCGAGAACCGAGGCCACAGGCACGCCGAACAGAACTTCAAATCCGTCCGTGAGAAGGGTGAAGCTGCGTTCGCCTTCTTCGGTGATAACTAGCCGGAACAGTGCGCCGGTGGTAAATGTTTTGCCGATATGTTCCAGAAAATCACCGCTTTCCGCAGTAAGGGCGGAAAGGCATTCCTCATCAGATGCGGGAGCCCCCTGAGGGGCGCGAAAAATCCCGGTCCGTCGGGCCGGTGCGGCCTTATTGTCCCCGGATGAAGCGCCGGAAGAGGGGGGCGAGGTCGTTTTTGCAACGGTCATGGGTACCTCCGTCGGGTGCCGTCATGAGAGACGATTGCCCGATACGCGCTGGGGGGGCATTGCTGGCTTATGCCTATTGAGCTTCGTTTATTATTTATAATGATTTTTGATGAAATGAAAAGTGCCCGGCTGGAGCAGGGCTCAGTGCCGGGCACAAAAGGGTAGTTCGGGCAGCCCCCGACAGGGGCAGATGCAGCACGGAACAAACGATGCGTAAGAAAGCCGGAGGCAGGCAGACCCAATATCCGGCCCAATATCCGGCCCAAGGTCAGACCCAATCTTCGGCCCAAGGTCAGTTTGCCGATCGGACAGCAAATCAGGCGGAAACCTGCTCTATGCCGTCCAGCCGCCACATCCCGCCGTATTCCTTGCTCTTGAGGAAGTGCCAGATTTCGCGGACCTGTTCTGTCTGGGCGCCTTCGCGCTCTTCGCGCATGAGCACATCAAAGAAAACAGTGGCCAGCAGACCGTGTTCGTCTTCCTTGACCTCAAGAATACGGGCGTTCACGAGCAGCAGCTCCGAACGGGAAGGGGTCGGGCTTTGAGCTGCCTGTTGTTTGATCTCTTCATGCACTTCAGGGGTGGTGAACTGGGCGATGTCGTCCATATCTCTGGCGTCCCAGCTATGCTGCAGGCGCGTGAACACCATCTTGGCACCTTTGAGGAAATCATCCTTGTCAAAGGATGCAGGCAGATCGGGTTGTGCGCCGGTCTGATAGGCGTCCCGTGCGGTGAGCAGGTCCTCGCCCCGTTTGGCGGGTTGTGATTCTGTCAAGCCTTCCGAGCGCTTGCGGCGGGGTTCGGAGTCTTCCTCTCCCTGCAGGTGGCCCCACATCTGTGCGGCACGGTTATACAGGTGCGGATTGGGCTCTTCGTCGGGAATATCCACATGCACCCGTGGCGCAGGCTTGCCGGTGTGCTCCGGATCAGTGTCATCATCGTGTCGGGAGAATGTGTTGCCGTTGCGCTGTTTTCTGTATGCGTCAAGATCTGCCGGAGGGCGGCTGGCGTTCTGGTCGGGCGGGCTCAGGGTTATCCTGTTGCGCACAAAACGGAGTATGGCGAGTACAACGACCATCAGCACCAGCAGGTCGGCCACGCCGATGCCGGAGAACGGTTCGTTGAACAGCAGGGAACCTATGAGCGAGCCTGAAAGCAGGCCGTGCAGAAGGCCCCGCTCGGCAGGAGGAAGATCAAGTTTGGTGAATGTATCGGCATTGGAAACCTGCCCGCTTGTATACTGGTCGCCCGCATACTGATCAGAGGCGGGGAGCTGGGCGAATGCCGTGGATACGAGAAGGGTGAGCAGAAATGCGGCAAGGGTGGAGGCCAACAGGCATCGGGAGCCTGAACCGCTACGGTGTTCGTGGTTTGTTTGATGCTGCATGATCAAAATGTGTACGCATATTGTCTCGGGAGTCAAGCCCGTGCGGTTGTCGCAAGGGCAATTTTGCCCTTATCATTGTTGGCCGCGTGCGGTCCGGAAAAAGCTTGTCAGGCAAGTACGCCGAGATTCTTGAGCAACTGGATGAAAAGCTGCCTGTCCACCGGCTTGGGCACATATGAGGTTGCCCCGCCTTTGTAATAGGCTTCCACCACATTCTTGGGATCATCGAGCGCGGTGATCATGACCACCTTTACTTCGTCTGTGGAGCGTATGCCCTTGCTTTTCTCAATGTCGCGCATGCGCCGCAGGGCTTCCTGCCCGTCCATTTCGGGCATCATGATGTCAAGGCAGATGAGATCATACTTCTCGCCAGAGAGCGAGGCTTCAAAGGCTTCCAGCGCCTCTTTGCCGTTAACGGCTATATCGCAGTCCCCATATGGGGAGAGAATGGTCTGCATGAATTTGCGACTGGTGAAATCATCTTCGACAATAAGAAAGCGCATGGTGGACTCCTGCTTGGATTGGGTGATGTAAACACTATCACATGCCGAACGCATTTCAAGCGTCTTTAAAGGGATGCGATGCGATATATAAGGCAATATACAGGAGTTGTAAGATTTGTGTAATATCGTCGGGCGCAAAGGCGTAAAAGAATAATCCCCCGCCGGAGCGGGGGATTTGAAGGACCGGCAGGGATGAGCGGGGTCCGTTATTTTTTTGTCCAGCCGTCCAGCTTGATCCAGAGGACTGCACCGATTTCCACGTCCTTCATGGCGCCGTCGGGTGCCTTGAGCTGGAAATCCGCCGTGCTGAGAGCGGCAAAGCCCCACCAGCCGGCAAGGGGGCAGGCAAAGGTGAACACGCCGTTGGCATCTGCCTTGACCACCTGTGTTACGTGATACTCGGTGGGGGCGGCGAACTTGTTGTCCTTGTTGTAATATTCCACTTCCACTTCGGCAAAGGGCAGGGGCTTGCCGTCACGAAGCACCTGGCCGGTGAAGCTGTTGCCGGCGTAGTTGCCGAAGGGGCGGGTCATGGGAACGATTTCGGTCTTCAGGCCCATGGGCTCGTCCCAGCCGGACTCGTCACCAAAGGCTGCGATGATGGTCTTGGTGTAGTGGATGATGAAGCAGTCTTCTTCCGGCTCCCAGTAGGGGGTGGGCTCAAGGCCGAACATGTACACACCGGGGCGGGCAAATTTGTAGGTGGTCTTCCATGCCTGATGGTCCATGACCCTGGTCTCGGTCAGGGTGGGCAGCAGATCGGTTTTCTTGCCTGCCGAAGTCACGAAAAAAGCCTTGGGTTTGACCAAGTCCATGCCCACCATCTCGAACGGGTGGGAGAACGAAACCTGGAGCTCGGTGGATTTTGTTTCAGGGGAAATGGCATTGTTGCCGGGGATGACCATGCCGAAGTGGGCGTTGGCAGAGGATGCCCACAGCATGGCAACAAGGGCGAGGCAGGACAGGGCAGCACGCGGGAAGACTCGTCTCATGGTAGCTCCTTCTGAAAAGTAATCGGTAAAAATAAATACGAATTTAAAAAATGTAACACTGAGTTACACGATTCAATTTAGCGTGTCACGAGGAAAAGTGTGTTTTCAGGCGAGATTATACTGTTGCGCGTTGCACCGTTACTTCATTTACGGTAGTCTGACAGGCGGGAACCAGTATCCTGCGTGCGGTAAAGACAGATGCCGCATAAGGCTGCATGGCGGCCTGCCACACATGGCCGCCCCTTCGTATTCGTCCGCGTTTCATTGCATGCTCAGATACATGTTCTGATGAATCAAGTGTACGTTCAGACATATGTTCAGGCCGGTTGTCCGATTCAGGCTGTGTCAATGTCAGGGAGGAACCATGGGGGATAGTACGCAAGAGAAGACAAAGTCGTTCAACAAAGGTCAGATGATATTCCGCGAGGGGCAGCTCAACCCCGTGGCATACATGGTCAAAAAGGGAACCGTTTCCATCTACCGCGTGGTGAACAACCGTAAGGTAATTGTCGGGCGCATGCTGCCGGGGCAGATTTTCGGCGAATCAGCCGTCATTACCGGAGCACCCTTTCATGCCAACGCCGTGGCCGATGACTTTGTGGACCTGCTGGTCATTGACCAGACCACACTCAAGACCCTGCTGCTCAAGTGCCCCGGTCCCATGCAGCGCATAGTGCGTTATCTCATGGACCGCATCTCCGTTCTGGAAAGGGCCGTGCACGAGCAGCCCGCGCCCAACAGCTTTCTTTCCATCTGCCAGATTCTCGAACTCACCCACAAGGCGACCCGTCCGCCTGCCCCTGCTGCAAAGGGAGGGGACCCCGCCAATGTTCCCGTGCCGTTCAGCTATGTGGATTTTTGCCGCAACGTGCGCAACGTGCTGCTGGTGAGCCAGCTTGAGATAGACGAGGTACTGGAACGGCTGCAGCGGCTGGGGGTGATGACGATTTCAGAGATAAAGAGCGCAACCTATCGCAAGGATGTGCTCGGCAATATGAATGTGTCGTCCGAATATGTGCAGGACAAGCACCTCACCCTCAAGGAGCCTGCATCTTTCATGACCGTGGCCCGCAACCTGAGCATGGAACTGCCCGAAAAAACGCCGCCCTGCACCAGCGAACTGGATTTCATCGACATGCAGGGCCTTGCCGAGATGGTGAAGAGCACGCCGGAAATTTTATACAAGAAGCTGGCCCAGCACGAGATTCCCCAGAATCTGTTCTTTTTCCCTGCGGATGCCATGCGCGAATGGGCGCAGGTGAAGGGAGAGGATTTCTTCCAGCGGGTGAAGCGCAAGCGGCTCAATATTGATGAGCTGGAGAGCGTGGACGACCTTGTCTTTGTGGACAACAACACCCTGCGCGATGTGTTTCAGAAGATTGGCTTCCACAAGGTGCTGGTGCTCTATGCCGGAGCGCAGGAAGAAACGCGCACGAAGATGCTCGGGTGCATGTCCGGCAAGATCGCGGCCATGGTGAAGGAAGAGTCTGCAGACCGCGCAGTGGATGACATGGAACTGGCGGACGTGGAGGCAGAGGCCATTGCACTTGTCCGTGAACTGAAGGGGGATGGCAAAGGCGCGGCGAAGGAAGAAAGGAACGCGGACGCAAAGGGGGCCGGTAAATGAACATTGCCACTGTTCTCGGGTTTGTTGCCGGTCTGTTCATTCTTGCCCTGGCCACCTTTTTTTCCACATCCAACATATGGGTGTTTCTCAATCCGGCCGGGCTTGCCATTGTTTTCGGCGGCACGGCGGCTGCCACCTTCATCTGTTATCCGGTCAAGGAAGTGGGGCGTACCATAAACGCCTTTCTTCTGGCGCTCAGCCGTGAGGAACTGCCCATAGGCATGTACATCGACGAGCTGGTGCGTCTTGCCAAGCAAGCTTCGGCACGCGGTGCCGTGTCGCTGGAAGCTTCTCTGCCGGGTATGGATAACTTCTTTCTGCGCCACGCCGTGCAGATGCTGGTGGACGGCTACAGCCGCGATGAAATCAACCGGATTCTGGATACCCGCATAGAGCAGCATTACGAGCAGGAAATGTCCTCGGCGGGCATATTCCGCACCATGGCGCGTCTGGCACCTGCCTTCGGAATTATCGGCACACTCATAGGGCTCATCGGCATGATGCAGTCCATGGGAGGGGATATCCGCGCACTCGGCCCTGCCATGGCAACCGCGCTGACCACCACGCTCTACGGGGTGCTGTTCGCCAACATGCTGTTCCTGCCCATAGCCATAAAGGTGGAAAAGCGCATAGAGGAGCGGGTGCTGCTCATGACGGTTATCCGCGACGGCATACTCTACATACACGACCGCGCTCCCGCAGGGATTGTGCTCGACAAACTGCGCGCCTATCTGCCCCCGCGCCGCTGGGCGTCCATTCAGGCCCGGCCCAACTAAGCAGGAGCGGGAGGCAGCATGAAGAGTCACCTGAAACGGCTGCGCAAGCGCCATGAAGAGGGCGAGGAATGGGCCGTGTCATTTGCGGACATGATGACCCTGCTCATGTGTTTTTTCATTCTCATGGTTTCCATCTCCGCCGTGGATATTGAACGGTATGAGCAGGTGGCGGAATCGCTCGGTCTGGCCATGAAGAAAACGCCGCTGGACCGGACAAGGCCGGAAACGGGGGCACTGACCGATACCACGACAATACGGACGGACGACATGACGCAGACGGTACCGGACGTGCAATCTGAAACGCAGCCGGAAGTCCCTGCGGAGATGCGGAGTAACGTTCGGCAACCCGCAGTACAGCAATCCGCAGGACAGCGGCAGGCCGGACAATCGGCCGAACAGTCAGCCGAACAGCTGGCCGAACAGCCTGAAGGACAATTGGCAGGACAACCTGCAGGGCAGCAGGCTCAGGTACCGGCACATACGACTCCGGCCGGAGGTGATGAAGACCGACCTGTCATGGCGGAAGCGCATGAAGGCGCGACCTCGGGAGCCGCTATCTCGGGAGCCGGACAGGAGGGGGCAGCCGGTTCTGGTAATGCAGCGCTTGATGCGCTCATGAGCGGGCTGGAAGAACGCCTGCAGGGCGCGGGTTCGGCCATGCAGATAGAGCGCAGGGCTAATTCCGTTGCAATACGCCTGCATGGTCCCGTATTCTTTGCGCTGGCCAGCGCAGAACTCACGCAGGCATCGTTGCCGTTTCTCGACCGTGTTGCCGAAGAATTGAAGGCGAACAGGCTGCATGTCTCCGTGGAAGGGCATACCGACGATCTGCCCATCGTGTCAGACCGTTTTCCGTCCAACTGGGAGCTTTCAGCAGGGCGGGCGGCCTCCGTTGCACGCCACCTGATAGGGCAGGGAGTGGATGCCTCGCGACTGGACGTGCGCGGTTATGCCCATGTGCGCCCGCTGGTACCCAACCTTGATGCGCACGGCACCCCCATTCCGGGTAACCGCGAACTCAACCGCCGCGTGATGATCGTCATTTCGTCATCGGTTTTGGAAAGTCCGGTCCAGTAAGAAGAGAGCAGGATAATAGAGGTCATAAAGGCGCGCCGCCGTACCTTGAGGGTACGGCGGCGCTTTTCGTTGTTGCGGCGGAAAGGATTCCGTCGTTGTGGTTTATGCTCCGGCCTTGCCGGTAAGAACAAAGCCCTGCGGCTGCAGGCCTGTAGCAGAAGAGGTTCCGGCGATACGGGCAAGGTAGGTGTCGCCAAGGTCGTTGATGTGGTTGGCAATGGCGTCAAAGTAGTTGTAGTGGGCCTGCTCGTCTTCGATGATCTGTTCGAAGATCTTCATGCTCACGCTGTCGCCATTTTCACGACAGACCAGCAGAAACTGGTTGTACTGGTCAATGGTGTCGTCTTCAAGGTCGGCGTCGAAGGGGAAGATGGACTGCACTGCCTGTCCCTTTTCGGGGCGCGCGGTGGGTTCTGTGGTGGGCTCGCCACCCAGCTCCTTGATGCGTTCGGCAAAAGCTTCCGCATGACGCATTTCGTCAATGGCAACCAGCTTCATCTTGGCAGCCAGCTCGCCGTAGTCCTTGTCGTCCAGATTATAGTGCTGGTTCATGTACTGCGAGATGGCCTGCAGCTCCATGGCGCGAGCCTTGTTCAGTACTTCAATGACATTTTTCTTGCGTTTTTCCTTGTCTGCCATGGTGAATGCTCCTTTAGTGGGCTTGCTATTGTGGTGAAAATACAGGCTTGGTGCCGGATTGTATAAAGAGCCTTTCGGGAATGACTTCGCCATACCACAAAACGGAAGGGATTGCATCGTGATTAGTGAAAAAGTCACAGGGGGGATGATAACTGCGGGCAAAGGCAACGGAAATGTACGGCGGGGCAAGGATGCGGCTGGCCTTGAGCGGGCGTATCGTTGCGAGCGCGTTCAGGTGTCCCGCACGAGTTGTGTTCATGCCCGGTGTTCTGGGCTGATTTAGGCAAAGCTCTTGGCATGTGGGCAGGGAAAACAGCAGCAAACAGTAAAGGGGCGGTCAGGGGGAATGGCAGGCCGGATTCCATGCAGGGAAGCCGATGCCGGAAAAAGAGCGAGGGGGGATAATCAGTCGTTCGGGTCGTGTTCCGCGTTGTCCAGCTCTTCCGCTATGGCGGAATATTTGCGGGCCTGTTCCAGCTCGCCCGCCAGTTCGAAAATGCGGGACATTCTGGCAGCCATGGCGGGATCGTGTCTGCCGAAGGCAGGGTTTATGCTGATGGCGGCACTGAGGGAGCGGGCAGCCTCCGCATGCAATTGGCCGTCAGTCTCAGCCAGCGCCTTGTTGAAGTACAGGTTTTCGTCGTCGGGAGCCCGTTGTATGGCCTTGGTGTATTCCGTTACCGCATCCTGCCATCTGCCCTGACGCCGCAGGGAAATGCCCAGCCGGTTCCATGTTTCGGCAATGGCCTTTGTGGGCATGGTGCCACCCATATCCACAATGGTGCGCAGATGCTGCTCGCATGCCTCGGGAAAGTGCTCCATGCAGGTGCGGGCAAGCTTTGCGGCAACCTCTCCCAGCAGGCGCGCATCGCCCTGTCCGGCAATACGCACGGCCTCGTTGAGATATTTATGGGCCACATCCGCCCTGCCGAGAACAAGGCTGGCCTTGCCCATGTCTATCTTGCGATCATAGTTGAGCGGACTTAAGGCATCCAGTTTCTGCAGATAATGCAGTTCGCGCACGGTGTCGCCAAGTTCGGCATAGTGCTCTGCCAGCCTCTGCACAGGGCCGACAAAGAGCTGAGCCATTTCCATGGCCTGCTGGTATTGCAGAAGAGCCTCGTTGGGCTGGCCCAAAGCTCGCAGGGCATCGCCACGCAGCATGAGCCCAGTGGAGCTGTCCGGTTTGATGGAAAGAATGCTGTCGGTCACGTTAAGGGCGGCTTTGGCTTCCCCTTCGGCCAGCAGTTGCCGCGCCTGGTCCATGAGCTTGCCGAGCTTGGCGGGCGGTACAATGGCGTTGGCAATTTTTTCAATCAGCGTGTTCATGGAAAGGGGTTTGACGATGGTGTTGTCCACCCCCAGTTCATACAGCAGGGCAAGGCCGTCGCGTGTTATCTCGTTGGTGAGCACGATTACCCTGCTTTCCGGTGCCTGTTCCTTGATCTTTTTTACATATTGATCATGCAGGCGACCCCTGAAGCGCTGTTCCATGATGATGAAGGGGCTGTCGCCCTTTACCTCGCACAGCGGAAGCTGGCCGAGAAGAGCCTCTATGCTCCGCAGGAAATGTATGCGCAGGTGGGGAATGCCAAGTTGCTTGTTCAGGGCGGACTGCAGCATCTTGAGGAAGATGGTGTCCTCTGACATGACGAGGAACGAACCTCCCCCTGAAAGCGCGAATTCACGAATAATGCCGCGAAGATGTGCTGCGTAATCCACTGAGATTCCCCCACGTCGAGTGTGACATTTGATCGTACTATCAAAAAAGGAAACGGCGCAAGGAAAAGTCCCTGCGCCGTCCGGAAAGAACGATTGCCTACATTTTTAGCTGCGGGCGTGCATGCGGGCCTCTATCCCCTCCGGAGTCTTGGGGATGGGGCGGCCGAGGATGCGGCAGCCGGAATCGGTGACGAGAATGTCGTCTTCAATGCGTATGCCGCCGAAGTCGCGGAAGTGTTCCAATGCATCGTGGTTGATGAAGTCCTTGCAGATGCCTTCTGCTTTCCATTTGTCCATGAGTGCGGGAATGAAGTAGCAGCCCGGTTCCACCGTGACGGTGAAGCCCGTGCGCAGGCGGCGTGCAAAGCGCAGCGAGCGCAGGCCGAACTGGGCCGAGCGTGTGCAGGTTTCGTCATAGCCCACATGTTCTTCGCCAAGGTGTTCCATGTCGTGCACGTCCAGACCGATCATGTGGCCGAGGCCGTGCGGCATGAACAGGGCGTGTGCGCCTTCGCGGACAATGTCGTCCACGTTGCCGCGCAGGAGGCCCATGTCCTTGAGGCCGGAGGCAATGCAGGTGACGGCGGCAAAGTGGCAGTCGCGGTAGGCAACGCCGGGAGCGGCCATGCCTATGGCCGTCTGCTGGGCCTTGAGCACGAGGGAGTACACATCCTTCTGCCGCGAGGAGAACAGCCCGCCCACGGGCAGCGTGCGGGTAATGTCCGAGGCGTAGTGCAGGTCGGATTCCGCGCCGGAATCTATGAGCAGCAGGTCGCCCTGATGCATGATGTTGCTGTAGTCGTGGTTGTGCAGCACCTCGCCGCGTACCGTACAGATGGTGGTGAAGCTGTTGCGTGAGCCGCCCAGTGCCACGGTGGAATCAATGGCCGCTGCTATGCAGCGTTCGCCGAGCCCTGCGCGGGCAAGCTCCATGGCCTTGGAATACATGGCGTAGGATATGCCAAGCGCCTTTTCCATCTCGGTTACTTCCTCGATGGTCTTCACGGAACGCTGCGCCACCACCGCCTGAATCAGGGGCAGGGACGATGCCTGCTTGAGTGCGCTGATGTCCGTGCCGGATTTGGTGCTGAGCTGTTCATCAATGCAGTAGGCAACCCAGTGTGCGCTGGAAATGCGGTAGGGGGGAAGAAAGTGGATGGTTCTGCCGCTCTTTTTCGCGGCATGGAGCATGGAAACAAGGGCGCTGTTGTTGCCCCCCGCGGAACAGGCACAGCGTTCTGCACGTTCCGCAATGTCCGGCTTGGGGCCGGACCAGATGATGTCATCCATGGAAAGGTCGTCACCCCACAGCCGCATGTCGCCGGAGTCGATATCGACGGTGCCGTTCAGTCCGGCCTGATCATGTCCGAAATAGTAGAGAAAGGTGGAATCCTGCCGGAAGGGGTAGCTGTTGGCATCATAGTTGAGGGCAACTTCCACGTTTCCGGGTAAAAATACGATGCCTGTGGCCCCGCTTTCCTTCAGTCTGGCAAGCAGTGCGGCGCGGCGTTCTGCGTATGTGGCGGCGGAAAACATGCTTTCTCTCCTTTTCGGTGTGGATGCGGGCCTGCCATGCTCCATGGTCCGGCCGTTTTCTCAGGCGATTGCCGTTGCGCCCTTTGCCAGCCTTGCGGGCTGGCCGGAACTGTTGCTGCCGTATGCGTCTCAGCGGTCCGGTTGTGGACCGGTCGCGGACCGCTAGTAATCCGGTGCTAATGCGGCAGTAGCCCTGTTGTAGTCCGGCAATGCTTCGGCAGTTGGCCGGCTATTCTTCAGCGTGAACGGGTGTCGTGGCGAACCGCGTACTTCTTTTAAGTATCGCACGATACGCCCTTCGTTGCAATGCGCGGCATCTTGCAAGGGGGCGAAAAATTGTCCGTTTCTCCGGTTGTACAGCACGCGCGACCTGCCGGAATTCTGCTCAGCGCGCCGCCCGCCTGCCCGCAGCGGGCGCGACGGGACTCCGTAGTGAAAAACGGTCGCGGTAGGCGGCAGGTGACATGCCCGTCAGTGAACGGAAAAGCTTTCGGAAAGACGCGGCATCCTGATACCCCACGGCGGCGGTTATCTCTTCCACCCCCAGTGCGGTGGTTTCCAGCAGGCGTCTTGCCGCGTCCATGCGCAGGCGTTGCAGGTAGGCCACCGAGGTTTCTCCTGTTGCCGCGCGGAACCGGCGCAGAAAGGTGCGCTCGCCCATATTGGCGCGGTCTGCAAGGGCGCTTACGGGGCATGGTTCGGCATAGTGCTGTTCCAGCCAGTCCTGCACGGCAAGGATGGCGCCGTCGCCGTGGTTTTTGCGAAAGCCCCCCATGCTGTAGGGGGTCTGCCGTTCCCTGTGCGGGTCTATGAGCATGAGCCGGGCAAGGGCTCCTGCTTCTTCGGCAGAGCGGAACCGCCTGATGAGGTAGAGCGCAAGGTCGAGATAGGCCGTAACCCCGCCTGCGCAGATGAAGTCGCCCCCATCCACGAGCATGCGCTCCGGCCGCAGTTTCACCTGCGGGAACCGCCTGCTGAATTCGTCCGCAAGGTTCCAGTGGGTGGTGGCTTCCCGTCCGTCAAGAATGCCTGCGGCGGCCAGCAGGCATGAGCCTGCGCAGACCGATGCCGTGAGCGTGCCCCCTGCATGGAGGCGTTGAATGTCTTCAAGAAGCGGGGCATCGGCGCAGAGGGAGGCAAGATCATCAAGCACGGCGGGCAGAATAAGCACATCCGGCCGGTCAAGATGGGGGGCGGCAAGGGCACCGTCCGGAATGAGAGGAATGTTGCCGAAGGCACGCACGGGCTGGCCGTCCCTGGTACGGATGCTCACGGTAAAGGGATAGGTGCCGCCCGCGCCATCCCCTCTGGCGGCAGCCACAAGGAACATGTCGCGTAGACCCGTAACGCAGGAGTGCAGGCAATTTTCAACAGCCAGCAGGGCAATGTGCATGACAACCTCCGGAAATGGATTGTCGGTTTTTACCCTTTTTTTGTCAATCCGGCCACTCGTGCAGGTGCAACGTAAGGCATAGGATGTATCCTGTAAGCGGTTGGCGGAGTCGGCGGGCGTATGGGAACGTACCGGAGCCGTAGCAGACGGGGCAGGTGCGATGACTCTGACCGGTGAACAGCCCGACCTGTGAGCCACGGACCGGTGAACAACGGGCCTGTGAATAGCCGGATCTGTGAGCCCGAACCGGCCGGAAGAGCAGGGCCATCGTGAAATATGTGAGGCTCGCGCGGTCTGCGTGATAGGGTACATTCATATGACCAAACGCCGTGAACAGAACCAGATTCAGGATAAGGAGAACCCTATGAGTCATCTCAAAAATACAGCCCTGTTACTGATAGACATCCAGAATGACTATTTTCCCGGTGGTGCTTTTGAGCTGGAAGGTGCAGCCGCTGCGGGGGCCGGAGCCGCACAGGTGCTTCACGCATTCAGAGAGCGCACCATGCCCGTAGTGCACATACGGCACGAGGCCGTGGCAGCGGGCAGCACCTTTTTTTTGCCGGGAACGCGAGGGGCGGAGATTCACGCCTCTGTCGCCCCAGTGCAGGGAGAGCCGGTGCTGACCAAGCATTACCCGAACAGCTTTCGCGAGACGGGGCTGGCAGAGCTGCTGCGGCAGCTTGGTGTGGAGCATCTGGTTGCGGGGGGCATGATGTCGCTCATGTGTGTTGATGCAACCGTGCGCGCGGCCTTTGATCTTGGCTATACATGCACGGTGCTGCATGACGCCTGCGCAGCCCGCGCCCTTGCCTTTGACGGGGTGGAGGTGGAAGCCGCCAAGGTGCATGCCGCATTCATGGCTGCCTTGCAGATGCGCTATGCACGCCTGTGCACATGCAGCCAGTTTTTGCAGGAACTGCACTAGGCTCGTCGCGGCGGAATACAGGACAATAAAAAAGGCCGTATCTTAAACAGATACGGCCTCTTTGCGTGTGCCACCGGGAACGGGGTGGTGCTGTGTGGGGTTTTTCATAGCCAAGCGTATATGGAGACTGGCTGTGTTCCCGGCAGACACGACGAAGGAGTATGGAGGAGTTCTGGTACCTTTCGGTACCGGTCACAACAAGGTTGCCGTCTTGCTGTGACCTACGGAATGCCCCAAGGAGGTAAATGGACATTCCGTAAGGCTTGCGACCTTTGTCCTGTCTGGTTGCGTTTGGGTATATCCAAGACTCGTGCCAAAAGTTGTAACGTTTGATAACATACTGAAAATAAATGCTAAAATAATTTGAACCAATTTGGTGGCAAATGGGTGTGTTGCACATTGCAACGACGTGATAACGAATTTCATTTGCACAAGCTGATTTTATTGGTTTTTTTAGTTTTATTGCAGAATGCAACATGTTGCATTCTGCAATGTGCCGGGATTGCCTGTGAGCAACTATCTGATTTTATGCGTGAAAAATGGGCAGAATGCTGCGGCTGAAACCATGTTTCAGGATGGATAGCAAAAACGGACGTTAAAAATGGGTAACAAAAAGGCCGACAAGGAGAGTGATAGCGAGAGCATTAAGGAGAGTGGCAACAAGAGTATTAAGGAGAGCAATTGGCGCGGGCCAGGGAATGTGCCAGGGATTGTGCCGGAGAATCTGAGGGCGGAGAATACCCGCAGAGCGGTAAAAAGGCGGCTTAGTCCGCCTCTATACCGTAGCGTTGCAGCTTGCGCCAGAGCGTGGCGCGGTCGATGCCGAGTATCTTGGCGGCCTGTCCCTTGCTGTGCTGCACGTGCTCAAGCACTTTGAGGATGTGGCGGCGTTCAACCTCGGTGAGGGGCAGAAGGCCCTCGTCGGTCTGCACGTCATGGTGTGTCATGGCGGCGGCCTTGTGAAATTCCTGCGGCAGGTGGCGTGCCTCGATGGTGGAGCCGTCGCAGAGCACCACGGCGCGCTCGATGAGGTTTTCCAGCTCGCGCACGTTGCCGGGGAAGGGGTGGGCCATGAGAATGCCGAGCACTTCATCGTCCATGCCGGTCACATCCTTCTTGAAGGAGTTGGCAAATTTTTCGATGAAATAGTGGCAGAACAGGGGAATATCGTCCACGCGTTCGCGCAGGGCGGGCAGTTTGAGCGTGAAGACGTTCAGCCGGTAGAAAAGGTCCTGACGGAAGCGGCCGCGTTCCACCTCTTTTTCAATGTCGCGGTGGGTGGCGGCCATGAGGCGCACATCCACGGGAATTTCTTCAGTGCCGCCCACGCGGACCACCGTGCGTTCCTGCAGCACGCGCAAGAGCTGCACCTGCATGCCAAGCGGCATTTCGCCTATTTCGTCCAGTAGCAGCGTGCCCTGATGCGTTGCCTCGAACACGCCTGCCTTGGTGCGCTGTGCACCGGTGTAGGCTCCCTGTTCATGGCCGAACAGTTCGTTGGCAAGCAGTTCCGCGTTAAAGGCTCCGGTGTTCACCGCCAGAAAGCGTTTGTCGGAACGCAGGCTCAGGCGGTGCACCATCTTGGCCACCATCTCTTTGCCGGTTCCGGTTTCGCCCTGAATGAGCACGGTACAGTCCAGCGGCGCAACGCGGGCAATTTCCCGCTTGAGAGCCTGCATCTTGGCGCTTTTGCCAATGAGCATGGGCATGGCCTGCTGGCCGCGGATCATGTGCCGCAGCTCCATCAGCTCCTGCTGCAACTGGCTTTTTTCAAATGCCTTCTGGATGACAATGACGAGATCGGAAGGATTTTCAGGCAGCGGCAGATAGTTGTAGGCACCCATTTGCATGGCACGCACCGCTGCATCAACCGTGGCCGTGCGCGAGACGAGCACCACTTCCGTTTCCGGCGTGTTGCCCTTGATCACCTTGAGCAGGGTCTGCTTGTGGGCGTGATGTTCCTCAAGGGCGGCGACCACAACGGAAAAATCCATCTGCGCGAGGGTGGCGCGGGTCTCGTCGTGGTTCTTCACGTGCGTGACCTGCAGGCCTGCCTCCCGCAGCACGGCGGGTAATCCGGAAAGTGAGTCGTTATCCTTGTCGACGACGAGAACGTCACCGCGCATGAGAGTGTCCTTTGAGGAAGTTCATCCCATTAACCTACGGGGATGCGCGGGGGGCTGTCAATCATGACGGGCGGTCGGGAAGGTGGCGCGAGTATTCCGTATCGCTTGAGGCAGGGACGCACGGTGCGGAAAATGGAGCTTAAGCGCGAGTTGCAGGGTGGAAAAAGAACGGGGAGCAGGGGAGGTCTTCTCCTGCTCCCCGTGGATTGGGCTCTACATTGTTTGTGGTTTAATGCGGTACGGTGCTGTCTGTACGGAACAGCCGTTTTATCGTTGCGGGGCTGCGGCCCATGCGCGGATAAGGCCGATTTCGGACTGGGGAATGCCCAGCACCTTCAGGAACCGCGCATGCTGCTCCGGTGCGGTGCGTTCAAAATCCGCATGCCAGCGGCGCATGTCATCTTCGCTGAATCCGGCATCGGAAAGCAGCGAGGTCCACAGCTCGCGTGTGATGGGTGTTGCTTCGGGCAGGGAATCAAGCCCGAGCAGGCCGGTGATGATGGTGCGCTGGTTGCGCAGGGCCACCATTTCGCGGTGCAGTTCCTCTAACCTTTCTTCGAGAATGGCGTTCAGCGGAGTGGTTTCGCCTGTGTCATTACTCCGGTCTGCGGGTTCCGCATCCAGTGCGCGGGCGATGGCCGCTAAGCTGAGACCCGCATCGCGGAACATGCATATGCGTTGCAGGCGTTCGGCATCCCCCTCTGAATAGTGGCGGTATTCCCCGTGCGTGTGGGATGAGGGACGCAGCAACCCGATCTTGTCGTAATAGAGCAGGGTGCTGCGCGAAAGGCCGAACCGTCTGGCAAGTCTGCCGACCGTATACATGCGGAATCCTCCGTTACGCAGAATCATCTTGCTGCAGGCAGTTACTGGCAAGCGCTGAACAGGCGTTTAACTGGCTCCGGCGAGGCGCTCACGCACGTCGTCAGCGGAAAGCCGCCGCCCCGTGATGCAATAATGATCGAGCATTATTTCCAGCGAGGCAACGAGGGTGGTAAACTCCGCCTGCGTTGCAGCCCTGACCATGTCGTTGCCCTCCGGCGTAAGGCCGGTGAGCTGCTGCTTCCATGTCATCCGCGTGCCACGGATATCTGGTTCAAGCGTTATGGTGTAGAGAATGGTCCTGTGCCCGTTGTTGCGGACAAAGGCCACTTCCCTGTCCGGCTCATGCCGGCAGACGACCCACGTGTCCGTAATCTCGTCACCGCCTGCGTCATTCTTGAAAGCGGTCTGAAAGACGCAGCCCGGTTCTGCATAGCCCGAACGGGTATATACCATTGTGCACTGCCATTGTTCAATCCAGTCGTATTCACGCACGGGGCAGAGCAGGGGAAACACGGTTTCCGGCGCTGCATCCACATGCATGGTTGCCGCAAGATCCTTTCGTTCATTGGTGGTCATACGCACCTCCTGCTTACTCCCTACAGTGTGAAGTTATAGACAGGTCAACGCTGTGTGCAAAAAAACAGCAGGAGTGCGAAACCGCAAGGCAGAACAGACGGCTTGATTAATTGCGTGTGATGTCGCAAGTATGGAAAAAGTGATTTGCAACGTTTCCGCCGGAACGGTCCGGCTTTTTTTATAGCGCACGAATCCTTCTGTCCGGTTCACGGCCAGCGTATGTTGGTCATCGCGGCGGCAGGGAAGCCCGAAGAGTGGTTTGCATGAAGAACGGTTTTTTCAATGTGCTGAGCGTGACCGCGTTTGTCGATGTGCTGCGGACCTTCTCTCCCCTGACGGAAGAAACGGTGTCCGGCATGGCGGCGGATGGCCGCGTGCTGGCGCAGGATGTGGTTTCCGGTGAAGACCTGCCTGCCGCGCCGCGTTCC
Organism: Desulfovibrio subterraneus; assembly: GCF_013340285.1. Lineage (NCBI taxonomy): Bacteria > Pseudomonadati > Thermodesulfobacteriota > Desulfovibrionia > Desulfovibrionales > Desulfovibrionaceae > Desulfovibrio > Desulfovibrio subterraneus. The sequence goes on along the minus strand of NZ_BLVO01000004.1, from coordinate 492,829 downwards.
TGCATGGACGGCTACGCGCTGCGTGCGCAGGATGTTTTCGGCGCTTCCGAAATGAACCCCGCCTATCTGGAAAGTGTGGGCGCGGTGCCCATAGAGAAGCCTGCGGAATTTTCGCTGCGGCCCGGAGAGTGTGCTTCCATCGTGACCGGGGGCATTCTGCCGGAAGGGGCCGATGCCGTGATGATGATCGAGCACACAGAGGAGCTGGGCGCAGGCACTGTGGAAATGCGCAAGTCCCTTGCCCCCGCCGACAACGTGATGCTCAAGGGGGAAGATGCCGGAGCGGGCAAGGTGGCCCTTGCAGCCGGAACCCTGCTGCGCCCGCAGGAAATTGGCCTGCTGGCGGCCCTTGGTATTGCGGATGTTGCCGTGCATGCCCGGCCCCGTGTGGGCATTCTTTCCACCGGAGACGAGCTTGTGCCGGTGGCGCAGACCCCGCAGGTGGGGCAGGTGCGCGATGTGAACAGCTCAACCCTTGCACGCAGCGTGGCGCGAGCAGGTGGTCTGCCCACGCAGTACGGCCTTGTGAAGGATGATCTTGCCAGCCTTGAATCCGCGTTGCGCACGGCGCTGGACGCCAACGACGCCGTCTTTCTTTCCGGCGGCAGTTCCGTGGGCACACGCGATCTCACCGTGGCTGCCATTGAACGCATAGAAGGCATGGAACTCGTGAACCACGGGGTGGCCATCAGCCCAGGCAAACCGCTCATTCTGGCTCGCTGCGGCAATAAGGCCGTGTGGGGGCTGCCCGGTCAGGTGGCCTCTGCGCAGGTGGTCATGTTCGTGCTGGGCATGCCGTTTCTGCGGCACCTTGCCGGTTGGCGTAATCCGTTCGATCAGTCCCTGTGGCCCGCCCGCCGTGCTGTGCTGACGCGCAACGTGGCTTCCAAGCCGGGGCGCGAAGATTATGTGCGCGTGCGGCTTGATGCCGTGGACGGCAGCGTGCGCGCCACCCCCGTGACAGGCAAATCCGGCCTGCTCAAGACGCTGATTTTGTCGCAGGGGGTCATACGCATTCCCTCCGACAGCGAAGGCGTGTATGAAGGGGCGGAGGTTGATGTGCTTCTTTTCTGAGAAGCGGGTTTGAGACAGGAATTCTGGAGAACGCATGCGGATTCTTTTTTTCGGTGACGTGATGGGCAAGCCCGGCAGGGTGGTGCTGAAACGCAAACTGCCTGAGCTGCGTGAGCGGCTTGGCGCGGATATGGTCATTGCCAACGGCGAGAACGCTTCCGGCGGCGTGGGCCTGACCACGGACGTGCTGCGCGAGCTTCTGGGCATGGGGGTGGACGTTGTTACCACCGGCAACCATATCTGGAAGCACCGCGAAATGTATTCGGGACTGGAAAGGGAGCAGCGCGTGGTGCGCCCCGCCAATTATCCCGCAGGCGCGCCGGGCAGGGGCATGACGGTTGTGGAGCTTGCGTCCGGACACCGTGTGGCTGTGCTCAATCTGCAGGGCCGCACGTTCATGGACGATGTGGATTGCCCCTTCCATGTGGCGGACGCACTGCTCAAGACGCTGCCGGACGATGTATGCATCCGGTTCATCGATTTTCATGCAGAGGCCACCAGCGAGAAAAAAGCGCTGGGCTGGTATCTGGACGGACGCATAAGCGCCCTGGTCGGCACGCACACCCATGTGCAGACCGCCGACCCCATGATTCTGCCGGAAGGAACCGGCTATCTTACCGACGCGGGCATGTGCGGGGTGGAAGCCTCGTGCCTTGGCATGGACAAGGACGTGATCGTCACCCGTTTCCTGACCAAGCTGCCCCAGAGGTTCATTCTTGCAAAGGGCGATGTCACCGTGAACGGTGTGCTCGTGGAGGTCGACCCCGCAACGGGCAAGGCCGTGCACATCGAGCTTGTGCGCGAATAGCGCGGGCCTTGCGGCATTGACATAACCCCCATTCTCTGCAAGACCCTCTTACACATTTCATATATCGAAAGAGAGTGTCATGGATATTGATAAGCAGCTAGAGATCATCCAGCGCGGCTGCGCTGAACTGATCAACGTTGAGGAACTTCGCAAGAAGCTGCAGCGCGGTAAGCCGCTGCGTGTGAAGATGGGCTTTGACCCCACCGCGCCCGACCTGCACCTCGGGCACTGCGTCGCCATACACAAGCTCCGCCATTTTCAGGAGCTTGGTCATACCGTCATCTTTCTGATCGGCGACTTCACCGGCATGATCGGCGACCCTTCTGGTCGCTCTGAAACGCGTCCGCCCCTGACCCGCGAAGACGTTCTGCGTAACGCGGAAACCTACAAGGAGCAGGTGTTCAAGATTCTCGATCCCGAAAAGACCGAGGTACGCTTCAACTCCGAGTGGATGGACAAGTTCGATGCAGCCGATTTCATCCGTCTGGCTTCCCGCTATACCGTGGCACGCATGCTCGAGCGCGATGATTTTGAAAAGCGCTACAAGAGCAACACCCCCATTTCCGTTCACGAATTCCTGTATCCCCTGATTCAGGGCTACGACTCCGTTGCGCTGAAGGCCGACATCGAACTCGGCGGCACCGACCAGAAGTTCAACCTGCTCATGGGCCGCCACCTGCAGTCGCAGGAAGGGCAGGAATCGCAGTGCATCATGACCATGCCCATTCTGGAAGGTCTGGACGGCGTGAAGAAGATGTCCAAGTCCTACGGCAACTACATCGGCGTGAACGACGAACCTGCCGACATGTTCGGCAAGGTCATGTCCATTTCCGACGAGCTGATGTGGCGTTACTACGAGCTGGTTTCCCGCAAGTCTCTTGAGGAAATCGCCGAGCTGAAGAAGGGCGTGGAAAGCGGTGCTCTGCATCCCAAGGCCGCCAAGGAAGAACTGGCCATGGATATCGTGGGCCAGTACCACGGCGACGACAAAGGCGAAGAAGCGCGTCAGGGCTTCAACGCCGTGTTTGCCAAGGGCGGTATTCCGGATGACATCGAAACCTTCTCCTGCGAGCAGGGCGAAGCATCCGCTCCGGCTGCCTTCCTTGCCGATGCCGGACTCAGCAAGTCCCGCGGTGAAGCGCGTCGCCTGATCAAGCAGGGCGCATTCAGCGTGGACGGCGAAAAGAACGAAGACGCGGAAGCCCCGCTTGCCAAGGGTGAATACATCATCAAGCTCGGCAAGAAGAGGTTCCTGAAACTTCTGGTGCAATAGGCACCGAATTCCTGTATACAAGGCCGCGTTACAGCGGCCTTTTTCTATGAATGCGACAAAAAGCGATGAACGACATGAATCAACCCAAACTTACCGTACTGATGTCGGTGAAGAACGGCGAGCCGTTCGTGCGGGAGACCGTGCAGTCCGTATTGTCCCAGACATATGCGGACTTCCGTTTCCTGATCATCGACAACGCCTCCAAGGATACTACGCGTGCCATAATTGAGGGATTTGGCGATCCGCGTATTGAACTTGTGGCGCTTCCCGAGGATATGGGCCAGACGGGTGCACTGAATCTCGGGCTCGCGCGTGCGGAGTCCGAATATGTAGCCCGGCTGGATGCCGACGATGTGTGCATGCCCGAGCGTCTGGCGCGGCAGGTGGCCTTTCTGGACGCCAACCCCCAGATTGCACTGGTAGGCACGCAGGCCCGGTTCATTGACCGTAACGGTGCCCTGCTGGGGCACGTGACCGAGTTCCCCGAAGGACACGGTGATATTGTGGGCTACATGCCCATAACAAACCCCATCGTGCATCCTTCCGTCATGTTCCGTCTTGCGGCGGTGCGCGACGTGGGCGGCTATGACGGCAGCATTTCCTATGCGCAGGATCTTGCGCTGTGGATAGCGCTGGCGGAGAAATACCGCCTTGCCAACCTGCCGGATGCCCTTCTCAAACTGCGCGTGCATCCGGGACAGGAAACGCGCAATGTCTCGCTCGGTGTCCGCAGACTGCGGGACAACCTGCAGCTTTCGCTGCGCATCTACGATCTGCGCACGGCAGATGCGGATACCCGCGCCCTTGCCATGCTGCGCCATCACTATATGCATTTTCTGCTTGGTGAACGGCGCGAGGCACTCGTCGGTCTGGGGCGTACCCTGCTGACGCAGCCGCACAGGGTGCTTTTCAACCGCAGGCTGTTTTCGGCCCTGCGGTATGCGCTTATCAAGGCGATACGCATACGCCGTCTGAAGTAGACAAAACAACGGGGCATGCCGGAAACGGTATGCCCCGCATTAGCATGGACTTCGGCCGACGGTAGCGTCATACTGGCCGGAGTTTTTTCATACCCTTCAAGAGCCGCTGGTCCGGAGGACATGTGCGCATTCTCGTGCTGGGCAGCTATGCCCCCTCTCTTGTGAATTTTCGCGGTCCGCTTCTGCGGGCCATGCTGGCTGCCGGGCATACTGTCATTGCCGCAGCCCCCGATCTTGATGCCGATACCGTGCGCACCCTGCATGACATGGGCGTGGAAACCGCACAGGTGCCGCTCAGCCGCAAGGGGCTCAATCCCGCAAGGGATATTGCCGCGCTGGCCGCGCTGGTGAAGACCATACGCGGCATTGCGCCGGACGTGATGCTCTCCTACACCATCAAGCCCGTGGTCTACGGCTCCATTGCGGCCCGCCTTGCGGGTGTGCCCCGCATCTACGCCATGGTCGAAGGGCTGGGCTATGCCTTCAACGGCAAGGGCTTCAAGCGTACCGTGCTGGCCGTCATCGCAGGCACATTGTATGCGGCGGGCATGAGCGTGTGCCGGTCCGTCTTCTTCCTCAACGAGGACAACAGAAATTTCTTCCGAAAGTACCGCATCATATCCGGTTCACGCCGGACCTGTCTGGTAAACGGCACCGGCATAGACCTTGATCATTATGCGCCCGCGCCGTTGCCGCAGGATCATGCGCAGGCCCCCGTGTTCCTGTGCATTGCCCGCCTGCTGCGTGAAAAAGGTGTGCGCGAGTTTGCAGAGGCTGCACGGCTCGTGAAGGAACAGTATCCCGCTGCCGTGTTCCGGCTGGTGGGGCCTTTTGACAGGGGCGTGGACTGCGTGAGCGAGGACGAAGTAGCTCCGTGGCGGGCGTGGATGGATATTCCCGGTCCGTCTTCGGACGTGCGGCCCGACATAGCAGGCTGCTCGGTGTATGTGCTGCCCTCGTACCACGAAGGTGTGCCGCGTACCACGCTGGAGGCCATGAGCATGCAGCGTGCCGTAGTAACCACCGATGCGGTGGGCTGCCGCGAGACGGTGCGCGAGGGCCGCAACGGCTATATGGTACCCGTGGGCGATGCAAAGGCGCTGGCAGAGGCCATGATGCGTTTCATCAGGCAGCCGGAACGCATTGCAGCCATGGGGCTTGAATCGCGCCGGTACGCCGAAGAACGTTTTGACGTGCACAAGGTGAACGAGGCCGTGCTGCGGGAGATGGATCTTCTGTAACGGCCGCTATCCGTGTCCTGTCAGGCTGGAGAGTGGCCGAATAGCGGCTGGGCAGAGGTTGGATAGTGGTTGGGGAGTGGCTGCGGAGGGAGGCTGTGCGTGCTCCGCAGGAACTGATGGGGTGTTTTGAACCGGTAGGAGGTTGTCATGATCAATATGGAGAGAGCCCGTTCCGTGGTTGCGGATTTTCAGACCCTGCTGGATGCAACCCCGCCGGAGGCAGCGCATGTCCGCCCTGAGGCAGAAGCCTGGACCCTTTCGGAAATCGTGGGGCATCTCATCGATTCGGCATCCAACAATCACCAGCGGTTCGTGCGGCTGCGTTTTGGCGACCTGAAGGGATTTCCCGCTTACGAGCCGGAGCCGTGGGTACAGGCGCAGCAGTATGACGGATGCGACTTTGCCATGCTCAAAACCCTGTGGAGCAGCTACAATGCGCTGCTGCTGCATCTGGCGGCCTGCACCCCGCAGCAGGCAAAGCCCAACGCATGGCACCGTGTTTCAGATTCCCTGACGCTGGAATTCATCGTGGCGGATTATTACGAGCACCTGCAACTGCATGTGGAGCACTATGCCCGCCGTCTTGCGGAAGTGCAGACCTTTCTGTCGCATGCCTGAGCGTGCAGTGTGCCACCGCAAATAGTAATGAGTGCATGAGAAAGGCCGCCCCGATGGGCGGCCTTTAGCTTGTTGAAAAGACTGTTGGGGTTATTTCGCCTCCGGCGGGCAGGGGGATAATCCCCCTGCACCCTGTGTAGGCGAGTAATTTTCTTTTTTGATTTGGGCTTCGGCTTAACGACATATATTAAGTGGAATGCCCAAGTTTTTCGTCAACATGGTCAGTATTGACGTTCTGTCTCGGAAGATTCGGTGTTTTTCGGGGGTGCTTCGTCACCGGTCGGCATGGCCTGTTCCGGCTGGGGTCTGTGCTTGTGCGCTGCAGCCGCGGCACCGAAATCGGCGGGCAACACGCGCTCACAATATTCCTTGAGCGTCATGTTGGCTTCGCTGCGGGCCGTATCATCATACATGGTCCTGAAGGTACGGTTGATGAAGCCGAAGCGCGCTGTCATGGGGCGCTTGCTGCTTGTGGTGCGGTGCGATGCCAGCGCGTAGATGATGTCGGTGAAGCGTATGTTTTCCGGTGGCGCACACAGGGCATAGGCAGGCTCGTCGGTGCTTGTCTGGGCCACCATGCCTTGCTTCTGCATTATGCCCATGACGTTCTGTACAAGGCGCACGGGAGCACGCAGCGATTCGGAAATATCGGCCAGCGGCACGGGGCCGCCGTGCTCGTAAAAACGGCGGGTGAGCAGCAGCATGGAAAGCGCTGCAAGCTTGTCGCGCTCTTCGCGGGTGGCCGTGTCCGAGCGTATTTCGTTTTCAAAGGTGCGCACGTTCTGCATGGCGAAGCTGAACTCCACCCCCAGCAGCACGATGACCCAGCTTATGTATACCCACACAAGGAAAAGCGGAACCTGCGCAAAGCCGCCGTATATGGCGTTGTATTTGGCCGCGCCCACCTGATAGGTGACATAGAGGTTTTCCACGAGCTTCCACAGCGTGGCCGCGATGACCGCACCGACAAGGCCTGAAGGAATGCGTACCTTGGTGTTGGGGATGAAGACATAAAGGAAGAGCAGCATCATCGCCACCATGAAGAGCGGAATGAACTTGAGGGCGGCGAGATAGGCGTAGCTGAGGGCACTGTAAGAGAGCAGTTTCTGCACCACGGAATCGCTCTGCAGCGATGCGCTTACACTGAATGCCACCCCGTAGACCAGCGGGCAGATGAGTGCCACGGAAAAGAAGTCCGTGAATTTGCGCCACATGGTGCGGCCCTGCGTGACCCCCCATATGGAGTTGAAGGCCTTTTCGATGGTGCCCATGACGGAACCGACCGTGAGCAACAGGGTGGCCATGCCTATGGACCCCAGCGTCCCCACATTGGTATTGTTCACGTAGGTGAGAATATGGTCCACGGTCTGCGTATTGCCTGCGGAAACATTGAGCAGCAGTGTGCGCAGCCCCTCGGAGTTCTGCAGGCCCATACCCTTGGATATGGAAAAGGCCACCGCGAGAAAGGGGACGATGGAGAGCACGGTGGTATAGGTAAGTGCGGATGCCCTGAGCAGGCACTGGTCCTTCATGAATCCGTGCACAACCAGATAGAGCCATTTGAGCAGACCGGCCAGACCACGCTGCCGTCTGTCCTGCGGGTCTATGTCCTGGAGCCAGATATCGCGGGTGACGAAGCTGACAATTTTTCCCGTCTGCTCCTTCAGTGAATTCTGTGTTTTTGTGGGTTGCGTCATCATTTTCCTGAACCGGTTGAAGGGTGGGGGGCTTGCCGCCTTCAGGCAAAACGCGATAGACTGCGCCATGACTGTGTACCAGATAATCACGAGATACGACAACCCTTGCCATCCGCTTCTTGCCGGATGCAGGAATATCGGAGGCCGCAGCGTCGCCCTGCTGCGCGCCATGACGTTGTTGCTTGCCCTTGGAACCCTCGGCGGGTGCGCGGCTTCTTCCTCGCATGCGCAGGAAGCCCACGCTGCCGTGCCTCCGAAAGAGGGCATGCAGACCATATCGGTAGAACCTCTTAACAGCACGGAACCTATGGAACCTGCGCTCGTCAGATATGATGAGGGCTGGAACCATCTGGTTGAAAAGCTTGTGGCGGACGGGTTTGACCGGACCTATGTGGAAAGCCTGTTCGGGCGGGTGGAGAATCCCTATTCCGCCGGTCCCATGGGGCATAAGATGCGCGCGCTTTTCACTACCAAGTTTGCCCCCCGCAAGCAGGAACCCAAAAAGACCAAAAAGGCGCCTGCTCCCGCCATCTATTCCGGCGTGCTGGTGCCTGAGAACATGCGCAGGGCCAGAACCTTTCTGGAAACACACAGCGAAAGCCTGCGGGCAATGGAAAAGCGCTTCGGCGTACCCAAGGAAATAGCCGTGGGGCTCATGCTGGTGGAAACCCGTCTGGGCAACTATCTCGGCAAGGAGCAGGCCTTCCGCAACCTTGCCTGCCTTGCGGCATCGGATACGCTGGAAAGCGTCCGCCCGCATCTTTCCGGCCTGCAGATAACCAGCGACCGGGCCAAGTGGCTTTCCAAGCGCATAGGGGACAAATCCACGTGGGCCTATGATGAGCTCAAGGCACTTATCACCTACTCCAGCCAGAGCGGGCTGGACCCTGTGACCATGCCCGGTTCCATTTACGGCGCTGTGGGTATCTGTCAGTTCATGCCATCCAATATTCTCCGTTTCGGTGTGGATGGCGACGGCGACGGCACGGTGAACCTGTTCCATGCATCCGATGCCATGCACAGCCTTGCCAACTATCTGAAATATCATGGATGGAAGCCCGGCCTGAGCAGGGAGAAGCAGAACAGGGTGTTGCGCCACTACAACAACAGCGCAACGTATGCCAACACCATTCTCGCCGTGGCCGATGCGTTGCGGTAATTGTCTGTGCTTCTGTATGGGCAAAACTATCATTGATTCTGTCGGTAATTATCCTAGAATGCCGCAATAGTACGGGAATGTGCCCACTGTAGCATAGCAAAGGAGCGGCCATGAGCGTTGACCACAATATCCTGCTGGAATCAGGCACCAACGAACTGGAAGTGCTGGAACTGTTCATTTCTGAGCGTTTGCCTGACGGTTCTGTGGCACCCTGCCACTTCGGTGTAAACGTCGCCAAGGTCATGCAGGTGATCGAGGCTCCCAAGTTCGCCGCTCCTGAATCTGCTTCCAACCCCTGTTTCATGGGCATGATCGATATCCGCAACATGATGGTGCCTGTGCTTGATCTCAGCCGCTGGCTCAAGATGGATATGGTGCATGCGGACCATGACGTGATCATGGTGACGGAATTCAGCCATTCCGTAACGGGCTTTCTGGTTTCCGGTGTGACGGAGATTCACCGTGTAGGATGGCAGGAAGTTCAGCCCCCGAGCGGCTATATCACCAAAATCGGAACCAACTGTATTGTAGGCATGGTTGATCTGGGTGATCATTTCGTCCAGCTTGTGGACCTTGAGAATGTTCTGGCTGACCTTGACCCTCAGACGTTTGAAAAAGCTGAGCACAAAGGGGCGCAGGCGTCCCGTTCCTACAAGGCGCTTGTGGCTGACGATTCCGCCACCATCAGGCTTATGCTCCGCAAGAATCTGGAATCCGCCAACTTCGAGCTCACTATGGTGAACAACGGGCAGGATGCCCTGAACCAGCTCAGGGCGTTCCGCACGCAGTCGCAGGAAGAGGGCAGGCCGCTCTCGGATTTCGTGGACATTGTCATTTCGGACATAGAAATGCCTCTTATGGATGGCTTCACCCTGACCAAGAACGTGAAGGAAGATGCCGTGCTGGGCAGCCTGCCTGTCATTCTCTATTCTTCACTCATCACCAATGAACTGCGGCACAAGGGAGACTCGGTGGGCGCAGATGATCAGATATCCAAGCCCGATCTCGACATGATGGCGCAACGCGCGCTGGAATTGCTTGAAAAACGCCCCTGAACCGGAGACGGCACATGATGCAGGATCGAGACGACGAGGTTTTCGAAGTATTTGTTGAAGAAACCTACGAGCGTCTGGCGGAAATTGAAGCCGGATTGCTCGACCTTGAGAGGAAGCATGGGCAGGTGGATGATGAAAAGGTGCATGCCATTTTCAGGGCTGCACACTCCATCAAGGCCGGTGCGGGGTTGCTCAAGCTTGGTGAAATTGCCGAGGTGGCTCACAGGGCTGAGAATATATTGCAGAAAGTGCGTACCGGCGGGCTTGAGCCTGACAGCGAGTGCATAACCGCACTGCTGGAAGCCTTTGACAGTGTGCTGCTGTTGCTGAACGCATACAGGGCGGATAAAGAGAGGCCGGATGTGCGGCGCGAAATTGCCGCGCTTGAAAAGTACCTGTAAGGCTGGAATTTCCGGCCTCAGGGTAATAACAACCCCTCATTTTCAGTACAGCAGTATTACCGTTAAGCCGGAACTGAGGTCCAAGAACGGATTATTATCGCTTATACGAGGTGCAGGAACGTTAGGTTCCTGCCCGGCGGAGCCAAAAAATACCAGAAATAGCTTTGTCAGCAGTCTGAGGCCGGAATTTCCGGCCTTTTCTTGTGTGGAGAGTTTAGAACCGCCACCGCAGGGAGTGCTCCAGCTTTCTGGCCAGTATGGCGCAGCCCAGTGTAAGCACCAGATACATAAGGGTGATGGTTATCCAGACCTCGAAGGTCAGATAGGTGGCGGACATGAGTTCCAGCCCCTGAAAGGTCAGTTCCGGAATGGATATGACCGAGACAATGGCCGAATCCTTGATGGTGGAGATGAACTGCCCCGCGAGCGGGGGGATGATCACCTTCAGGGCCTGTGGCAGCACCACGAGCCGCAGCTGGTCTGAGCGCGGCAGCCCGAGCGAGGCTGCGGCCTCCCATTGTCCCTTATCTACACTCGCCACGCCGCCCCGCACTATTTCCGCCATGTATGCCCCCTCGTAAATGGAAAGGGTGATGACGCCGGAAATGAACCCCGGCAGGCGGTTCGGCTCGTCGCAGAGCACGGAAAGCAGGTTCGCCAGCCACGGGGGCATGGAGCGTATGGCCTCGTCCAGCCCGATAAGGGGGGCGAGCAGCGTGTAGATGAAAAAGTAGAAAATGAAGATAAGCACCAGCGGCGGCAGGTTGCGCACACCTTCCACATAGGTGCGGGCAAGCAGCCTGCTGAACAGGCTGCGGCTGGTTGCGGCAAGCCCGACCACCATTCCTATGCCCATAGCCAGAACCGAGGTCCAGATGCTGAGGCGTATGGTGGTGAGCAGGCCGCGGATGAGCACATTGGCCGTCCAGCCCGAATCAGGGTCGTGACGGAAGAGAAACTGGGGCACCGCGGCCCAGTTCCAGTCATAGTCGAAGCGGGTCTGCACGCGCCAGAAGAATACCCCGGCGGCCGCAGCCAGCAGAAGGAGAAGCAGCACATCAAGCTTACGGGATGTGCGTGCACGGGAATGATGATTCATGCGAGGAATATGGGGGAACGCCCGCAGCCCGAAAGCTGCGGGCGTGTTGTGTTATTTGAGCCGGGCAGCCCAGTCCAGCGTTTCAAACCAGTAGTGCTTGCGTTCGGCAAGCCAGCCCTGCGCTTCTTTCTGACGAATCCAGTTGTTGAGCACGTTCAGAGTGTCCGGGTCGCCCTTGCGGACGGCAAAGGCCACGGGTTCCTTGGTGAAGGTGCCTTCAACAGGCAGGAACAGTTTGTCGGCATGCTCCACTGCGCTGTGGGCCGGCAGGGGGGCGCTGGCCACAAATGCGTGCACTCTGCCGGAGAGCAGTTCCTGCAGGCACTGTGTCTCTTTTTCAAAGAGGCGTAATGTGGCCTTGGGGAAGAAGGTTTTGGCGGCCGTGGCGGGCGTTGAGCCGATACGGGCGACGATGATCACGTCTTCTTTGTTGAAGTCGGCAAGGGAGCTGAAGCCCTTGGCTGTGGTCTTGTTGGCCACCAGAGCCATGCCTGTCGTGTCGTACGGTATGGTGAAGTTCACCTTGAGGTTGCGTTCCGTGGTAACGCTCATGCCGCCGATGATGACATCAAACTTGTCGGAGAGCAGAGAGGGGATGATGCCCGACCAGTTGGTGGGAACGAACTCGATCTCGACACCAAGATCTTTGGCAAGCTGGGTCATCACATCCACTTCAAAGCCGATGAACTTGCCTGTCTTGTCGTTCATGGCCCACGGTACAAAGGTGGAAAAGCCCACACGCAGGGTGCCGCGCTCAATGACTTTTGATATCACGCTGGCATCGCGCAGTTCGTGTGTGGCGTCCTTGGCCTGCGCCGTTCCTGCCATGAGCATGCAGCCCACGATCAGAAGGGCGATGAGATAATGGAAACGTGAATGCATCGGCTACTCCTTTTATTGTGCCGTTCGATATATTCAGGCGTAATGCCTGAGCCGTTTTTCCATGCCGCGCACGGCAAAGGAGAGACTCAGGTTTATTACCAGATAGATGGCTGCAATGGTGAACCATATCTCGAAGGTCATGAAGGTTTCGGCAATGATTGCCTGCCCCTGCATGGTCATGTCGAAAACGGATATGGTGGCCACAAGGGCGGAATCTTTGACCAGTGATATGGCCTGATTGGTCAGCGGAGGCAGCACCTTGCGCACTGCCTGCGGCAGAATGACCTTTCTGTATGTTGCAGGGGTGGTCATGCCCAGACTGTAGGCGGCTTCCCACTGTCCCTTGGGAACGCTCTGAATGCCTGCCCGAAATATTTCTGCCATGTAGGCACCTTCAAACAGACTGAGAGCAAGCACGGCAGATGCAAACGCCCCAATGCCCAGCACCGGAGCGAAAACGAAATAGAGCACGTAGAGCTGGATGAGCAGCGGGGTGTTTCTGATGCTCTCTATGTAAAAGGTACCCACGCTGCGGGCAACCAGAGAGGTTGAGCGGCGCAGGAGCATGGCCAGCAGGCCGATAAGCAGAGAAAGCCCCATGGAGCACAGCGTGATCTGTATGGTGATCCACAGGCCCTTGAGCAATGGCCCGACCGTGAATGCGCCTTCCCGCAGGGTGAACAGGTAGCGGGGCACGCGGTTCCACTGCCAGTCGTAGCCGAGCCCTTCGGTACCCTGCAGTGTGCACCAGACAAGGGCGGCCATGACCAGCAGGTACTGGCCTATGTCCCATGCGGGCGAGCGGTGCTCCGCCCGAAGTCCGTACAGGGTTTTTTGAAGTCTCGTGTTCATGCTACAAAACTACATAGATCAGGGCTGCGCGCCAAGCCTTTTCAAGAACTTCTCACAGGTTGGGGGGAACGGGCGGAACCGTATGAAATCAGCCTGCAACTCTGAAGAGCTGGTGGCAAAGGGGGACAGGTCGGAGCTGGCCCGATTTGACCGGAACTAACTGAAACTGGCCGGACTTGGCCGGACCTGACCAGAGCTGGCCGAAGTTGGCCGGAGAGAACCGGATCTGCCAGCCCTGCAGAACCTGCCGGATGATCTGCCGGATGATCTGTCGAATCTGCCCGATAAGCCCGATCAGTTGTATCAGCCAGATCATAAGCCGGATCAGTCGAGATAAGGGGCCACAGTGGGGGACTGTCGTTTAATCTCGCGTACCATGTGATCATAGGCCCGTATGCGGTATACCGAGCGGGTAATGAGAAAGGCCCCGAGCGCAATGAGCCCACCGCAGAGAAGAATGACGGCTGTGAGCAGGAGCCATGTATCCGCCACTGTGTACAAACGCGAGGTGGATATGAGCAGGCCCAGCACCGTGAGCGGCAGGGCAAGCACGGCTATGCCGGTGCGCATCATGGCCAGCGAGGTGCGCTTTTCCGCCAGAATGAGCTGTACATGGTTAATGACTGTGGCCTCGGTCTGCGTGAGCGAAGAAATATCCTTGAAGTCGCTTTTCAGTAAGTCGGGCACGATCACTCTCCTATGATCTTCACGAGCACGCGCTTTTTACGGCGGCCGTCAAATTCTCCGTAAAAAATCTGTTCCCACGTTCCGAAATCAAGACGCCCCTCGGTTACGGCCACCACCACTTCGCGTCCCATGATCTGCCGTTTCATGTGGGCATCGGCATTATCTTCGTGACCGTTATGCCGGTACTGCGAGGTCGGGGCATGCGGGGCCAGTTTTTCCAGCCACACCTCATAGTCGTGGTGCAGGCCGGATTCGTCATCGTTGATGAATACCGAGGCAGTGATATGCATGGCGTTTACAAGGCACAACCCCTCGCGGATGCCGCTTTCTGCAAGGCAGTATTCCACATCGGGGGTTATGTTGATGAAGGCCCTGCGGGTGGGCACCTCATAGAAGAGTTCTTTTCTATAGGATCGCATGGCGGCTCCTTGGTCTGGTCAGATTATCGAAGCAATATAGCATACTGCGCGTGTGCGGGAAAGAGAAGCGTACCTGTCCCGCAAAAAAATGCGGCAAGTTTGTTGAAAATTTGCATTGTCCGGCGCGCTCAAACGGTACATTGCCGTTGCCCGTCGCCCGTAAAAAAGCGGGGCGCGTCCGTTCGGACACACCCCGCGGTAAGGCTGTGCTGTATGTCCCGGGTACGGGAGCGCTAGTGCGCTTCGATGCGCTCGATGATGCTTCTCAGTTTTGCGGAAAGGTCGGCCAGTTCGTGAATACCCCTCGAGGCCTCGTTGAGTTCGGAAGACGCTCTCTGTGAGATGTCCTTCACCTCGTCAATGGCCTGATTGATGTGCTCGCTGGTGGCCGACTGTTCTTCGGCAGCCGTGGCAATGGCCTGCACCTGGTCGTTGGTGTCGTTCACCAGCGCCACAATGGCCTTGAGCGCATCGCCGGATGCGGCGGACAGGGTGCGCGAACGGTCAATGGCCTTTACTGCGGATTCCACGCTCTGCGAGTTGAGCCGGGCACCTTCCTGAATGGCATGAATGGCGCTGCCCACTTCCTTGGTGGCCTGCATGGTCTTTTCCGCCAGCTTGCGCACTTCGTCGGCAACCACGGCAAAACCGCGGCCTGCTTCACCTGCACGGGCAGCTTCGATGGCTGCGTTCAGGGCCAGCAGGTTGGTCTGGTCGGCAATGTCGGTGATCACATTCATGACCTGGCCGATGCCTTCTGCCTTCTGCCCCAGCTCTGTCATGTTGGCGCGCAGCGTTTCCGACTGTTTTGCCACATCGGCAATGGCGGTCATGGCCTCTTCCACAACCGAAGAACCTTCCTGTGCCTTCGAGCGGGCCTCGGATGCCTGCTCCGCCGCAGAGGACGCATTGCGCGCAACCTCATACACGGCGGCATTCATCTGCTCCATGGCGGTTGCCGTGTCGATGGTGCGTTCGGTCTGCCTGTCCACTTCGGTGCTGGTGTGCTCAACCTGCGTGGCAACATCCAGTGCAAGGCGGGCAACTTCGGAAGATACCGCTTCCGATTCGTGGGCGGCTTCGGATATGGCCTGATTCTTGGCAAGAATCTCGGCTTCACGGGTTCTGAGTTCGGTAAGGTCCTGATAGATGCACAGCGCACCCATGAGTTCGCCGTTCAGGTCAAACAGGGGCGAGGCATGAATGTTCAGATTGCGCTTGCCGCCTTTTCGGCCGGTGAAGTCCACTTCACGGTTGGTCACGGTGTGGTTCTCAAGGCTGTCGCGCAGAACTGTGCGGCGCGATGCGTCACCATAGAAGAAGTGGGCAACGTTCTGGCCGTAGTAGTCTTCCGGACGGCCGTCATGCTGCAGAATTTTGATAAGGCCCGCGTTGGTGTAGGTGAGCACTTCGTTGGTGTCGACGACAACAAAAGGCGTATCTATGCCCTTGAGAACGCCCTGTGCAAACCCCAGATTGTGCTTGAGGCGGGAAACGAGCGTTTCCAGCGCAAGACGCATTTCGGCAAGCTCGTCCGATCCGCCGCAGGCGAAACAGGCGGTGTAGTCACCATCAAGTATGCGGTCCACGCCTGACTTGATTTCTTCAAGCGGAGCGGTGATGCGCTTTATGATGATGATAGTGAGGGGCAGCGCAAGAAATACGAACACCGCAAGCAATACCCCGCAGGCAATGAGAACGGTGTCTGTCGGCAGAACGCCGTTCTCGGCAGAGCTCATCAACCAGCCGGTTACCCCGCCGGCGGTGAGGAGCATAAGCCCCAGTTTGGTCCAGATCAGGCTTGTGACGGTTAGCCCTTTAAACATGCAACACTCCTTGTCGTGACGAATGGACAGCGGGCGGCAAAGCCGCTGCCTTTTGCGAGATGACTTTTGGCGTTCCCCTAACCAATTATAGACGGGAAAATCCGAAAGATCATTAGGAAATGTCGGACACCGAATTCAAGATGTCCGGAAAAAAGTTCATTAATCAAGTTTATTGCAAGTAGCGCACCAGTGCCGTTTTACGGTTTGTTATTGAAAAAAGAGAGTAATTGCAACAAAATGAAACAGTGGTTGCATTCATTCTGTAAGGTGATGGGCCGGCTGCCTGCGGTTTGTTGTCCGGATTTCCGGATACATGCGCGGAAAGTCCGGTTTGACGGACATCCTGCCCTGGCCGGCGGCAGCCGGAGGGCGGGGTTTGCCGATGCTTGTCTGTGCATGAGTGGAACTAAGACGCTGTGAATATACAGGGAACTAATCTGTGCTAGAAAGTGTCTAGACATTGTTGTAAAATATCGATAAGTTTGGTCGCTGTAATGTGCTAAAAGCTTGCAGAGTAATCACAATGCAGGAGGGGGGCAGCGCAGAAGGCGTATGAAGTGCGGGAGCGGGCTCTGAGGAGGGGAACGTTTCAAATCACGGATGCTATCTGGTCGCGAAGAAGTTTGTAGGGAGCTTCATGTCCAATACGGCGGAAATCTCACCCGTCGAGAGCGCGGGAGAATATTTCAGCGTATCTCCGCTGATGATCTTTCCTACCACCATGGGAAAGTTCAGCGTATACCTGCGCCAGGGCGGAGAGTACGTGCTCTACACCAGCGCCGATGAGGTGTTCACCGAGCGGCACAAACGCGTTCTGTATGATAATGGTGTTCGCGAAGTGTATGTGCAGACCGCACAACGTCCCCACTACTCCCGATATATCGAAGACAATCTCGGAAAGATTTTGCTTGATGACACCCTGCCGCTACGGGAGCGCGCAGGGCTTTTCTATTCTGTCTCTTCCGATGTCATGGCGGACATGTTCGAGACCAGACTGCCGGCAGGGTTGGACAGCAACCATTTTCTGCGGGTGCACGGGCTGGTGCAGCAGGCGCTCAAATTTTTGTGTCTTGAGAATTCCCTGAAAGCCATGGCCGAGTTCATCGCCCATGACTACAAGACCTATTCGCACTGCGTGAACGTGTTCGTGTATACCGTTTCGGTACTGCACACCTACGGCTTTGACGATGAAACCATGCTGCGTTGCGGAATAGGTGCCATGCTGCATGATGTGGGCAAAACCCGCATCCCGCGCCTTATTCTGGATAAAACTGGCAAGCTGGACCCTGATGAACGGCGCATCATCAGCAGGCATCCCACTCTGGGGCTGGCTTCCTGTACGCTCTTGCCTCTTTCGCAGGAGGCCATGAATATTATTCTGTTCCACCACGAAAAAATGAACGGCAGCGGATATCCCGCCGGACTCATGGCTCCGGAAATTCCCCTGCCCGTCCGCGTGGTGACCATTGCGGACATCTATGATGCGCTGACAACAGACCGGCCTTACGCCAAGGCCCGCCGCCCTTTCGAGGTGCTCGAACTGATGCGTGCAACCATGTCGCATGATCTGGATATGGACGTTTTCCGCCGGTTTATCATGGTGCTTTCAGGTGCAGAGCTGGTTGGCTGCTGAGATGAAACAATCTTCTTACTTCCGGATTTGTGAATGACACAGGCCGCAATCAAGCAGGAAAAGCTCAGAACAGGTGAGTTCTTTGCCATTCCTCCCGCCATGATCATGAAGAACATGCGCGGTGCGTTCAGCCTGTACCTCAAGCAGGGAGAAGGATTTGTTCTGTACACCAGCGCGGGCGAAACATTCTGTGAGCGCCGCAGGCAGGTGCTGGACGCTACCGGGGTGAAATGCCTTTATGTGCAGGAAACAGAGCGGCCGGAATACCGCGACCATGTTGTGCAGAATCTGGGTACCGTGCTCAGCGACGAAACCATTCCGCTGCCCACGCGTGCGCAGATGTTCTACGACGCCTCTTCAGACGTGGTGGAAGATATTTTTACCAACAAGCTGCCGCCCACCGTGCGCAGGGATCAGTTCAACCGCGTGTTCGAGTTCGTGGCCAAGGGAGTGAGCTTTCTTACGCTCGAAAATTCCATCAAGACCATGGCCTCGCTCATTGCGCATGACTACCACACCTTTTCTCATTCCATTCATGTATTCCTTTATTCGCAGATAATTCTCCAGACCTACGGGTTTGACGACAAAAGTCTTGTGCAGTTCGGGCTGGGCGCCATGCTGCACGACATTGGCAAGACCTTCATTGATGACGCCATTCTGAACAAGCCCGGTCCGCTGACCTGGGAAGAACGGGAGGTTATCAACGAGCACCCAGTACTGGGTGCCGGTGCCTGCACACTCATGCCGCTGTCTCAGGACGCGCTGAACTGTATTCTTTTCCATCATGAAAAAGTGGACGGGTCAGGGTATCCCTGTGGTCTTAGGGGAGAAGAGATTCCGCTTCCCGTCCGTGCCGTGACGATTGCCGATATTTATGACGCAATCTGTTCAAACCGTCCGTATGCAAAAGCCAGAAACGCCTTTCAGGTGTTGCGTGTGATGAAGGATGAAATGGGGCATGGGCTTGATATGGAGGTTTTTGCGCGGTTTGTCCGCATTTTGAGCGGGGCTGGCATTGTTTGATACTGTTTGCGCTCAGAATGTGACCAAGTAGCCCTGAAAAGGGCTTTTTTATTCCACAGCAACGGTTTTCTGCCGTAGTTCAGGCGCAATTCGGACTAAAATGGTCCTAAATTTGATTCAGCCTCTTCCCCCTCCCGTCCAACGGTGTTATATGCGTACGGTACGGATGCTTTCGCCCGTTATGGGGGGCGAAGCACCGGGTCTGACGCGACCCCTGTCATCGCGGTGCCCTGTGCGCCGGTCGCGCCTATCGCATATACCGGAGGTTCATACTCATGTGGGAATATACTGACAAAGTTCGCGAGCATTTTCTCAACCCGCGTAACGTGGGCGAACTGGAAGACGCGAACGCCATCGGCGAAGTGGGCAGCCTTGCCTGCGGCGATGCTCTGAAGCTCTACCTCAAGATTGATGCCGACGAACGTATCGTTGACGCCAAATTTCAGACCTTCGGGTGTGCCAGCGCCATCGCATCGTCATCTGCGCTGACGGAGATGCTCAAGGGCAGAACCGTGGCCGAGGCAGAGAAGATCACCAACAAGGAAATCGCCGAATTTCTGGGCGGCCTGCCGCAGCAGAAGATGCACTGTTCCGTCATGGGACAGGAGGCACTTGAGGCTGCCATCAAGAACTGGCGCGGCGAAGAAGTGGAGCAGCACGAACACGAGGGCGAACTTGTCTGCAAGTGCTTTGGTGTGACTGATGAGCTTATTCTGCGTGCCATACGCGACAACAACCTGACCACCGTGGAAGAAGTGACCCACTTCACCAAGGCCGGCGGCGGTTGCGGCGACTGCATTCCCGCCATTCAGCACCTGCTTGATCAGGCGCTGGGCAAGGAAGCCGCCTGCGAAGTACCTGAAGCCAAGCCCAAGGCGCTGACCAACGTGCAGCGCATGCAGCTTGTGGTGAAGACCCTTGAAGAAGAGATTCGCCCGAGCCTGCAGAAGGATGGTGGAGATATCGAGCTGGTGGATATCGACGGTCACACGGTCAAGGTGGCCCTGCGTGGCATGTGCACGAGCTGCCCGTCCAGCCAGCTGACCCTGAAGGGATTTGTGGAGCGCACCCTGCGCGAATATGTGGAGCCTGAGATTTCCGTGGTGGAGGTGAACTCATGAAGCCGGTATATCTCGATAACAACGCCACCACGCAGATAGACCCGGCCGTGCTGGAAGCCATGATGCCGTTCCTTACGGAATTGTACGGCAATCCTTCGAGCATGCACCGCTTCGGCGGACAGGTTGGCCAGCATCTGGTGAAGGCCCGTGAGCAGGTGGCCGCCTCCCTCGGTGCGCGCCCCGATGAAATTCTCTTTACCGCCTGCGGCACCGAGAGCGACAACACGGCCATCTGGTCCGCACTCAATTCCCAGCCCGACAAAAAGCACATCATCACCACCCGTGTTGAGCACCCCGCTGTGCTCAATCTGGTGCAGCATCTGGAAAAGCGCGGGTATGAAGCCACCTACCTTGGCGTAAATGCCAAGGGCCAGCTTGATCTCGACGAGCTGCGCGATGCCATCCGCAAAGATACCGCGCTGGTTTCCATCATGTATGCCAACAACGAAACGGGCGTGGTCTTCCCCATGGATGAGATCGCCGCCATCGTGAAGGAACGCGGCGTGCAGATGCATACGGATGCGGTGCAGGTTGTGGGCAAGCTGCCCATAGATGTTTCCAGCCTGCCCGTGGATTATCTGGCCCTTTCCGGCCACAAGCTGCATGCGCCCAAGGGTATTGGTGCTCTGTACGTGCGCAAGGGTACGCCGTTCCGTCCGTTCATGCGCGGCGGGCATCAGGAACGCGGCCGCCGTGCGGGTACGGAAAACGCCGCCTCCATTGTGGCGCTGGGCAAGGCCTGTGAACTGGCAACTGTGAACATGGAAGAGGAACGCACCCGCGTGAAGGCACTGCGCGACCGTCTGGAAGCCGGACTGCTCGCCGCCGTGCCGGATTCGCTGGTAAACGGCGACATCACAAGCCGCCTGCCCAACACCTCGTCCATTGCTTTCAAGTATGTGGAAGGCGAAGCCATTCTGCTGCTCATGGACGGCCACGGCATCTGCGCCAGCTCCGGTTCCGCATGCACCTCCGGCAGCCTTGAGCCGTCGCACGTGCTGCGTGCCATGGGCGTGCCTTTCACCTATGCGCACGGTTCTATCCGTTTCAGCCTCAGCCGGTTCAATACCGATGCGGATGTTGATCTTGTGCTCAGGGAAGTGCCGCCCATCATCAATCGCCTGCGCGAGATTTCTCCCTTCCGCGAAGGGATGGAACCCAAGGGCGAAAAGCCCGCGTGTGGCTGCTGATTGCGGCCACCACGACAATAAGAGCGTTGGGGCCGGGCATGGGAGTCCGGCCCTTTTCTTTATGCGTGAAAGAGCATACGGTGCGGAGCGGAAGTCCGGTCTGTGCCGGATTTCAGGACAAGGCCCGTCGTACAAGGAGATTGCCATGAACATAGCGCATTCTATGCTGGACCTGATCGGCCGTACCCCGCTGGTGCGGTTGAACCGCGTAGCGGAAGGTTGTCAGGCCGAAGTGGTCGCCAAGCTTGAGTACTTCAACCCCTGCAGTTCCGTTAAGGACCGCATCGGTCTGAACATGATCGTCGCTGCCGAAAAGGCCGGTCTGATCAACAAGGATTCCATCATTGTGGAACCCACCAGCGGGAACACGGGGCTTGGCCTTGCCTTTGTATGCGCGGTGAAGGGCTATAAGCTCATTCTGACCATGCCGGAATCCATGAGCAACGAGCGCAAGGCGCTGCTGCGCGGTTTCGGGGCAACGCTGGTGCTCACGCCCGCTGCACAGGGCATGTCCGGTGCGGTGCGCGAGGCCGAGCGTCTTGTGGCGGAGACCCCCAATGCCTTCATGCCGCAGCAGTTCTGCAACCCCGCCAACCCGGAGATTCACCGCCTGACCACTGCCGAGGAAATATGGCAGGATACGGACGGCTCCGTGGATGTCTTTGTGGCCGGTGTGGGCTCCGGCGGCACGATTACCGGTGCGGGCGGCAGGCTGAAGGAGCTGAACCCCAAGGTGCACCGTGTGGCTGTTGAGCCTGCGGCTTCTCCCGTGCTTTCCGGCGGCCAGCCCGGTCCGCATGCCATTCAGGGCATAGGTGCCGGTTTTGTGCCTGAGGTGCTCAAGCTCGATTCCTTTGACGAAGTGTTCCGCGTGACCAACGAACAGGCGCTTGTCATGGCCCGCCGCCTGATTAAGGAAGAGGGCATACTCTGCGGCATCTCTTCCGGTGCCATTGCCCATGCTGCCATAGAAGTGGCCAGAAGGCCGGAGAACAAGGGCAAGCGCATCGTGTTCATTGTCTGCGACACCGGAGAGCGCTATCTCTCCACAGCACTGTTTACCGATCCTGCCGCCTGATGACGGCAGGAATATGCATACCAAGGACAGATTCATGAAGAAGATCAGTTTCGCACCGGAAGAATTGCAGGGCATGCCTGAACTCGAAGAGGTTGTGGATCAGCTCTGCGCGCCGGAATCTTACGAATCCGTGTACCATCAGTCGCTCCATGGCGCGCCCATGCCCTCTGCCGAGGCGCTGGCCGAGATCATGGAACGCCTGAAGGCTGCGCTCTTTCCGGGGTACTATGGCCCGGCCCGCGTGGTGCTCAAATCCATGCGCTATCACCTTTCCGCCAACCTCGATTCCATCTACCGCTTGCTCGCGGAACAGATTCGTCGCGGCGGGTGTTTCATCTGCGCCGAATATGCCAACGATTGTACCAACTGCGATTTGCACTCTCATGATACCGCCATGCGGTTTCTGAAGCGCCTGCCGGAGATTCGCCGCATGCTCAGCACGGATGTGGGTGCCGCCTTTGAAGGGGACCCCGCAGCCAAGAGCCCGGGCGAAACCATCTTCTGCTATCCGTCCATCACGGCCATGATTCATCACCGTATCGCGCATGAGCTGTACAAGCTCGATGTCCCCATCATTCCGCGTATCATGAGTGAAATGGCCCATTCCAAAACCGGTATAGATATCCACCCCGGCGCAACCATCGGCGAAGATTTCTTCATCGACCACGGCACCGGCGTGGTGGTGGGTGAAACCTGCATCATCGGCCGCTCGTGCCGCCTGTATCAGGGGGTTACGCTCGGTGCGCTTTCTTTCCCCAAGGATGCGGAAGGCAAGCTGGTCAAGGGCATTGCCCGCCACCCCATTCTGGAAGACAACGTGCGCGTATACGCAGGGGCCACCGTGCTGGGCCGTGTGACCATCGGGTCCGGCTCCATCATAGGCGGTAACGTGTGGGTGACGCACGATGTGCCCCCCGGTTCCAAGCTGGTGCTTTCCCGTTCGTCCGTTGCCGAGAGCAGCGAAAAGATGATGGGGAATGGCAGCAAATAGCCGCCTTCGGCATAGAGAAAACGAAAGCCCGGACCGTATGGTCCGGGCTTTTATTATTGCAGATTCTGCACAGCCTGCCGCCGCGTTTCCCGCGCCGCAATGTCTGCACTGTGCAGGGTGTCCGGCGACAACCCAGTAAGACCGCGCAGGGAAAAAATGTCCAGCCGTTCCAGCGCGTGGCGGGTTGCCAGCACGGCAGCACCTGCATCACAGAGCATGGAGGAAAGCGCGTTGGGGCTTACCACGGCCTCGCATCGGGGCGCGGTGGCAGCATCCGTTCCATTTTCCTTGGCCGCAGCAAAGCAGGCAAGGGCAGGGGCTCTGCTGTTCAGCATGGAGCCGAGCATATCCGCAAGCCAGCCGGATGTGTGGAACAGCATGCCGGAATGCATCACAAATGCGTACGGTGCTTCGACAGTACCCAGTATCTGCAGAACAGGCACAGCCGGGGGCTGGGGTGTGAGCACCGTGACGAGATTCCGGACGATGCCTGCCTCATATGCCGAGTGCAGAAATGCGCGGGAGGGCGCATCTCCGGCAATATCCACAACAGATACGGTGTTGGGATATCCTGCCCCTTCGGTTATACAGGATAATGTGGCGGTAATGTCCTGCTGCGTGGTGTTGTGAACCACGACGATATGCAGCGGCGCTGCGGTTGCTCGTATGGCGTTTTTCATGGCGGCCTCCCGGCAAAAAAGAGTATCACAGCTTGTTGTATGCAGAATTCACGCCATGTCTGCGTTGTTACTCTTCATCCAAGTGCAGTCACTTTATGGATAATTCTGACGCAATAGGGTATGCATAATGACAAGTGCGATAACGGAGGCAGAAATCTGACATCGGCACGTCGCTAATTCGGAAGTAATGGAGATTCGCATGAAAGAGCTGACAGCATACTGGACCAAACTGGGCAGGCGTACCCGTAGAATTGTATTGATTTGCGGAGCGTTGTTCGCCGTATATCTGGTCGGGGGCTTTTTTGTGGCAGGCCCTGTCTTGAGGACGGTGACGGAGAATAATCTCTCCGCTCTGCTGCAACGCAATGCAACTGTCGGAAAGGTGCGTGTGAATCCGGTTACCTTCGGCGTGGTGGTGGAAGATCTGGCCATTGCCAAAAAGGACGGCGACGGCAATATGGCCTCGTTCAAACGGCTGGACGTGCGCCTGCATCCGTTGTCGGTCTTCAAGTTTGCTCCCGTCCTGGCGCACCTCAATCTTGTGCAGCCTTCGGTGGAAATCGCCTTTCTTGGTGACGGGCAGTTTTCCATTTCCGATCTCATTCCGGCTTCCGGCTCCACCAATGGCACTGAAGAAGAGGACTCGTCCGTGTTTCCCTTCCGTGTGGATAATCTGCTGATCACCAACGGCACCGTGACCTTTCACGACCTGCCGCATAAAGCCACGCATGTCGTGAGCCAGCTGGATTTTGCCGTACCGCTGACATCATCTCTGGGCGGCGATGCCGAAGAGTATGTGGAGCCCTCTCTCAAGGCGCTGGTAAACGGTGAGCCTGTGGAACTTTTCGGCAAGACCAAGCCTTTCGACAAGACAATGGTAACCGAGTTTACCTTTGAGACCGCAGGGATAGATCTTGCCCGCTACTGGGAATATGTGCCGGGTAATATTCCTCTGCATCTTGCTTCCGGTTCCGTGGCCACCAAGGTGTTGCTGACCTTCAGCAGGCCCGAAGAAAAGACGATGCAGATGAAGGTGTCCGGCCAGCTTGCCCTGTCGAATGTGGCTGTTGCCACGCCGGACATGAAGGACGCGGCAGGATTCTCGTCCCTTTCCGTGGATGTTGAAGAGTTCTCCCTGTTCGACCAGACCGTTACCCTGCGCGATGTCACGCTTGCAGGGCCGTATGTGAAGGCGGTGCGCAATGCGGACGGCGTGCTCAACTGGCAGTCGTATTTTGCTGGTGACAAGCCCATTGGCAAGTCTGTTGGCAAGGCCCCTGCCAAGAAAAACGCGGCGGGTAACGCAGTGTCTGCAACGAAAGGGGCAAAGAAGGACGTAACGAAGGGCAAGTCCGTACAGGCCGTGACAGGCAATGGGACGCAAGCCGCTTCCGCTGCAGCTCCGAAGAAGAAGGCATTTGTGCTTCCCTTTGCCCCCTATGTCATAGAGGCAAAACAGATTGCCATACGGGATGGTCGTGTCAGCTGGAAGGACGATACCGTCGGGTTTTCCCGTCAGATTAAGCCCATCAACCTGACACTGACCAATTTATCCAGCCGCAAGAATGCCAAAACGGGAATTTCTCTCAAGATCGGTGACAAGGAATATCTTTCGGTGAAGGGCAGCGCCTCGCTGGTTCCGCTCAAAGCGGCGTTGGATGTGGGCGTGGGCGGTGTGGAACTGCCGGTGTATGCTGCGTATCTGGAATCTGTCCAGCCCATGAAGATAGACAGGGGAACGCTGGAAGCCGCACTGCATGCACTTGTCACCATGGACGGCAATGAGCCTGTTGTTCAGCTTGAAGGCATGGCTGCTGCTCTGAGCGGTCTTGCCATGCGAAAGGACGGCAACCGTACCCCTTCCATCGAGCTGGCATCTTTGCAGGTGCAGGGCGGCAAGCTCGATCTGGCAGCCAGAAATGTCACGGTTGATCTGGTGAAGCTCACCGGTCCTGAAGTGCGCCTCATCCGCTACAAGGATGGTCTTGATCTTGTGAATCTGTTTGCCGGAGGTGAAACCGGCCGCCCTGCAAGTGGTGACGAAATTGCCACGCATGGCAGGGATTCACAGCCGTGGACAGCCGCACTCGGCGAGTTCAGCATAGAAAACGGCAAGTTGCGGTTTGTGGACCGCACCCTCTCCAATCGGGGCGGGGTGGTTGTCTCGAATATGGAACTGACGGTTCGCGATGCCTCCACCGATCTCGGTAAGCCGGTTCCCGTGAGCTACTCCGCGTATATCGGTGGCGGCGGACGCAATAACCGCATCAAGCCGGGCAGGGTGCGGGTGGATGGAACGGTGCGTCCCGATCCGTTCGACATGCAGGTGCGCGTGCGGCATGACAATGTACCCCTTGCCGTGCTTGATCCTTATGTGGGCGAGTATACGGGCATGCTGCTTGCCGGCGGCGTGCTGAATACAGATATGCAAAAGCATGTGCGGCTGCAGGCGCAGGCTCCGGAAGGGGCCGAAGGACTGGCTGCCGAGCCTTTGCAGGTAGTATCCAAGGGATCGCTGCGCATCGACGGCCTGTCGCTGAAGGATGTCGCGGACTCGTCTCCGGTGGCGAGTTTCGATCGTTTTTCCGTGCAGAATTTTGACATTTCAACCAGCGATTCCAAATTGTATGTGGAAGAGATAGCCCTTGATAACTTGCAGGCAAATGCCTTGGTGGACAAGGATGGCGTGTTCAACTTTGCCCGTCTGATGCATCCCTCCGCGTCGGCTGTTCCCAGTGACAGGCGGGGGCGGAACGGGCAGGAAGGCACAGCCGGTGCCGTTAACAAGGGGACTGCCGGTGACACAGGCGCGGAGGCCGGAAAGAATTCCGGCAGGACTGTTGAAACAAAGGCTGCAGATTCTTCTGTCCAAGACACACCGGCCCCGGAGAAATCTGCTCCGGAAAAATCTGGAGCAGACACTTCTGGAGTAGGCACCCCTGTAACGGATACTCCGCTTGCAAACACTCCGGCCACAAATGTCACGGACGCAGCAGGCAGCTCCGCGGTCGTGCCATCCACGTCCGCAGAAACAACGCCTGCCAATACTGCGGATACTCCGGCCGCAGCTGCTCCGACCGCAGTTGCTCCGGCTGACACTGTAGAGGCAGGATACGCCTCCGTTCTTCCTTTCCGGGATGTGCGCATAGACCGCGTGCGGGTGAACAACGGGGCGCTCCGGTTCACCGACAGAAGCGTGGCCCCCGCCTTTGTCACGGCCCTGACGGAACTGAATGCCCGTCTTGACGGTATCTCACTGGCGCCGGATGCCCGTCCGGCACTGGATATCACCGCCAAGCTGGACAACCAGACGCTGGCACTCAAGGGAGTGGCAAACCCCATCATCTCTCCCATGTATTCAGATGTTACCTTTACGCTGAATGGTGTGGATCTCGTGCCGCTTTCTCCCTATTCACTGCGCAGCGTGGCCTATCCCATTGAAAAGGGACGCCTGTACGCGGACGTGAAGGTAAAGACGGAAAACTGGATTCTGAGTGCAAACAATAAACTGTTTCTTGAGCAGCTTGTCATGGGGGATAAAGACAAGCGTCCCGATGCACCCAGCATTCCCATCAAGCTGGGGCTGGCCCTGCTGTCTGACTCCAGCGGCAACGTGGAGATAGACCTGCCCATCAAAGGCAGGCTGGATGACCCGCACTTCCTTACGGGTGGCATAGTGTTCAAGGCGTTTGTGAACCTTATTTTCAAGGTGGTTACCTCGCCCTTTGCCCTTATCGGCAATATTGTGGGCGGTGGCGGTGACGATGCCCAGTTCTCCGTGTTCGAGGCCGGTTCCGATCGTCTGACGGAAGGGCAGTTGCAGAATCTGAAGGGCGTGGTGGACTTCATGAACAAGAAGTCTTCGCTCAAGCTTGAGATAAGCGGCTTTGTAGACCCGCAGGCCGATGCCGCCGGTCTTGTGGAACTGAGCGTGCGTCGCAGGGTTCAGGCCGCCAAGTATGCGGATATGTCCCGCCGCGAGCGCGCTGCCGTTGCGGTGGAAGATGTGCAGGTTACGCCTGAGGAATACGCCGAGTATCTGACTGATGCTTATAAGGACGTGCCGGAGATGGAAAACGACCCCAGACCGGCCGGTGTTTTCGGGTTCAAGGAAGTACCTGTGGCAGATATGGAGGCCTTCCTCCGGTCGCTGACCACGGTGACTCCGCAAACCCTGACGGAGCTTGCCGCAGCCAGAGCCAAGGCCGTACAGGCCGCCGTGCTGCAGCTTGACCCGGCACTCGCCCCCCGTGTGTTCCTGACCGGCGCGGGCAAGAAGCCCACAAAGAAAACCGGTGTGCCGCTGCACCGTGCGGAGCTTGGTGTGCGCTAGCCGCAGCTGATTGAAAAGAGAAAAGGCCCCGCTGTCTGTGTGACGGCGGGGCCTTTGTATTTGTCTGTGCGGCTTCTAGAACGGGAAGAAGTGATAAAAGCCGGTGAAGCTGTTGTGCGTGCCAAGCAGCTCGCCTTCCTGCATGCGCCACGTGGCGCGGCACTTCTTGCAGACATAATCATGATGCGGGGTTGTCACCTCGCGTGTGCCGATGAAGCAGAGCACTATGCAGGTGAGTATGTCCGCCCTTGAGAAGACATGCCGCCATGCATCACCGGTGGCGTAATCGAGCGGCGGCAGGTCCAGCACGGAAAGCACGAGCAAATAGGTTGCCAGCATGAGAATGAACAGGCCCCCCTGCAGGTGGCGTACCGGCCCCATGGGGCGGGTACACAGCGGGCAGGTTACGGCGGGAGGAAGCGAGCGAAGAGGATACCGTGCCACAATAACCGCCGCAGCCAGCACACCTATGCCGGCGAGGGTGCCTGTATCGATCACAATGCCTCCGTATGTCGTTGCGTCCCGCCGGACGGGAACTCTGGTTGTCTCTGCCGGACCGTGCAGCTATCGCTTGGATTTGTATGCCCGCTCGGCCAGCTTGCCCAGCTCCGTGAGGCGTCTGTCCACCTTGTCGAAGATGGAGCCCTTGGTGAAGGTACCGTCCTTGCGGCGGTTGCCCGCAGTCTGTCCGGTCAGCAGTTCCATGGCTTCGGTTATGTGGCGGATGGGGTAGATGGCAAACTTGCCTTCCTCCACCGCGGCCACGACTTCCTTCTTGAGCATGAGCTGGTCTACGTTGTCATAGGGCAGCAGCACGCCCTGCTCGCCGGTAAGCCCTCTGCGCTGGCACACATCGAAGAAGCCTTCAATCTTGCGCGTTACGCCGCCCACGGCCATGATCTGTCCGGTCTGCGACACAGCACCCGTAAAGGCGAGAGACTGCGACAGCGGCAGGCCTGACAGGGCGGAAAGCAGCGCCGCAAGTTCTGCGCCGGACGCAGAGTCGCCTTCAATGCCCGCGTAGCTCTGCTCGAAATAGAGCGAGCCGGTCATGACAATGGGCTTGTTCTGGGCGAACATGCCGAGCAGGTAGCTCTTCAGAATCATCATGGCCTTGGTGTGAATGGGGCCGCCAAGCTCTGCTTCGCGTTCAAGGTCGATGATGCCGCCATGCCCCACACCCACGGTGCAGGAAATCTGGTGCGGCAGACCGAACTCGAAATCGCCGTAGAAGCTCACCGCAAGGCCGTTCACGCGGCCCACGGCCGTGCCGGAAGTCTGCACCTTTATCAGTTCACGGTCGTAATCTTCCATGAACATTTCTTCGTACAGGTTGTTGCGGTAATAGCGGGCCACCAGAGCATCGTGCACTGTTTCCGCATCCACCACGGTGCGTTTTTTCATGCGCGCATATGCGTCTGATTCCACCATCAGTTCGCGGATGTGGGGGAAGCGCAGCGAAAGCTTTTTCTGGTCCTCTATGATGCGAGAGCTGTAGTCGATGATGCTTGCCAGTCCGTCGCGGGAGAAGGGCAGAAGGTCGCAGTCGTCAATAATGCCTGCAAGGCGCTGCAGATAGATGCGTATGCCGTCCGCGTTGCGGGGCATGGATTCGCTCATGTGCGCCTTGAGCTTGAACAGCTTGGGGAAGCGGTCGTCGCTCTGCAGCAGGTGCTCGTAAATATCTTCCGGCCCGATGAGAATGACCCGCAGGTCAAGCATCATCGGTTCCGGCTCTATGCCCTTGGTCTTGGTGGTCTCGGAATCTCCGGCGTCCTCTATGCGGGCAATGCCTGAACGCAGGGCGCGCATAAGGCCTTCCCACGCACCGGTCTGCGAAAGCAGGTCCTCGATGTGCATGACCAGAAAGCCGCCGTTGGCCTGATGGATGGAGCCGGACTTGATCAGGGTGTAATCCGTGACCAGAGCGCCCATTTCCGAAACGCGCTCGATGCAGCCGAGCAGGTTGGCAACCGTGGGGTGGTCGTCCACCACGATGGGAGCCCCCTTGGTTTCGGAGTGGTCCACGAAGAGGTTGATTTCGTAGCGGGCGGTAATGTCTTCCTGCGGCAGCGCGGAGAGAAAGCTCTCTGCCGAGCCGGGAGCCCCGCCGGAGGGGGACGATTCCCGCTGTACGAACTGGTCCAGACTCTCCAGAATATCGTTCTGCATGGCAGTGAAGAAGGCTGCCAGATCTTCGCTTTCACAGGCTTTGAGAAATTTATCCGTCACGGGGATGAGCATTTCCTGCAGCGCTTCGCGCGCAAGATCCTGATCAAGAGAGCGTTCATCCGTCCGCAATGCCTGTTCCGCAGTGGACATTTTGCGCATGAGCGCAGACATCACCTGCAGCAGCTTGTCTCCCTTTACCTTGAGCGTCTGCCGCAGGTCGGTGTCAAGACGCTCGAATTCCTCTTCGGAAAGACGCTTGCCCTCGATGAGCGGATACAGGGTCATGGAGCCTGTTTCATCAAGGTCCATGTTAAAGCCTTCACTCACCGCGACCTGATCCATTTCCTGAAAGAGCTTGTCGCGCTCGTCCTGAAAACGGTCCATGATGATGTTGCGCTTTTTGATGTACGCATCGTTTTCGAAGCGGGCGGGCAGTTCCTTGCGCAGCTTGGATATGGCCTGCGCCAGTTCGTTCTTGAGCTTGCGGCCCTGACCGGCGGGCAGTTCTATGAGGGTGGGCGAATCCTGATCCTCAAAGTTGTTCACGTAAATCAGGTCAGGCGGCGTGGGGCGCTTTTCGGCACGCGGACGCAGAAATTCCTGCAGCATGTAATTGCGTCCGAGGCTCGGTCCACCGGCAAGATAGACGTTGTAGCCGTTGTTATGGATGGAAAGTGCAAGCTCCAGCGCTTCCAGCGCGCGGGGCTGCGGCGAGCGTTTGGTCGGCTTGCGGGGAATGCCGTGGCTGTCGTCGCAGCTGATGCGGGCGGGGTCTAATAGGGTGCGCAACTTGATCGCGGGAAGGGGACGGACTTTGCTCATGATGCTCCTGCAGAATATATCGATAATCAGCGTGCCAGGCACGCGTTGCGACTGTACCTGTTTGGAAGAAGGTTGTCACGCAGGGCTTGTGCGCCGGGCTGGTTGGGAGTACCTTCCATTATGCAGATACCTTATGCAGGTGTTTGCTGTGCCGGCAATGCGTCGAAGACCTCAAGGAGCTTCATGGAGTATAATCCGCCCTGTTTTTCCGTCATTATTCCCGCGTGGCATGAAGCTGCGAATATAAACGGCCTTGTCGCCCATGTGCGCGAAAGAGCGGGTGGCAGGAATGTGGAGATCATCGTGAGCGATGGTGCTCCGCAGGCGGATACCCTTGCAGCGCTTGCCGACAAAGATGTGATACGGGTTCGTGCTCCGCAGGGGCGTGCCAGGCAGATGAATGCCGGTGCCCACGCCGCATCGGGCGATATTCTGCTCTTTCTGCATGCAGACACCACATTGCCGGAAGATGCTTTTGCCGCCATGGAACACGGGCTGAATAGGCTTGGCGATTCCGGCAAAAGGGGAGGCGCGGGTGCCTTTCGTCTCGGGATTGATGGCGCCTTCGGATTCCTGTATCTCGTGGAGAAGCTTGCTGATCTGCGAAACCGTCTGACCCGTACCCCATACGGCGATCAGGCTCAATTTTTCCGCAGTTCCTACTTCCGCCTGCTGGGGGGCTATTCCGCCATACCCATTATGGAAGATGTGGACATCATGCGACGCATCAGGCAACGGGGAGACTCCATAGCCCTGTTGCCTCTGCGGGTGCGGACCTCGGCACGGCGCTGGCATGCCGAGGGAGTTGTCTACTGTTCGCTGCGCAATGTCTGCCTGCGGACTTTGTACGCGCTGGGGGTTCCCGCGCAAACGCTTTCGAGATGGTATCTCGCATACAAGGGGAAATCATGAACGATACCTGTGTGCTGCTGTTCGTCAAATATCCGGAACCGGGCAGGGTGAAGACCCGTCTGGGTGAAGTGATCGGCAATGATGTGGCTGCGGATTTTTACAAGCGCTTTGTGGAAGATTTGCTCAAGGGGCTTGCCACTGTGCAGGCCGCATTGCGCATATGTTATCTGCCCGTGGAAGGCCACGACGTGGAAGTACAGCTGCGCGACTGGCTCGGCAACGATTATGCGTTTTTTCCGCAGGAAGGGGCTGATCTGGGCGAACGGATGAAAGCCGCCATGCAGAAAGCCTTTGCCGACGGTTTTTCCCGCGTGGTGCTCATGGGCAGCGATATTCCCGATTTTCCGCCGGAACTGGTGCAGAAGGCTCTGCTTGATCTGGACATGAAGGAAGCCGTGATAGGACCCGCATACGATGGCGGCTACTATCTTATCGGCTTCCGGCGCGAATTCTTCTTCCCCGAAGTCTTTGACGGTATTGTCTGGGGAGAAGCGGATGTTTTCCGCCCCACCATGGAGCATATGCGCCGCAAAGGGCTTGAAGTGCTGCGCCTGCCCGACTGGAATGACGTAGACACCATCTGGGATCTGAATGTTCTGTACAGGACCAACAGGAATAGCTCGTTCAGAAAGTCTGCCACGTTCGCCAAACTGAGAGAGCATAACGACATGATTCGTCAGTACGATCTTGATTTACCCAAAATGCCGGGCAGATAGCCCGATTCGGCTTCCGTAGCTGAAAAGGGGGCCTGCCGCCTGCCTGTTTTGGGGCTGGCGGGCAGTGTCTTTTTGTCCGGGTGGAGATGAAGGCGTAGCCGGATCGCTGTGTCTCCCGCTTGGGCAGGCTTTCCGCATCCGGCCCTGTCTTGCGGGCTTACCGGTTGTGAAACAGAACCGGATTCATGATTTTCAGGGCATGGAGAACAGACGTTGTTAGTAGCCCGGGGCGCGTAAGCGCCCTTTTTTCTGCCCTTTTGCCATGGGTAAGGCCTGTCCCCCGATAAATATATACAAGTGCGTTGCTGAACAATGTTGGGGTGATGCATTGATTTGTAAATGCCTTTTTGCAGGAAGACGCAGAATCTAACGCGACAACGCTTGCTTTGTTGTTTCGGAAGGGTAGAATTCAGGCCACTTCGTGGTCAGGAGATGTCAATGCTTCGATTCTGGTGTACGTGCTGCCTTATTTTTGTCCTGCTTGCTTCTGCCCGGCAGGCTTGCGCGGGCAAAGTGCTGGTTATTGAAAGCTATCATCAGGGGTTTAGCTGGGATGCGAGCTACCTGCGTGGTCTGCGTGAAGTGCTGGCTTCTGATCACGAAATCAGGACCTTCGAGATGGATACCAAGCGTATTCCTGCGGAACAGTTTTCCCGACGCGCAGCCGAGGCTCTGGCGGTGTTCAGAGAATACAAACCGGACCTCGTGGTTCTGGGAGATGATAATGCCGCGCGCCTGCTTGCTCCCGACCTGCTCGCCACAGCGGTTCCCATTGTTTTTCTGGGGCTGAACAACAATCCCCGCGAATACAGCCTTTATGGTCATCCCCATGTTGCCGGACTGATGGAGCGTCCTTTGCTTTTTCAGTCCGTAAGTGTGGCCCGCAAGATATGCCCCTTTCCCATACGGCGGGTGCTGTTTCTGTTCGATGTCAGCGAGACTTCCAATCTTATCGCCGGTGATGTCTTTCACGACGGAGCTTCCAAGGAACTTTTAGGCATCAGGGCCGATCTGCGGCAGGTTGCAACCGTTGAAGAATGGAAGGATGCTGTGCAGACAGCCGGAGAAAACGGCTACGATCTTATTTTTGTGGGACTTTCACAGCGGCTGGAGGGTGCGGAAAGTGGTTGCTGCAATGATGAGGACATGGTGCAGTGGACCGCGCAGCATTCCCCCGTTCCCAGCTTTGGGCTGTGGGATTTCAGTATAGGCCGGGGAAAGCTCGCAGCAGGGCTTGTGCATGTGGGTGAAGAGCAGGGGCGCGCGGCCGGAAATCTGGCCCGTCGTCTGCTCGCGGGTGAGCGTAGCGTTTCCATTCCTCTGGCAGTGGAGGACGGGGTGCTTATGTACAGCCGCTTTGAGGCCGCAAGGCTGGGGCTTGTTTTTCCTGCGGGGCTGGCTTTGAACGCCGTTGCCGTAGAGTAGAGAGCCTGCGGAGTACTGCACGCAGAAAAGGCCGCGCGGCATGCCGCGCGGCCTTTTCTGTCTGGTTCGTTTATTACTTCTTATCGAGCCTGTTTTCCTGCTTGATCTTGTCTATGAGCTGCTTCAGCCGTGCTGACTGCGAGGCCAGCTCCTGCTGGGCAAGGGTGCTCTGTCCTATGCCTTCCGCAATGAGGCCCGAGAGAGCGTTCACCTCTTCAAGGGCGTGGGTTATCTCTTCGCTTGCGGCAGACTGTTCTTCTGCTGCCGTTGCAATGCTGCGTATCTGGTCCGCTGAGGTTTCGGACAGGCGCACTATTTCCAGCAGTGCCTCACCCGAGGCAACGACCAGTGTGGTAGCCTGATCAATGGCTTCGGCTGCTGCGTCCACGCTCTTGTTGTTCTGGGCGGCTGCCTGCTGGATGGCGTGTATGGCCTCGCCCACTTCCTTGGTGGCTGTCATGGTCTTTTCTGCAAGCTTGCGCACTTCGTCGGCCACCACTGCAAAGCCTCGTCCGGCCTCGCCCGCTCTTGCGGCTTCAATGGCCGCGTTCAGGGCGAGCAGGTTGGTCTGGTCCGCAATGTCGGATATCACGGTCATGATCTGGCCGATGGAATCCGCACGGTGAGACAGCTGGCCCATGTTCGTCTTCAGTTCTTCGGCGAGCTGCTGGACATGCTCAATGGCCTTAACCGATTTTTGAACGGTTTCTTCGCCATGTTCTGCATGCTCCCGGGTGGAATCGGCATTTTCAGCGGCATTGCCCGAGCTGCCTGCAACTTCAAGAATGGTTGCGTTCATCTCTTCCATGGCGGTGGCCGTTTCACCTATGCGTCCACGCTGGGTGTCCGAGCTCTGATTGATTTCAATGGCCTGAACGGAAAGCTCTTCAGAGGCGGCGGATATGGAGAGAACAATCTCGTCCAGTATGCCCGCCGCAGAAAGCATGCCTTCCTGCTTGGCGGTTTCCGCCTTCTTGCGGGCCTCATCAGCTTCTGCCATGGCCTGCTTTGCCCTTTCGGCTTCCTCTGCAGCTTCATGGCTCTTCTGCTCGGCCTCGCCCATCTTGGCCTTCAGGCTCTGCACCATGGCGTGAATGGCATCCTTGAGCTTGAGTATCTCGCCCTTGAACTTGCCGTCGATGCTGGCGTCAAGACGTCCGGAGGCAACGTCATCGGCATACTGCACCAGCTTGTTCATGGGGGTGCGCAGGGTGTTGCGGATGAAGAATACCAGCGTCGCCACCACGATGAGCACGATGATGCTGCCGAAGAGCAGGGTGCGGTTCATGACGCCGAAGATGGAGTCTGTGAACGCCTGCTGTTCGCCGAGAATCTGGGCGTCAACTTCATCCATGTATACGCCCATACCGATGATCCAGTTCCATGGCTTGAACAGCTTGATGTAGGACAGCTTGGGGAAATCGCCCTGCTGACCGGGCTTTGCCCAGTAATAGGATACGGTGCCTTCTCCGTCCCGGGTGGCCACTTCCGTCATTTCTGCGAAGAGCGACTTGCCCTTGGCGTCCTTAATTCCGACTATGGACGTACCCACAAGCTTGAGGCTGATGGGATGCATGACCATCATGTTGTCGGTGTTGTGAATCCAGAAATAGTTGCCGTTGGATACTCGGATTTTGCTTATCTGTTCCAGTGCCTGCTTCTGCAGCGAGGCAGTAATGTCTTCGATCCATGCGCCGGTTCCGATTATCCAGCCGAGTTCAGGAATGAGGCGCACATAGGAAACCTTGGGCTTGGCTTCGGTTTCTCCCGGCTTGGCCCACATGTAGTCCACCATGCCCTCGCCGTTTGCCTTGCAGACCTTCACCATCTCCATGAACAGGCGCTTGCCGTGCGGGTCTTTGGTTTCGGATAGGTCTTTGCCGTCCAATTGCGTGGCAATGGGGTGCATTATCATGGTGGGGTGCATGTCATTGATCCAGACATAGTTGCCGTCGCTGAAGCGCATGCTGCGTACAAGCGACTTTATGCCCGCTTCCTTGTCTTCACGCGGAAGATAGTCATTTTCCTTGAGGTAGGCTTTGATCTGACTTTCAAGGCCGTCTATGACAATGCGCAGTTCTTTGGCCTTGAGTTGTTTCAGGGTTTCCACATCCTGCGAGCGGGCATGGAAATCATCCACAACGCTGTATGCCATCTGCACCATGTCCTGCAGGGAGTATTTTTCTTCATTGTAGACGTTGGTGCGCGTCTTCTCAGCCTGATGATTGGAAAATGCCATCAGGTCGTAGGATACGTAGGAATAGAAAAAAGCCCCCTGAACCAGCAGGCCGAGAACCACGAACAGAAGTAACTGGATGATGACTGATCGTCTCAAGGGCACCTCCCCCACTTTTCTATGACGAAGTGGATGTTCTATTTTCGAATGTAATACTTCCATGCGAATTGGGAATAGCTATAGGTAATTGTATCACAAAAAAGATGAGAAAGCACAATGAGAAAAAGCCCGTCTGAGCAACAGCTCAACGGGCTTTTCTGGAGGAGTATGGAGGAGTCTTGTAAGGCTGTTTGGTCTTAGCTTGCAGCGTAAAAGCAACGCTTGGGAGAGTGTATCTTTCCGGAATCCTTGAGCTCTTTCATGGGCTTGGTCAGTTCTTTGCTGTCCACGCCAAGGGCGGTGGCAATGTCGCCGGGGCGAAGTGGCTTGTCTGCTTCCTTGAGAACCTTGAGTATTTTTTCCTGCATGGGATAATCTCCTTATTTGATGATGGTAATCAATATTAATAAGAAGGGTTTCTGTCAAGTCAGAATCCGGATTATTCATCCCCGCCCGCGATGGTCTTGAGGGCTTTGTTCAGATCATCCCGTAATACGGGTTTGAGCAGGTACTGCTGTATGCCGAGGGTCTTGGCATCGTCCGGTGAAAGTTGCTCGCTGTAGCCCGTGCAGAGAATGACGGGCATATCCGGCCTGTGCTTGAGCACTATGCGGGCAAGTTCGCCGCCGGTGAGCCCCGGCATGGTCTGGTCGGTAATCAGCAGGGTGAATGCCTGCGGATCAGAGAGAAAATGCTGCAGCGCGTTGCCGCTGTCGGAAAAAACATCGGTCTCATAGCCGAGCCGTTGCACCATCTCGCCCACCACCTCTGCAAGGGCGGCCTCATCATCAACCACCAGAGCCCTGCCGCGCCCCGTAGGGGAGTGGGAAACCATTTTGGATTCGTGGACGGGAAAGGCGTTGGCCACGGGAATGAGTATATCGAAGCGGGTGCCTTCTTCCGGAGTGCTGCGAACGGTTATGGCACCGTCGTGCGCGCTGACGATGCCGTGAACGAGGGCAAGCCCCATGCCCGTTCCTTCATCCGGTTTCTTGGTGGTGAAAAAGGGGTCGAAAATATTTTCCATTATTTCAGGTGCAATGCCGTAGCCCGTATCGGTGACGGAAAGCTGCATGTATTCACCGGGGGCCAGCTTCGCAAAGTCCTCTGCCGCCGGTGATTCCAGCGTTCTGCGGCTGAGCATGACCTGCATGACACCGCCGGAATCGCGCATGGCGTGGGCGGCATTGGTGCACAGGTTCATGAGCACCTGCTGCATCTGGCTCAGGTTGGCATAAATGGTTCCGTCGGAATCTGCTATGTCGGTATGAATCCGGATGTTGGAAGGCAGCGAGGCCCGCATGAGCTTCACCGTTTCCTTCACCACGGTGGAGAACTGCAGCGGTTGCAGGTCGAGTTCTTCCTGACGGCTGAAGGTGAGTATCTGGTGCACCAGATCGCGGGCCCTGCGTCCGGCGGAAAGCACCTCACCGAGCCTGCGGTGCAGGCGGGTGCCGCGCTCCACTTCATCAAGGTTCATTTCCGTGTAGCCCATCATCACGCCGAGGATGTTGTTGAAGTCGTGGGCAATGCCCCCCGCAAGGGTGCCGATGGCTTCCATCTTGTGACTCTGGCGCAGCTGGCCTTCAAGCTGTTTGCGGCGGGAAATTTCGTGCGCCACCATGACCGTGCCCGCAGCATTGCTCTGCTCGTCGCCGTTCAGGAAGAAGGGAGAGAAGGTGACAAGGAAGGTGCCGTTCAGTGCGGGAATATACAATTCTTCGGATTGGCGGCCGCTTTCATCGCCTTCGCCCGTTCCGTTCAGGGTGCAGGCTTCCGGCAGGTTGAGCACATCCTGACAGGGGCGGCCGATGATGTCGCGCGGGTGCACGCCCAGTCTTTCCGAAAGCGCACGGTTGGCCCTGCGCAGGCGCATGTCGTGATCGAGAATGGCAATGACGTCCGGCACGTTGTCGAAGGTCTTCTCCCACTCCTGCTTGGCGCGGATGATCAGCAGTTCCATGGTCTTGCGGTCGGTGATGTCTTCCACCGTGCCTTCAATGGCGGCAATCTCGTCTGATTCGCCGAGCACGGGGCGGGCATTCACGGATATCCAGAAGGAGGAACCGTCCTGCCTGAAGGCCTGGGTCTCGAAGCCGGAAACCAGCCTGCTGGTCTGAATCTGGGCGAGCAGGCGCTCTCTGTCGTCTGCCGGAATATCGAGCCGGGTCTTGTTGCGCGCATATTCGCGCAGCATGATGGCAGGGTTGGCATAGCCGAAGATGCGCGCAAACGAGGGGTTGGCATTGATTATTTCGCCCCACGGACGGCACTGGAAAATGCCGAGCACGGAGTTGTCAATCATGCCGCGGTATTTGCGTTCTTCGCTGCGCAGCTTGTCCCACAGGCGTGAGAGCTCGCGGCGGCGGACGCCTTCGCGCAGAATGCGGGAAAAAGCGGCTGCCGTGCGCCAGTCTTCCGGAGCCAGCACATCGTCCACACCGGCTGCTATGGCCTCGCGCGCAAGGCCGGGAGCCGCATCAGGCACAATAAGCACCACAGACATGGT
Organism: Desulfovibrio subterraneus; assembly: GCF_013340285.1. NCBI lineage: Bacteria > Pseudomonadati > Thermodesulfobacteriota > Desulfovibrionia > Desulfovibrionales > Desulfovibrionaceae > Desulfovibrio > Desulfovibrio subterraneus. The sequence goes on along the minus strand of NZ_BLVO01000004.1, from coordinate 453,818 downwards.
TTCGCGCACGGCACGGGCAAGGGCGAGCACGTCTTCCCATGGCAGACCGGGGCAATCCGCTGCTGCAACCACCACGTCCCACGGCTCTTCAGCCAGAGCGCGGCTCAGTTCTATGGGGGAATCCACAAGCGTATATGCAGGGTCGAACCCGGCACCGGAGAGCAGGGAGGAAAGCGAACGCGCGAGTTCTTCGGCGTCGGAAACCACAAGAAGGCTGAAGCGGGTTCCCATGGGGTGTTCCTTGGGGACGCAGCGCAGTTCCCTGTTCGCATGCTCCGTTGCTTCCATTTGGAACTGTGCGGGAAAACCGGCCTGCGTGCCCGATTGACGTGGGATAATGTCGCAGGGATCATGTGCCTGGTGCATCATAGCAATTCCAGCCTTCGGGGACAACCGGCTATAGTGTTACTCGCAAACCCGCCACGGCTCGTTCACCATTCTGTCCGTGCCGTGAACCTTGATGGAGGAGCCTATGATGGCGCCGACAATGGGCGTGATGGGGGCGTATTCATAGTTCACGTTCACTTCAACGATGTCGCAGGGGCCGCCTGCACCGCTTGTGATGCTGCCGGGGGACGACTGGGGGAAGCTGTTCACCTCCATGGAGATGGTGCCCTTGTCGGCAAAGGTTGCCAGCGCGGTCATCACCTTGTTCTCGATGAGGGCCATGCGGGTTCCGTCGTCTGCACCTGTACCGGTAACGGCAACACGCGCCCCGACCTGTGCGGCCTTGTCCATGGAGGCCGAGGTGAAGAACATGTAGCCCATTTCAACAAGTCCGAAGACGAACACCAGCAGAACGGGAAGGGCCAGTGCGAATTCCATGGTGCTTATGCCTCTGTCACCACGCAGCAGGCGTCTGGCCTGATGCAGCGGGCTGAGAGCATGTGCTGTTTCGGTTGTGTGTATGGTTGTCATGTCGCTACCTCCGGTCAGTTGAGAAGCCGCCAGCCGAGCTGACGTCCGATGCGCATGAACACATCGTCTATGTCATAGGCAGACGGGGCGTCGAAATAATGGTCTGTGGTGCCGGGAGAAGAGGACGCCATAGTCTTCATGAGGTCCACGTCCACGCTGTCCGACACGCCGAAGCGGATGGTGAAGATCTCTATCCCTGCCGCCTTGGCTGCCGCAGCCTCGTCAAGCGAATACTGGTTGAGCTTGCCGCTGTTCTCGCAGTGGGAGTTCATGTCCAGCATGCCGTAAAAGGCGTTGGTCCAGTAGTTGTTGGGGGTGTAGCTTATGGCGTAGTTGCCGCCGCATTTGCCGTCTTCAGTGTCGCCGTCTGTGAGCAGGATGATGATCTTGCGCATTTCCGGATCATCGGATGCTTCGGTATACGGCGCATCCTTGGTCAGCACGTGGCGTCCCCACTTCAGGCCTTCGGATATGATTGTGCCGGAACCGCTGCCAAGCCCGTTCTGCTTGGAAATGGCGGTAAGGATCACGGCCTTGTCGTCCGTGAGTCCCTGCGTGCGGGGAATGACATCACAGGTGTCCATGTCCACACGCAGTCTGGAATCGCGGGGATAACGGTAGGTTGTCTTGTAGTATTCATCGTTCAGGTCGGGGCTGAGCGTGCCGTCCGCATTACGGCAGCCGTCTGCCAGGCCGTCCACACCAGAGGGAATGTGTACCTTGCCGCGGAAGGGAACAAGGCCGGCCTTTACGGAGGTCTTCAGGCCGTCGGGCATGATGAGGTTGACCAGCTTGCTCGCGGCGGCGTTGGTTTCGTTTATGGGCGTACCCTTCATGGAACCCGAGTTGTCGATGACGAAAACCACCTCAAGCTTGTTGAAGCCTGCCGTTGCCGTGGCTTTGATGGTCTTGTCGTTTATGCCGAGTATGGGCATGAGCAACAGCGGCACGGTAACCTTGGTGTTTACCTGCACCGAGCGGGAAAGCGGGCCGGGGGCGATGGAATCCACCTGCGCTTCTGCGTAGTTGCGGTTCAGGTAATCCGTGGCGGCCAAAGCCACCTTGCCCAGCGTCATGTCGGGGTCGTAGGGCAGCTCAAGGCTGCCCGCGAGAGCAGCGGCGTCTGTGGCTGCCTGAAGGCGCGAGTGCGAGGTATACAGCAGGGCAGAATCCAGTGCCAGAGCGGAGATACCGAGAATGACCGGAATGAGTACCGCAATAATGGTCGCCGTTCCCCCGTGTTCGTCGCGGTAGAATCGCCGCAGAATGGTGTGCAATCCTTTCATGGTTGAACTCCTCGTTTAGGGGATGGGCATGGTTGTCCGTGCCGTAAGGGTGTAGAGGGAAGGCAGAGGACCCTCCGCCTGCTGGTTCGCGGCAAAGAACGAGTGGTAGGCATAGCGGACCTCCACTGTTACGGTTTTGCCGCCGTCGCTCAGCACCGCCGTGGTGGTGAGCGCGTTGACGGGCAATTCCGTAACCACGGCGTTCACAATGGACGGGGCAATGGACGTGTCACCGGAAATGACCACCTGCCGTGCGGCAGAGCGGCTTGCTTCCGAAATGGTTGAATAGTCGTGCAAGGTGTTGGCCCCTTCCACCAGCACGTAGAGGATCATGGCCAGCACGGGCAGAATCAGGGCTATTTCTATCGCGGCCATGCCGTTTTCTGAGCTGCGGAATCGTTGCATGGGGCATCTCCTTTAAGGCTGAAGCATGAAGGCTGTGGGGACGCGCATGGAATCCACGTTACCCTGGGGGGCGGGAACATGGGCCACGGCCTGTATCGGGTTGTCGCCGGAGCCGGTGTCAGCCGTTGCGGCGGCAGCGTCTGAAATATTGCCTGCTGTCGCGGTGTTGGCTGCCTCAGAGGTAACGGCCGGTGTCTTTGTAGCAGGGGCAGCAGGGGCAGCATCAGCAGTAATGGGCAGTGTCGTGGCTGCCTCGTTCCGGTCGGCGGTCTGCACTACGGGGGCGGCATCCTGTACGGTACCGGTGAAGGAAGCGGCGTTCACCACGCGGGTATCGGCAAAATCCGTATGAGCGGCCTGCAGTGCGGCAAGGGCGTTGCGGGCTTCCTGCGCAGAGGCAAAAGAGTTTACCAGCACACGGTACCACTCGCCCTTTCCGGGAATATGCACGCTGACCACGCGGGCGTTCAGGTCGCGCTTATGGAGTTTGGCTGCATCAGCCTCGGCTGCCGCACGGGTACGGAAAGAGCTGACGTGCAGGGCATAGGCAATGCCATTGGCGGAAGAGGCGGCCTTTTCTACAACGTCCTGCACCGGGGCCAGAGCCTCAACGGGTGCGGCTGACGCCGTGCCGGAAGCAGTGGCGGAAACTGCAGGTCTGCGAACCGGCGGGGCGAGCTGCACCATACCCGGTTCGGTGAGGTTCTGTTCATGTACGGAAGAAGACGGACCGGAAACCGGAGCGGACGTAGGAACGATCTGAGGAGGCATCAGCGGATACGTGGAAGACGGAACCGTGGGCGGGCGCGGGGCAAACAGATCGTCCTGCGAGTAGGGGCGTGCCTGCGATGCGTCCGAATTATCCGCGAACTGGGCGGCAAGGCGGGCGCGCTTCAGGTTTTCCGCTGCGCGTTCGTAATAGGTGGGTTCCAGTTCTATGGCCTTTTCAAAGCTCTTGATGGCGCGGGTGTACTGTCCGTCGAGGAAGAAGAAGTAGCCGAGGTTGTTCCAGCCCGCAGCCTCGCCGCTGGCGGCGCGGAAGGCTTCCAGCCCTTCGCGGTATTTGCCGAGGCGGCACAGGGCAAGACCCATGTTGTTGTATGCCTTGGAAGAGGGCGCACCCTGCATCACGGCCTTGCGGAAGGCTTCCACCGCGTCGGCATCGCGGCCGAGCATGGAATAGGCAAGCCCGAGGTTGTTGTAGAGATACGAGGCGTTGGGGTTGATCATGAGCGCCTTCTGGAAGGTGCCCAGCGCCTTTTCATATTCCTTGTTGTAGTTGTGAATGGCTCCCAGATGGTCGTAGGCGTCCAGCAGTTCGGGATCTATTTGCAGCGCCTTGTCAAAAAGCTTTTCCGCTTCGGGATACAGGCCGTTCAAAAAGTACACACGCCCTGCGGAGGCATAGCCGGGGGCATAGTCGGGGCTGATCTGCATGACGGCCTTGAATTCTTCAAGGGCCGGTGCGGGCAGATTCTTTTCCAGCAGCAGAAGACCGCGCTGGTAGCGTGCCTGCATGAGGTTGGGGTCGAGCATGGCAGCACGGGAATACTGCTCAAGGGCCAGTTCCTGTCTGCCCTGATTGGCGTAGGCAAGACCGCGCATGAAGCTTTCACGCGCATCGGACTGTTCCTTGGTCAGGTTCTGCTGTTCCGGCCCGGCAGTCAGGGTGCGGTCGTTTCCGATGAGGGATTGTCCGCTGTGGTAGCGTTCCATGAGCGACATGGACGCGCCCTGTTCCTGATTGGAGCCCATGCACCCGCCCAGCAGTGCTGCAAGCACGACGGTGGCGGCGAGGGATGCGGTAGCGGTGCGCTTCATGGTGTATACCTCCTGAATTCCTTTCTTTGGCGGGTGCCTACATGTTTGCAAACACGCGCATGAGCTGGATTCCCGCAGGACCCATAATGGTCACGAACAGCGCGGGCAGAATGAAGAAAATGAGCGGAAAGAGCATCTTGACCGGAAGCTTGGCGGCTATTTCCTCGGCCCGCTGATAGCGCGTGGTGCGCATGTGGTCCGAGTAGACGCGCAGGGTGGTGGCGATGCTGGTGCCGAAGGTGTCTGCCTGCACGATAAGGGTGACGAGGCTGTTCATGTCATCTATTCCCACGCGGCGGGCAAGGTTCTTGAGAGCGTCAGTGCGGGTTTTGCCTGCACGCAGTTCGAGAATGACCGTATTCAGTTCGCCCGCAAGTTCGGGATTTGTGGCGGCCATTTCGCGGGCGATGCGGCTCAGCGCCTGATCAAGGCCCATGCCGGATTCCACGCACACCACCAGCAGGTCGAGTGCATCGGGAAGCGAATTGGTGATGGCGGTGCGGCGGGCCGAGGTGCGCATCTGCAGCCAGATGTTGGGGATGTACATGCCCAGCACCATGGGAACGATGAACATGAGCGCCATGAGCGCCGGCGGAACAGGAAGCCGCAGCACAAAGCACACGAACGATGCACCCAGAAGACCGACGAGCATGAGGCCGCCCTTCACGCCCCAGTAAATGCGGTTGGCACGGGCAGGGTTTTTGAGACCGGCGCGGACCATGGAAAGGTTGGCCTCTTCCAGCTCTTCCTTCTTGGTGGGAGAAAGGTGCTCGCCTATGCGGTCTGCGCTGGCTGCGGCCTTGGCTACCACGTTGCCGAGCAGGCCGCGCGAGGACGCCTGCGCTTCCGGCGGGTTGTTGGCAATGCGCTGGTGCATTTTGCGCACGCGGCCCCTGTCTGCCGTCATCCGCATGATGGCGGAAACGAACAGCATGATGGCGGCGGATGCAAGCCCTGCGGCGATGAACGGTGCGTATGTCTGCATGTCCATGTGCGTCTCCTACACCTTGATGGTGATGAGCTTCTTCAGGAACACTGCGCCGAGGCCCATCTGTATAAGCGCGTTGGTGAGCATGAATTTGCCTTCAGGCGTGGTGTAGAGCAGGCTCATGTAGTCGGAGTTGATGAAGTTGATGACTATGCCCACGGCAAAGGGCAGGGCAAAGAGCACATAGGCGGTGAGCTTGCCTTCTGCTGCAAGGGTGCGCACACGGCCGTTGAACTTGAAGCGTTCACGCACCAGCCGGGCTATGTTGCCCACGATTTCCGAAAGGTTGCCGCCCGTTTCGCGCTGAATGTTCACGGAGACGACGAAGAACTTGAGATCGGGGCAGTCCACGCGGTTGATGAGGTTGGCCAGCGCAACGTCCATGGATATGCCGAAGTTCACTTCATCAAGGGTCTTGGAAAATTCAGGACCGATGGGGTCGGGCATTTCTTCCGCCACCATGCGCAGACCCTGCGTGAAGGCGTGGCCTGCCTTGAGGGCGCGTGCGATGAGGTCGAGGGCGTCTGAAAGCTGACGATGAAACTGGGCCATGCGCTTTGCCTTGCGCCGCTGCAGCCAGCCGAAGGGAGCGTATGCGAAAAGCAGCGAGGGAATGGGCTTGAGCAGCGCCTGATCGGTAACCAGCTGCATGATGAACCACATGGCCACAGCGCCCACGCCGCCGATGAGCACCAGCGTGCCCAAGTTCACGTCCACCTGCGCCTGTTCACGCACGGAATCCCACCTGCGTGACCATTCCTGCGCGGAGAGGAAACGGTGCAGCCACGGTACGGAAGACATGCTGTGATGACGCTCGATGCTGATATCGTCGGCCTTTTCCATGGCGGCGCGCAGGCGGTCCATGCGGCGGCGAACCTGTTCCTTCTGCGAGCGCTTGCGGGCGAAGACCAGGTTCATCATTCCGATATACAGAACGAATATGCCGAGAATGGCTATGCCGGATATGATGACTGTGCTTTCCATACGCGTCTCCCGTATTGCTCAGTGGTCTACTGGCCGGAACGGAGGGTGGGGTCGAACAGGTCCGGATCAAGCTCTATGCCCTGCGCAAGCAGACGGTCCGAGAACTTGGGCCGTATGCCCGAGCAGATGAACTGGCCGATAACCTTGCGCTTCTCGTCCAGACCGGTCTGCTTGAAAGAGAAAATTTCCTGCATGGTTATGGCGTCGCCTTCCATGCCCGTCACTTCCTGCAGGCTCACGAGCTTGCGCGAACCGTCGGAGAGGCGGTTCACCTGAATGATCACGTCCACGGCCGAGGCGATGTAGCGCTTGAGTGATGCACTGGCGATGTTCAGGCCGGACATGGCGACCATGGTTTCCAGACGCATCAGGCAGTCTCGCGGGTTGTTGGCGTGGACGGTGGTGAGGGAGCCGTCGTGACCCGTGTTCATGGCCTGCAGCATGTCCAGCACCTCGCTGGAACGCACTTCGCCCACGATGATGCGGTCGGGCCGCATACGCAGGCAGTTCTTGACCAGATCGCGCGCGTTGACTTCGCCGGAACCTTCTATGTTCGCGGGGCGGGTTTCCAGACGCACCACATGGTCCTGCTTGAGCTGCAGTTCCGCGGCATCTTCAATGGTGACGATGCGCTCGTCATGGGGCACGAAACGCGAGAGGCAGTTCAGCATGGTAGTCTTGCCGGAGCCGGTACCGCCGGAAACGATGACGTTAAGACGCGCTTTGACCACGCCTTCCAGCACCTTGCCTATCTCGGGAGTGAGCGCCTTGTAGTTGATGAGGTCTGACAGTTCCAGCGGGTCTTTTGAAAAACGACGTATGGACAGGCTGGGGCCATCCAGTGCCAGCGGGGGAATGATGGCGTTCACGCGCGAACCGTCCATGAGGCGGGCGTCTACCATGGGCGATGCTTCGTCCACGCGTCGACCCACCAGAGATACGATGCGGTCTATGATCTTGCGCAGGTGGATGTCGTCCTTGAAACGGGTGCGCACCTGCTGCAGCTTGCCGTGGCGTTCCACGTAGATCATGCGGTAGTTGTTCACCAGAATATCGGAGACAGTAGGGTCTTGCAGAAGCGGTTCCAGCGGGCCGAGACCGAGCACCTCGTCCTGAATTTCCTTCACTATGCCGCGGCGTTCCTTGCCGTTCAGGGGAGCCTGACGAAATTCATCGCGCAGCAGCCTTTCCACGAGTCGGCTGATTTCTTCGCGCAGCTTGGCCGGGGGCAATGCTTCCACGGCGGTAAGGTCGAGCATCTCGATCAGGCGTTCGTGAATCTGGGCCTTGATCAGGTAATACCCTTCGTCGTGGGTTTCTTCGTCAAGGTCGGACGAGAAAGTGTTGCGGGCGGGTTCGGCCTTGGCTGCCGGTTGTGTTGCCGGTTGCGCTGCCAGTTGCGTTGGAGATTGCACTGGAGATTGCACTGAAGATTGCGTTGCGGGGCGCACGGGGGCGCTTTCCACAGGGCGTGCGGCCTCGTGCTGATTCATTGCTGCCAGACGGGACGCCACCTGCACGGCGGCAGATTCCGGTTCCACCATGAAGAGAGGCGGCAGGTTTTCGGACTGTTGTACTGTCTGACCTGCCTGCATGGGGGAGGTTGATACCGTTTCACCAACGGGGCGCACGGGAGAATTGTCGGCTGTCAGGAGCATGCCGGAGGCGGCTGCTTCCGTCTGGAGCGAGTGCGCAGTTGGCTGACCATATGAATGGCCGGACGTCTGAATCTGCGCCTGACCCTGACCCTGAACTGTGCCTGATGAATGCGGGGTAGGCTGTACAACGTGCAGGATTTCTGCGGTATCCGGTGCAAAATCGTCCAGCATCAGCTCGTGCATGTCCAGCTGGGCATGTCCCTGCTCCTGCACGGGGCGGGCAACGGGGCGCTGCATCGCCTGCGCGGGACGCGGGGTATGCACGGGGGCGGCGGTCTGCACGTCGGCAAGGCCGGAACCGGCAGGAGCCGGAGTCTTGCGGGTGGTGCGGTTGAGTCTGGCTAACAGCGACATGGCTTATCCTCCTGCCCCTTGCAGCACATGCATGGGAGTTTCTTCGCCTTCAGCACCGGATTCGGTACGGGAGGAGCGGAACAGCTTGCCCAGAAGACCGGCCTGTGATTTCTGGTTCTTGGCGGAGACAGGGCGGCCGAAGGTGGCTGCCAGTTTGGCAATGTTGCGGGTCAGGGGAGATTTGGGAGCGGCATCGCGCAGCGGGGTACCCTGATTGATGGAATTCACGGCGGCGAGATAATCGTCGTCCACCTTCCACGCCACGGGGCGGCCCAGCAATTCTTCTGCTTCGCCTATGCTTACGCCCGCCTTGGGGGTGTAGCGGTTGATCACGAGCTGCACCTTGTCGGCCACTTCCGGATCTACGCTGTCCAGAGTTTCCAGCAGGCGACGGGTGTTGGCGAGGCAGGGAAGGGAGAGCTCGGAAACCAGCAGCACAGCATCGGCCTCGCGCATGGCGGCGAGGGATATTTCATCCACAAAGGGGCTGCCATCCACGAAAACCGTGGAGTAAAGCGTGCGCAAAATGGCAAGCATGGTGCCCACTGCCTGCGGAGCCGCCGCTCCTGTGTCTTCGGAACGGTCGGGGGCGGCGAGAATATCCAGACCGGAAGCGTGGCGGACCATGAGGCTCTGCATGAAGGCGTCGTCCAGCCGGTGTGCATTGTGCGTGGCTGCGGCCCAGGTGTGGGTATAGTGCACGTCGAGGAACAGGGGAACCTCGCCCTGCGGCTGGCGCATATCCACCAGTGCTGCGGGACGGGTGTCGTCGAGCAGGGAGGCTTCCACACCGAGGTTGACCGCAAGGGTGGTCACGCCGGTTCCCTGCTTGCCGCCGAGAATATGGATGATGCGGCCGGGGCGGCCGGGCTGCGGCTGGGCAATGCCGCGTTCGGATGCGGAACGGGTGTTGCGTGTGGCAAACCGGTCGAGGGCTGCCCGGAATTCACCGACCTTGAGCGGCAGGGGCAGATATTCGGTTGCGCCCGCGCGCATGCAACCGAGAATGAGATCGGCGTTCTGTGCAGGGCCGATGACGAAAATCTCGTGTACGGACGGATTGGCCGCCAGAACCGCGATGACTGCAACATCCTGCGTACCGCCGACCTCGACAACGATCAGGCCGGAGGGCTTGTCAGCCCCGGCCGAACCGGGCAGCACGGCGGAAAAACGCATGTCGTCCTTCACCAGCTTGGCGAAGGAAGAGGCGGCTTCCGTGTGATGCAGTCTGAAGTGAATGGGTACGGCGTTCATGATATCTCTCCGGCTGGTAGCCTTGGTTACTTCTTTTCCTTCATGACCAGATCGAGCACTTCCGCGAAGGACGGTCCCTTATCTTCGGGGCGGGGATTTTTGTAGCTCTGTATGGCCTTTTCAGTGAGTTGACCGTCCATGCCGACCACGGGAGTGCTGGTCGGGGGGACCGGATCGAACTTCTGCGCCTGCAGCTGCTGGCGGAAGGCCTCACCCTGCGGGGCGTTGAATCCCTGAGTGCCCATGGGCCGGTTCCACGTATCCGAGAACTTGGCGCAGCCGGTAAGCGTAAGGGGCAGGATTGCGGTCATGACCAGAGCGGCGAGGAGTGTGGTGCTTGCGAATATGTTGTTCATGGTGCTTCTCCTGTCCGCTATTGGGGAATGATGTGGCCGAAATCGCCTTCCATGCCCGAGTCGGGCTGGACGGAGCCATCAACTGAACCTGTGTTGCTTACGGGCTTGATCCGTGCTGCGGGGGTCGGGCGTTCGCCCTCCATCTTGCCGTGGAAGAAAAATTCCATTTCTGTGGGTTCCACATAGTTGTCGGTGGGCAGCTTCTGCTGGGCAACATCCAGCGGCTTGGTCAGGTGCGGGGTAACGATGATGATGAGTTCGGTCTCCTGCTTGCTGAATTCGCTGGAGCGGAACAGCGTGCCGAGGATGGGTATCTCGCCGAGGCCGGGATACTTCTTCATGTTCTCGCGAACCTGGTTGTGCAGCAGGCCCGCAATGGCAAAGCTCTGTCCGTTGCCCAGCTCCACCACGGTGGAGGCGCGGCGGGTGCTGATGGCCGGAATGGTCATGCCGCCGATCTGAATGGTGTTGGAGTAGTCCAGCTCGGATACCTCGGGGAATACCTTCAGGCTGATGAGATTGCCGGAAACCACGGTGGGGCTGAACACGAGCTGCACGCCGTATTGCTTATATTCGATGGCGATGGTGCCGAAACCCTGCGGGATGGGGATGGGGATTTCGCCACCCACGAGGAACTGGGCGTCTTCACCGCTGCGGCAGATGAGCGTGGGCTCTGCAAGCACACGGACAAGGCCGTTCTGCTTGAGCACGTCAAGAAAGCCGGTAAGGGTCACTCCGCCGGAACTCATGCGGACCAGCCCGTTACGGGCGGGGTTTACCACGGCTGCGCTTTGCCCCATGGAAATGGCACCCTTGGTGGGGTCCAGATAGAACAGGTTGTTCAGCAGCGAGTAGGCAAAGTCGCCCTTGAAGGCATAGGCAAGGTCGATGCCGAAACGGTCCAGCACGGTGCGATGCATCTCTGCTATTTTTACTTCCAGCATGACCTGATGCACACCGCCGACGCCGAGCAGGTTGGTCACTTTTTCGGGGGCATACGTTTCCGCTATTTCCAGAGCTGTGGAAAGGCTGGCGGCGCTGGTCACAGTGCCGGACAGGGTAATCTTGTCGCCGGTACCCATAACGCGGATATCGGATTCTGAAGGCAGCAGCCGGTGGAGCATTTCCTTCAGGTGGGCAATGTCGGCTGTGACGCGGATATCATATAAACCGACCAGATCGCCGGTGCGCGCCCACAGGGTAAGGCTGGTTACGCCGGGGATTTTGCCGGTGACATATACCTGCCAGGGAGAGAGCAGCACGATATCTGCGGTTTCGGGATCAGCAATGGAAACTCTGGCTGCGGGAACGGGCAGAGAGATAATCTCGGACTTGCCCTTGACGATCTCAACACTCTGGGGAGTGATCCGGGCAGAAATCGGCACGGGGTTGGGATCTGCGGCCTGCACGGGGGATACGGCGCAGGTCAGGGCAACCATGAAGCAGGCTATGGCAAAATGCAGGCGTTTCATTGTGCGAACCTCATGGTCTGACGGTTGGTGCCGGTAATGATTTCAACCACGGTTTCGGGCTTCTTGACGGCGGGCTTGGGTTTCGGCTTGGGGGGCGAAAGAGCAGCCAGCGTATCCGGCACGTCGGTCCCCTTGGTGGTTATGGATTCAGCGTCAGCGGGGTTGCGCAGGGCAAAGTGCAGGGTGCCTCTGGTGGCGGCAAGGGCGAGTATTTCAGTGTCTTTGGGAGCCATTTCAAGGGTGTATACGTCGACGGAAGAGGTTTCCTTGTCGTCGCCCTTCTGCTCCAGCTCCGTGCCTGTGGCGATGACGCGGATGTTCTCAAGAACGGTCTTGGTTACGGCCTTGTCGTGGGTGCGGCGTTCGTCATCAATGGTTACGAGGATGTCCACACGGTTGCCGGGGCGGATGAAACCGGCAATGCCGAGAATCTGGTTGCCCTTCACGGCAATGGCACGCATGCCGGGGCTGATGAGGGTGGAAACGCCGCCGTACTGCACCGTGTCGTCGAGCAGGCGGCCCGCCGTGAGCACTTCACCCTGTTCAACGGGGGTTGCAACCACGCGGCCGATAAGGGCTGTCGTTTCGGAAAAAGTGCCTGAAGGGACGCTTTCGGGCAGGAAGGAGGCCAGCTTGAGGTGGGCTTCGGTCAGCTTGGTACCCTTGGCAATCTGCTGTGCGGAAACCACAACTGCAATGGTTTTCGGGGCCTGCACTTCCTGACGCTTCTGGTTGCCCTGCATCCATGAGAAGACCAGAAAACCGGCACCGAGCGAAAGGACGAGCCCGAGAGCTATGGGAATGATAGTTGAAGCGCGCATGATTCCCCCCGGAATGTATGGCTGTTACATCCACTGGGCCGGGATGAATCCGGCCGGACCCCAAGTGATGACCATGGCTCCCAGAGTGCCTGCTGCAATGGCCACCCCGTAACACAGTCGCGGAAAACGCTTGTCGTCGGCCTGCCGCACATAGGCGAACTGCCGTGTGACGAAAAAGAGCACGGCCGTATCCCGCAGGGCGGCAAAGACCTTCTTGAGAACATCCATGTGCCTTGCCAGCATGATAATGGCGTACAGACCGCCGGCGAGGCTGGTGAGCAGAAATGCCTGCAGGGTGAGGGAGAAACCGAGAAAGGCACCGGCCGCCATCATGAGCTTGACGTCACCGGCGCCCATTGCGCCGAAGAGATAGGGAAGGATCATCACGCCAAAACCGAGGGTCAGGCCGGAAAGACTGAATGCCAGACCATCCAGACCCTGGGTTATGCCGTGAAAGGCGAGGGCAAATGCCATGGCGGGGAAGGTGAGCCAGTTGGGAATGCGCTGCCCCTTCAGGTCTGTGACCGTTGCGATGAGCAATACGGCTGCGAGAAGAAGGTTCAGGTAAGCTTGCATGGCATTTTCCTCGTCGGGCTTTAAAAGGTTGACGGGACCGGGGTCGGGGGCTCCCGGTCCCGTCGAGCGCTTTACGCTGCGATCAGGCGTAATGTGGTTCCGTGGAATCGGACGAATCTGATCTGCTGTTAGATGGTCATCTTGGTGGTCAGATCGTCGAACACAGTCTTGATCTGGTTGCCCAGCAGGGTGACTGCACCGGCCAGAACGCCTGCGATAAGAGCGGCCAGCAGACCGTATTCCAGAGCAGTGGCGCCTTCTTCTTCACGGATGAAATTCATGATGGTACGCATTGGGGAGTCTCCTTTTTTGGGGATTGACGTTTGTCTTGTGCGACTGCCTATCGAAGCTGCACGACCCTCTTAAGGCAACTGGCATGCCAATGTTTGCATGTGTGAATTAATTTGTGCGTAACATGCTGTTTTCATATTGATAAAAAGAAGAAGGCCCCCGAGGTGTTCGGGGGCAGGCACGTGCTAGGCTTGAGAAGGCGGGGTGTAACGGCGTCCAGTTCTATGAAAGTTAGAATGCGGAACTGCCTGATTTTCTGTAAGATTGGGGAGAAAGTGTTGGCAGGCACGACCTTGGAGATGAAAAACAGAGTTCTAAATTAATTAGAAAGCCGTTCAGCCTCTGTTTTTAGCCATTTTCTAGACTTTTAGCAGGCCAAGGGAAGTTGTTGCGGGACAACGATGTGTAAAAAACGGTATGGGAGATATGGGGATGTCGGAGTGGTCTAAAAAAAATAGATCTACAGGAGCGGCGCTTCAATTTCGGTGGACAGGATGTCGTGCTTCTGCATCTTGGCCCAGAGATTTTTGGGATTCAGCGCGAGCAGTGCGGCCGCTTCCTTCTGGTTGCCACGGGTACGCTGGAGTGCGTTGATGATCAGGTTTCTCTCCACCGTGGCTATACTGTCCTTCAGGTTGATGGGGCCGTGAGGCAGCGATGCGAGGCACCTGTGGGGGGACCATTCGTCCTGCGGCAAATCCTGGGCAGAGGCGGGTTCGCCTGTACCTCGCAGCGCTCTGTGCACGTGGCGCTCTTCAATGCGTCCCGGGGCGGCGCTGATGGCAAGCCCTTCCAGCACGTTGGCAAGCTGGCGCACGTTGCCCGGCCAGTCATAGGCCTGCAATGCCGCTTCCGCACCGGGGGTGAAGCCTTCCACGTCCAGTGCCAGTTGGGTGCGGATACGGTTGAGGAAGTGACGGGCGAGAAGGGGGATATCTTCTTTGCGCTTGCGCAGGGCAGGCAGCTGGATGACGGCCACGTTCAGGCGATAGTAGAGGTCTTCACGGAAACGCTTTTCCCGCATGAGTTCTTCAAGGTGCTGGTTGGTGGCAGCGATGATGCGTACATCCAGCGAGACGGGTTTGCGTCCGCCAAGGCGTTCCACCTGCTTCTGTTCCACCACGCGCAGCAGCTTGGGCTGGATGGAGAGCGGCATGTCGCCGATTTCATCCAGCAGGATGGTACCCTTGTCCGCCAGTTCGAATTTGCCCGCCTGCGACTGGGCAGCACCGGTAAAGGCACCCTTTTCGTGGCCGAAGAGTTCGTTTTCAAACAGGTTTTCGGGAATGGCGGCGCAGTTTACGCGTATGAAGGGGTTGCCTGCGCGGGGCGAGAGAGCGTGCACGGTGTCGGAAACCAGCTCCTTGCCGGTGCCGGATTCCCCGAGAATAAGGACGGTTGTTTCCAGCGGGGCAATGCGTTCGATGCGTTCCTTGACCATGCGTATGGCGGTGCTTTCGCCGACAATGCACCCTGCGGGACCGCTGCTCAGCAGGTTGGAACGCAACTGGGCCAGTTTTTTCTGCAACTGCCGTTTTTCCATGCAGCGGCGGACCACTATCTCCAGTTCGCTCAGGCTGAACGGCTTGGAGAAAAAGTCATACGCCCCCTGACGCACGGCTTCCACGGCCATTTCCTTGGTAGAAAAAGCCGTCATGACGATGATGTCGCTCTCAGGCGCCATCTGCTTCAGGTGGGGGATGGATTCAAGACCGGACATGCCGGGCAGCTTCACGTCTGTGAGGATGAGGTCGAAGCGCTCTGTCCGCAGACGTGCAAGTCCGTCTTCCGCCCGTGAAACCCGTTGCACCCGATAGCCTTTGGCATCGAGGGCTTCGTTGAGCATGGTTCCGAAGGCTGGGTCGTCTTCGACGAGCAGGATGCGTTCCTGAAGCGTTTGGGGCATTGGTTGTTGTCCGTTGTTTAGATAGAATGTACTGGTGTTATGAGATATTGTAAACGCTGTGAGTGGTTATTCACTGCAGGTTATTATAATTTGATATGCCGGTATGTGTCGTTTGATGGCGTTTATGGTATTCTGAATGTCAAATCGGTTTAGTATATAGACTAACGTTGTTTATCCGGAAAGGTTAGAAAGTTGACTGCCATTTCAGTTCGTACCGCCATGTCTGTTGCAGCAGACGCACACACTGCCGTGAGAGATATCGCGCAGGGGGTGACCCAGCCTGATATGTCCGTGGTCATTTTTTTCACGTCGGTGCGTTTCGACCTGCCCGAGCTTGGCAGGTGCCTGCAGCAGGCATTTGATTGTCCCGTTATCGGTTGTACCTCGGCCGGTGAATTTGTTTCCGGCATGGGGTACCAGAAGGGGAGTATGGTGGCTGCCAGCATCAGTTCGCGGGAACTGGCTGTGCGGCCGGTGCTTGTTGAGGGTATAACAGACTTCTCCGGTGAACAGGCCGCACGGCTGGTCAGCGAACTCGTCGCTGCTCCGGTGGAGCAGGACAATGCGGCAGGTACATTTGCCCTGCTGATGATAGACGGCCTTGCCGGTGCCGAGGAACAGGTCGTTTACAGCCTGCAAAAGGCCTTTGGCTCCATTCCTGTGGTGGGCGGTTCTGCGGGGGACGATTTCAACTGGCGCGAAACCTTTGTCTACCACGACGGAACGTTTCATTCCGGAGTGGCGCTGCTTACGCTGTTTGAAACGAATCTGCCATTCGCGGTGCTGCAGACCCAGCACTTCATACGTTCCGAAGTTCGCTTCGAGATCACCTCTGCCAATCCTGAAACCCGAACCGTTTTCACCATCAATAACAGACCGGCGGCTACCGTGTATGCGGAGGCGGTGGGTGTGTCCGAAAACGAACTGACACCGGCACACGTATCCTTGCATCCGCTTATTCTCTGGGTGGGAGGGCAGCATTATGTGCGCTCGGTGCGTGAGGCGCTGCCCGACGGCAGCATTACCTTCAACAGTGCCGTGGAAGAGGGGCTGGTGCTGTATCTCGGCACGGGCCACGACATCGTCGCCAATCTTGAAAACGCCCTTGAAGACAGCCTTGTGAAGGTGCCATATCCCAAACTGCTCATCGGCTTTGAATGTGCCCACCGGCGGCTGGAGGTGGAAGCGCAGGGGCTTGCTGATAGGGTCCGGCTTGTACTGGACAGGATGGAAAACATAGGGTTTCACACGTATGGCGAGCAGGTGGATTCCCTGCATGTGAACCAGACGTTTACGGGTGTTATCATCGGCGACCATTTTTGACGGCATGAGTGCCACGTTGTGGCATGAGCAGTCGGCAGCCGGTTGTATTTCTGCTCTGGCTTTGCTTTCCGGAAGTAAAAAGGTGTGAAGCGCTGCTTCATATCTCTGTATGCACGGCTTCAGCAGATGGCGGCAAAGGGGCAGAAGTTCCTTGCAAAGCACGGCGGTATGTGCAACATCGCGGCAGGCGTTATTCGCCTGACCACATTGACAAACCCTCTTATCGAATCAGGAGCACCATCCATGGCTTCCATCGGAACCCCTCTTACCCCGTCCGCGACCAAAATAATGCTGCTCGGCTCCGGCGAGCTGGGCAAGGAAGTCGCCATCGAGGCAATGCGTCTCGGTGCTGAAGTGATTGCCGTGGACCGCTATGATAACGCCCCCGCCATGCAGGTTGCGCACCGCTCGTACCCGATGAATATGCTCGACGGAGCCGCTCTGCGCAGGATCATCGAAACCGAGAAGCCCGACCTGATCGTGCCGGAAATCGAAGCCATTGCCACCGACACCCTTGTGGAACTGGAAAAGGAAGGCTTCACCGTGGTGCCCACCGCACGCGCCACCCGCCTGACCATGAACCGCGAAGGCATCCGCAGGCTGGCTGCGGAAGAACTGGGCCTGTCCACCTCTGCCTACCGCTTTGCGGATACGGAAGAAGAATACCGCGCCGCTATTGCCGCCATCGGCCTGCCCTGCGTGGTCAAGCCTGTCATGAGCTCCTCCGGCAAGGGCCAGAGCACCGTGAAGACCGAGGCCGATATCGACAAGGCATGGGCCTATTCGCAGGAAGGCGGTCGCACCGGCAGCGGACGTATTATCGTGGAAGGCTTTGTCGAATTTGACTACGAAATTACCCAGCTGACTGTGCGCCACGTGGGCGGCACCAGCTATTGCGACCCCATCGGCCATCTGCAGGTGGACGGCGACTACCGCCTTTCGTGGCAGCCGCAGCCCATGAGCGCCAAGGCCATGGAAGAGGCCCGTCGCGTTGCCAAGGTGATTACCGATGCACTGGGCGGACACGGCATTTTCGGTGTCGAACTGTTCATCAAGGGCGATTCCGTCATCTTCAGCGAAGTTTCTCCCCGTCCCCACGACACCGGGCTCGTGACGGTGATTTCCCAGAACATGAGCGAGTTTGCGCTGCACGCCCGCGCCATTCTGGGACTGCCCATTCCCGCCATTACCCAGCGTGGCCCTGCCGCTTCCAGCGTTGTGCTGGTGGAAGGTAACGGCACCGGCCCCACCTTCGGCAATCTCGACAAGGCACTTGCCGAGCCCGAGACCCAGCTGCTGCTGTTCGGCAAGGCTGAAGTGAAGGGCAAGCGCCGCCTCGGCGTGGCACTGGCACTGGCCGATACCATTGAAGAAGCCAAGGCCAAGGCGCAGCGGGTGTCTTCCGCAGTCACCGTGGCCTTCTAGGCTGTCCGATTTTTTTGTATGCTCGGGCCGGAGGCGTTATGCGCCTCCGGCTTTTTTTGTGCGTGCCATGTGGCGATCACATCCTGAACAGCATGGTGTTGTCGGGCAGGGTTTGGTGGCGGGGCTGAGCGGCGTCTATCGGGGCGACGGAAAACGGTTGGCAGGATGTGCGCCCGCTTCATGAGGTGGCAGGGATTAATGCTGCGAAAGGGGCGACAACACTCTGGAATTGTTGTAGACATAGGACATGAAAGTTCTGTTCATCCATCCCAATTTCCCTGCCCAGTTCCGGCATATGGCAGCGCGGCTTGCCCAGTTCTCTGAGAACCAGGTGGTATTTGCCTGCACCAATGCCCGCCCTGAGTGGGATATTGCCAATGTGCGCAAGGTGCAGTTCGGCACACGGTTTCAGCCCCCGGCGGACGGCCACCGGCTGGCAAACTTTTATGAACGCGCAGTGGCGCAGGGGGAGGCCGGATATGTGCTGTGCCGCAAGCTGGTGCAGTCCGGTTTCATGCCAGACGTGGTGGTGGGGCATTCTGGGTGGGGGGCAACCATGTATGTGCGCGATGCCCTGCCTACGACCCCCTTTGTGGGCTATTTCGAGTGGTACTACAACGCGCAGGGAGCTGATGTGGGCTTTGACCCTGCCGAAAAGGTGGGGGAGACGCATCGCATGAATCTGCGAACCCGCAATGCCGTCATTCTCAACGATCTGGAAGCCTGTTGCATAGGGCAGCTGCCCACACGCTGGCAGGCATCGCAGTTTCCGGTCCGCTACCATGACAAGCTGGCCGTGCGTCACGACGGGGTGGACACGGGATTCTTTGCGCCACTGCCCGCCGCAGAGCTGGAAAAGGGACTCGTGCTTCCGGGGCTGGACCTGACCGGCGTGCGCGAAATAGTCACTTACGCCACACGGGGCATGGAGCCGTATCGCGGTTTTCCGCAGTTCATGGAGGCCTTGCCGCGCATCCTTGCGGAACGGCCGAACGCGCATGTGCTTGTGGTGGGTGAAGACAGGGTCTGTTACGGCAAGCCTCCGGCGCAGGGTGGAAGCTGGAAAAGCCTGATGCTGGAAAAACTCAAAGGAACAGCGGGCATGGACAGGGTGCATTTTACAGGTCTGTTGCCATACGGCCAGTACCGGCTTGTCCTGCAGCACTCGCTGGCGCATGTGTATCTGACACGGCCCTTTGTGCTTTCATGGTCCATGCTGGAAGCCATGAGCTGCGGGGTGCCGCTCATAGCCTCTGCCACTGCGCCGGTTGAAGAAGTGGTGGAGCATGAGCGCAACGGTCTGCTGGTGGATTTCTTTTCAGCCGACGCCGTGGCCGCAGCCGTGTGCAAGGCCCTTGCGGAGCCCGCCGCAATGCTGCCCATGCGCAGGCAGGCGCGCAAAACGATCCTTGAGCGGTTCAGTCTTGAACGCCTGCTGCCGGGGAATATCCGGCTGGTGACGGAAGCCGCGCAAGGGCGCTTTGCCCCCCGCTAGCTCACAATCCATACGGTGCAGGTGTGTGTCTCCTGCACGATCCTGTTGGAAACGCTGCCGAACATGAATGCTTCCGTCTTGGAAACACCCCGTCTGCCAACAACCACGGTGCCGTAGTCGCCTTCGCGCTGGGTGCGCAGAATATCCTCCACCACGCTTTCGCCGGTGCTGCACACAAGGGCTTCTTCAAAGGGCGACTTGCAGCTCACCATGTAATTGACGGTGATGGCATCCGGCTTTACTCCCGCCGTTTCAAGAATGGCGCGTGCCTGCGCAAGGGCTTCCTTGCGGGTACGAACGCGCTCGCCGCATTCGGCCCGCCACTGTTCCTCGTCGGGAAAGAAATCCCTGTCTGGCAGGCGCTCCACCAGCAATAGGGTAATATGCACATCCGGCATGTCTGCGACCATCTCACCGGTGTATGAAACCGCTCTGAAGGCGTGTTCCGACGAATCGAACGCTATGAGAATACGCTTGTTGTTCATGGTGTTCTCCCGTGTTTCACGTCCCTTATTCCGGCTTGCGACCGTATTCACTTTCCAGCGCTTCCACACATGGCTCAAGGTCTGCGAGCAACTCGTCCGTGGTGGTATAGAACACCTCGGCGCTGTTGGAAAAATGCATGAGCACCCTGTTCAGCGCTTCCGGCACATAGGGGTATATCTTTCGCAGGTTCACGATGCGGTTGGGAATGACGATGGAAAGATCGTCGGATGAGAGCCTGCCTTCCAGCCGTTCCGCAAGTCCCATTCCTTCAAGAGACTGCACCGTGATGTTCGCCTTGCCGACAAGAAAGACCAGAATGTTGCCGAGGCCGAACAGGTCCAGCCCGAAGGGATGCTCGTAGGAATGGAAGGTGTAGTCGAAGTCTATCCAGCACAGGTTGCCGGTTCCGTGCTCCACATACAGATGGTCGCGGCGGATGTCTCCATGCCGTTCTCCGTGGCGGTGCAGCATGCCTATGGCTCGTACTGCTTCGAGATACCTGCGCAGCAGGCCGGGCAGATGCTCGCGGAAGTAGACGTCATGCTCGACATCGATGCGGTCCACGGTCAGGTCCAGCCGCCTGCCGTTGACTATCTCCAGCACGCGCACGTTGCGTCCTGCCGCATCCTTTATGGTTATGCCCTGCATGAAGCGGGAATCACCCCGCACGATGTCGAGAATGCGCGATTCCTTGTCCGGGCTGCGGTAACATTCCACACGGAATTTGCCCACCTGAACAGGAAAGGTCTCGAAGAATTCGAGCTTGAGAATCTTGCGTTTGCCCGTTTCAAGTTCATGGCAGCGCTTGACCCAGTATTTGGGGTCTTCAAGTCCGAAGCGACGTTCCGCCTCGTTTTTGTAGACCATGTAATGAACATCGCCGAGTTCTATGACGTGTCCGTAGTCAATGGACATGAACTGGGTGGTGTCCGTTACCAGACTCTTGCAATATTGTATGGGGAATTCAGGGAGATAGGTTCTTACCAGTTCTCGTACTTCGGCAGACATGGCGAACCTCCTTTGCGCAGCGCGTTGTTGGCATGTCTTTCTGCAGTCGGAAGTGCGAAGCCGTTTTCGTATTCTGTTATCTGTCTGAGCTGTTCTGCCTGTTGTAGTCGAGCTGATCGGCTATGTTGTCAGGGTATGCTGTCCGGCGAAAGCGCCCGCGGGTTGCCCGGCTCGCGCATCTGTTCAGGGAATCCGGCGGGGTACTCTGTGCGGGCCGGCTGCCGGTTTACTTTGGTTGCCGTTTGGCTGCCGGAGCTATGTGGAAATAGTCGTCCTGCATGTCCCGGTATTGCTTGCTTTGCCTGAAACGGGCCAGCTCTTCCGAAAAACGGTCCACAAAGTCTTTTTTAACCGTGGTCCGGTTGAACATGATGTAGAGCCCGTCGGACTTGATGACCACATTTTCGTTGGGCAAAACATTGTAGGCTCCCACTTTCTGGCGGATGTAGAGCCCGTTGCCGAGTTCAGCGACCAGTGCATCCAGCCTGCCGATCTTCAGTTTTCGAAAGTTGAGTTCGTCCGAATACACTTCCTCCACCGTACAGTAGACCAGAATGAATTCCCAGAACTCCTGTGTATAGCTGTACCCTGTTACCACGCCTATCCGTTTGCCCTTGAGATCTGCCAGCGAGGATATGGTGCCTTCCCGTGTCCATATGACCCACGGTGATTCAACCAGCGGGACCGAAGGGTAGTAGGCGTACATCTCCCGTTCCTTGGTGTAGTTGGCAGAGAACAGAGCGTCTGCCTTGCCGTGCTGGAAGAGTTCCATGGCCCGCTTCCAGGGATAGGCCTGCACGGGTTCGTACTTTGCCTGCATGCTGTCCATTACGTGTTCCACCACCTCTGTCGCAAAGCCGCCTACAGGGGCGCCTTGTTTTTCAATCTGATAGGGGGGCCAGATGTCACATACCACTATCAGCTTTTCCTTGGCGGCGGCGAGATCCAATACCAGCATGATCAGCAGAAAAATGCCGGACGTTGCAAGCAGAGCGAGGATCGTTTTGGTTTTCATGAAGGCCGTGTTCCTCCGCGGGCAGAGTTAGGTATCTTCCGTAATATATGTTCGCGGAAGAAAAAAAGAAAGCCCCGGCAAAGGTCTTGCCGGGGCTTTGGGGTTATTATCTGCACGGGAGCTACATCTTGAGGTTCACCTTTTCCGGGCTCAGTCTGCGTTCCAGCGATGCGGCGTATTTGGACATCAGGAAACACGGGATGAAGTAAAGCAGGGCCGTGGTGGTCCATATTTCCATGGAGGCGACCATCAGGCGGTTATCGACGGCTTTGGCGACGGAGGTAAGCTCCATGACGCCGAGGATGGAGACCAGCGAGGTGTCCTTGAATATGGCAATGAACAGGCCCACAATGGGCGGAATCATCTGTTTCAGTGCCTGCGGCAGGATGATCTTGCGCATGGTCTGCCAGTAAGAGAGGCCGGAGGCCGTGGCAGCTTCTACCTGACCGGGCGGAATGTTCTGAATGCCGCCGCGGACGATTTCGGCAAGGTATGCCGCCGTGAACAGCGTCAGTGCAATGGATGCCGACCACACCGTGTTGAAGAAGGTGTTGAACAGCACGGGAATGAGGAAATAGACCCAGTAGATGACAATGATCAGCGGGTTGCCGCGGATGAGTTCGATATAGAGCAGGCTGGGAATGCGGAAAACGCGGTTGTTGGAACAGCGTCCGAGACCGACCAGCAGGCCGATGGCAAAGCTGGCGGCAATGGCCACCACGGCAATGATGAAGGACAGGGTGAACCCGCCCATGCCGAGGAATGGGTCTGCCTCTTCGTGCGGGAACTGCCAGACGATCAGGTTGCCGAATTCGCGTGCAATGGCGGCCCAGTCAAAGGTGATGAGGCCTTTTATGGTGACATAGAGGCAACTGCCCAGCAGCAGGAGAAAGGCTGCCTTGCCTGCAAGAATAGCTGCCTGACTGAAGCGGCGCATCGCCATGCGCAGGGCGGCCTGCCGCGCTGAAACATAGGTGGCTGCCGCACGCTGGCGGCGGCGTGCTCTCAGGAAGCGTCCGACCGGATTGAACAGGATGCGGCTGAGCGTGGAGAAGGGCCAGGAAAAGGCGGAAACAAACAGGACGGGCAGCGAGCGGTTGGTATTGCCCACGGTGCGCAGTTTGCCGTTCACCCCGTTGAGAAGAAAAGAGATGATCAGCGAGAAGGCAAGATACATGACGGACGCTGCGGTGGTGGCCTCAAACCCTTTGAAGGTAAGAGCCTCTGCCTGCTGTGCCTGCCATGTCATGTCGGCCACGCCGACGAACATGGCCAGCGAGGTGTTTTTCATGTTGTTCAGAAATTCGCTGCCCAGCGGCGGGATGATCTCGCGGAAGGCGAGGGGCAGAATGATCTTGCGCAGCACCTGAACATAGGTGAGGCCCGAAGAATATGCCGCTTCGAGAATGCCCTTGGGAATGGACTGCAAGCCTGCGCGGATAACTTCTGCCATGAACGCGCTGGTGTACATGCCGACCGCAACCGCCGCCGTCAAGAATTCGAACTGGAAGGAGAATATCCACTCGCGCGCTGCATCGGGCAGGGCGCGGGGAAAGGCGAAGTAGAAGAAAAAGAGAACGACCAGCAGCGGGGTGTTGCGGAAAAATTCGATGACGCAGGTCGCGGTATAGCGCAGCGGCTTGAAATCCGAAAGGCGCGAAAGGCCGAGAACCGTGCCGAGGCCGAGACCGATGATGGAACTGATGGCGGTGAGCTTCACCGTCACCCACAGGCCCTTGAGGATCTCGATACCGAGATTGACCTGATAGGTCTCGTTAACCGTGTAGAGCATGGACCATTCGAACGTGTAGCCGAAGTCGAACACCCAGCCCCAATAATAGGTCATGATCGCCGCAAGGGCGAACAGCACGGTATTCTGAACCCAAACCTTTTCCAGCCAGAAACGTATCATGAACGATAAACCATTTTGTTGAGGTGCGGCGGCTGCCGTCCGCGCGAAGGCGGGCAGACAAGCGTACGCCCGGCTGAACCGGGCGCACGCATAATCTCAATAATCGTTGCGGCTTAGGGCCACAGTTCGATCTGGTTGGTCATGGGCATGGCGTAGGGGGTCTCGGGGCCGTACCACTTGTTGTAGATGTTCATGTAGGTGCCGTCGCGCCACATGTCCTGCAGAGCTGCGTTCACAGCGTCGCGCAGGGCGGAATCGTCCTGGGGCATGCCCATGCCGTAGGGTTCGTCGGAGAGGAAGTCGCCTACGAGTTCAAATGAGCCGGGCTTCTTGGCAGCATAGCCGAGAAGGATGGTGGCGTCGGTGGTCCAGCCTGCTACGCGGCCCATTTCCAGAGCCTGGAAGCATTCGGATTCCTTCTGGAAGGAAATGATGTTGGCATCGGGGTTGGCAACGCCGAGAGCCTTGAGGGCGTTCTTGAGGTTGATTTCAGAGGTGGTGCCCTGCATGGTGGCGATCTTCTTGTCCTTCATGTCCGCAAGGGAAGCAAAGGTGCCCTTCTTGGCAAGAACCTTCTGACCGTCGAAGAAGTAGGTGATGGAGAAGTCGATGGACTTGTCGCGCTCACGGGTGTGGGTCATGTTGGCAACGGAAACGTCGATGCGGCCCTGCTGGATGAAGGCGATACGGGTCTTGTTGTTGACCTTTACGCGCTCCAGTTCAACGCCCATGCGCTTGGCCAGTTCGGTGGAAATGTCGTAATCGAAGCCGGTCCATTCGCCCTTGTCATTGAAGAAGGCGCCGGGGATGGAGTCGGTCATGATGCCGATGCGGACCTTCTTGTCCTTCATGATCTTGTCGTAAGTAGCACCGGCAAAGGCGGTGGAGGCCATCATGGTGACGGCCAGAGCCATGGCAATAATCTTCCCAATACGCATGTTCTACTCCCAGTGTTTTCAGTTTCTCTGCGTTCCGGCAGAACCGGATCGCGCCTCAACATTCGTCAACCCCGGTGCAGAACCGGAGTCATGCAACCATGCTAGTGCGAAAGAATCTTGCTGAGGAAGTCCTTGGTACGATCCTGCTTGGGATTGTTGAAGAACTCCTCCGGAGTGTTCTCTTCGATCAGTTCGCCGAAATCCATGAAGATAACCCTGT
Source organism: Desulfovibrio subterraneus (assembly GCF_013340285.1). Lineage (NCBI taxonomy): Bacteria > Pseudomonadati > Thermodesulfobacteriota > Desulfovibrionia > Desulfovibrionales > Desulfovibrionaceae > Desulfovibrio > Desulfovibrio subterraneus. Next base: position 428,906 of record NZ_BLVO01000004.1, on the reverse strand, counting down.
CGGCCACTTCGCGGGCAAAGCCCATTTCGTGGGTGACGCAGGCCATGGTCATGCCCTCGCGGGCAAGGGTTTTCATGACATCGAGCACTTCATTGATCATTTCGGGGTCGAGCGCGGATGTGGGCTCGTCGAAGAGCATGATCTTGGGCTTCATGGCAAGGCCGCGTGCAATGGCCACGCGCTGCTGCTGGCCGCCCGAGAGCTGGCTGGGATAGGCTTTTGCCTTGTCGGGAATGTTCACCTTTTCGAGCAGTTCCATGGCAAGGCGCTCTGCCTCGGCACGCGGAGTGTTGCGCACCATGGTGGGGGCAAGGGTGATATTTTCCAGCACAGTCATGTGCGGATAGAGATTGAATTGCTGGAAAACAAAGCCGATTTCGGCGCGAAGGCTGGTGAGATTGAGACGGGGATCATGCAGATCCATGCCGTCTACGATTATGCGGCCCTTCTGGATGGGCTCCAGCCTGTTGATGCAGCGGATAAGCGTGCTCTTGCCGGAACCGGAGGGGCCGCAGATGACCACAACCTCCCCCTGTGCTATCTCCAGATTGATATCCTTAAGCACGTGGTGGTCGCTGCCATACCACTTGTTCACCTGTTCAAAACGGATCACGTATCTCTCCCAGTAAAAGAAAAAACGGGTGCGGGATGCCTCAATCCCGCATCTGGGTGCTAACAAAAAAGCCAGTGGTGCGGCAACGAAAAACTGGCGAATTTACAATATTGTCTGCTGCGTTTTGGGGGCGAATTAGCACAGTGTGCTGATGGTATTGAACTAGCAGTGCAGAAAAATTGCATAAAAAAAGCAGAAAAAATATCCGGACCGGGAAAAGGAGGTATGGGGGAGGCAATATGGCTGGAAAAAGAAGGCTTGTAAGGTGTTTTGCGCGATTTATTTTACAAGAGTGTAATTTGGTGATGATTCGATCACGATATGAAGAAAAATTGATTATTTTGTCACAGAATCTTCGCAAGGCAGGGTGAAATAAAAGCAATTGCCCATGGGGTGCGCCTCGTATCCGGCTTCGCCCCCGTGCAGACGCGAAATTTCCTTGGCAAAGAACAGGCCGTGGCCTGTGCCGTATTCGCCCCCCACATCACGACCGCGGAAATCCGCTTTGAACAGCTGTGGAGCGTCTTCCTCGTTGATATACGGACCGGATGTGATCACATTAACCCTGGCTCCGCTTTTTCCCTTTCCAAAGTGGTCCGGAAGCAGCGCTACGCCGTAGCACAAGAGCTTCTCTCCAGGCTTGCCCTGTTTGTCCGCAAGCTCTGGCGGAACCGGACGGGTATATTTGACAGCATTGGAAAAGAGGTTCGCCAGTACCTGGCTGATGAGTCCCACATCGGCCGTCACAAGAATATTTTCGTCAAAGCTGCCGCTGCCTTCGCAATAGGGAACGACCTTGATGTCTTTTTCATCAAACCGGCTTTTGAAGCGCTCGAGCTGCGGGTCGAGTATCCGCTTGTGGAGATTGACCACTGTCTTGTGCAGCACGTAGCGCCCCTTCTCGAAATGGCTTTGCCTGAGCAGGGTTTCAAGAAACAGGCTGGTCTGTTGAAAGTGGCGGAAAACTTCGTTGTACTGTTCGTCCATGCGGTGCTGGATATAATCAAGCTGGGCAACCGTAGGGGAGCTTATGGAGGTTTCCATGAGGTCGGATATGGCGTGACGCATCGCCTTCATTTTGCCGTCCAGCTGCCGGAACAGCAACTTGAAGTACATGTTCGGCACGATGACGTTGTGGCCTATGTCGTGCACGAGGTTCTTGATGAATTCCAGATGCTCGCGATGCTTGAAGGCGAGCATGCGGTTGTGCAGCTGATAGCCCACCCGGTTTGCGAATTTTTCGAAGAATAACTTCTGCTTGTCTGTCATGCCCGGTTCCGGATGCAGTACCAGCAGCCCCAGTGTTTCGCCCACGGGAGTGATTGGCAGCAGATCGCGGTCGACTTTTTTGCCGCGGATGGGAATGCAGTAGCGTTGTTCCTGCCAGAACGGGCCGTCAGTGAGGGAAAGCCCTTCCGTATCCATGAGGGGAATAAGGCATGTGGCACCTGTTGAGCAGCCGTAGCGCAGCAGAACGGAGTGATCGTTCAGGACGTATATTTCCGCATGGATGCGGAACATGGAATGGATGATGAGCACGGCCAGCGTGAGCAGGTCTTCAAGCGATTCGAATTCCTGCGCGAGATCAAAGAATACATTGAAGGCGCAGGTTTGTTTCGTGCTGAAGTCGTAAGTTTTGTAGTCGTGAAGCTTGGTTGCTATGCGCTGCTGTACCAGAGCGAATGTTGCCTCCAACTCCTGACTGCTGCGAAAGGGCGAAATCTGCTGGCTCATGCTGCTTCTCGTATACATGCTGCGATTCGTCTGTGAAATGCGGGCGACAGTCCCCGCTTCTTACTATTACTATTTCACATTCTTCCATTTCCGCCAAGGATATGTTGGAAAGGAAGCGGGAAAGACCCTAAGAATTTGACAAGCCCCGTATTTGCAGGTTTAGATAAAAAAGATAGCAGTGGGGGGGCCATAGCGTTGCCACTGTGAAACCTATGGGCAGACAAGGGGTGTAGATGATCCCGATAGTTTTGGGAATATATGAAACCCGAAAGGCTGATGATGTCGGAACGGGAACTACCCGTCAGACGCAAGAGTTGCGCATATCATGGTTTGTGGCACAGGTTCCCGGGGGGGAAATCGCCTGCCAGCCGCTCAATGATGCCAACCTGCCTTCCGGTTTCGTGCAGACGATCGACAGGGATGTTTTTCTCTCCGACTATGTGCTTGTGCCGGATAAATATGACGAGCATATGCGCAGTGTGGTCAATTCGCTGAGGGACAAGGTGAACGGAGCAACGGCGGCAAAGGAGGTACCTTCGCTGTCACGCGAGGAGAGCATGCTGCTCAGGGGGCTGATGGGGTTTCTTCACTCCCGCCCTGATGTGGCGCTTTCCGATACCGATCTCTTTTCCGTGCGGGCCATGCTTGATGCCATGCGGCAGACGGGCAACGTTGTTCTCGAATATCAGCGCGTTCTCACGGGGGCGGCCATTGATCTGCGCAAGCAGCGCATGTTCGACAAGGCCGTGAGCTATTATTCCAAGGCGCTGGAAATTGACGGATACAACGACCACATCATGTTCAACCTTGCGAGAGTCTATTTCGAGATGGGGCAACTGGATGAAGCCCGGAACCAGCTGTTCAGGGCTTTGGAGATCAATCCCGAACTGGAGATGGCACGGCGCTTTTTGCGGTATCTTGATGCTTCGGGCAAAGGGTAGTTTTTAGGAGAGTGTATGGCAGAGCGACGTAGAGAGCCGCGTGTTCCGCTTGATTGTCCGATTTTTGCCACCTTGCTGCTCAAGGACGGCCTTGAGCTCTATTGCCTGCTGCGCGACGTGAGTCTGCAGGGGGCGCAGGTGGCTCTGCCTCCCGGCGAGCTTTCTGTCGGCGTGGCCGTGGGGGATGAGATTGTCATACTCGACCCCCCGCTTCAACTGGAAGGAGTCATCACCGAGGCGAAAGCGCAGGTGGCCTGGATACGGGATGGTGTTTTCGGCATCCGTTTCGCCAATGGCATGGAGATTGACCAGCAGCTTCTTGAGAAGCTTCTTTCGGAAGCCTGCCTGTAGGCACTCTGAATTTTCAAAAAGCCCCCGGCGTATGCGCCGGGGGCTTTTGTTGTCGGCCGGCCGCAGCCTTCGGCGGCGCGGTACACTTTCATCTCTGGGCGTTATGTGCTACCTCTGCCCGGCGTGCATAGTTGCAGGCAAGAGAGGAAGACAGGAGTTGATATGAAGATACGGAACAGAATCAAGGCCTGGAAGCAGGATACGCTTTGCGCTGTGGTGGCGCTGGGTGGCGCTTTCTGGCTTAAATGGGGTGTGTGTGCCCTGTTGCTGGCTGCGGCTTTGATATTCGGCGGTGTCCCCTTTGTCATGATAGGTCTCGGGGGGCTGCTCGGATGTATCTGTGCCGTCATGCTGGACGGGTTTACCGAGTTTCGCAGGGAAAACGGCACCTTCATGCCCGGCTGCGCTTTCATGGGGCTGCTGGCATTCGCCATGGCCAACATGGCGTTTCACCTTCCGGGAAAATGGGCGGTAATACTGGGGTGTCTGGTGAGTTCCGGACTGTTGCTCGCACTCATTCTGCGCTGCCTTGACCGCGAAACCGGCATGAACATTCAGGTCGGCATCTGGCTGTTCGCGGTGGCGGGCGCGTTGCTGCTCTGCTTCCTGTATACCGGACCGTATGCCGGAGTGGTGGGGCTTGCATCCTTCGTTCTGGCCGTCGGGCTGTATGTCAGGCTGCTCATCGTGCTGCGCGACGGAGCCGAGACCGGACTGCGCGCTGCATGGCATCTGGCCCTTGGCATTGGTATCGCCGTGCTGACTGGTGCCGCCTTCAACAAGCTGGGAGTGATTCCCGCAGGCGGTGCCGCCTTTGGCGGCTTTGTGGTGGGATTGCTTGTTGCAGCCGTGTTCAGCCCCGTGAAGAGATTCACCAACTGGGTTGTCTGCAGGCTGGATGAAGAAAAAGAGCCTGAATGGTAGCCTGTTCCAGAGTATGCAAAAAAAGAAGCGGCGCAATCGTATGATTGCGCCGCTTTTACTTTCGGTGGCGGTGAGGGAGAGATTCGAACTCTCGGTACCCTGTTAAGGTACACACGATTTCCAATCGTGCTCCTTCGACCGGACTCGGACACCTCACCAACGCGGAGTGATAGCTAGCAAAGGGCTGTAGCCTTGGCAAGCGAAAAGTGCGGAAAACCGCAAATTGGGCAAAAAAAGAAGGCACAATCCGAAGATTGCGCCTTCTGGGAGTCGGGCACCCGAAAGCAACTGTTGCGGCTGCTTCTTTTCAGACCTGACCGGGTTGGCAGCGCATTCGCCGCCCGACTCCCGTTCTGCATGGCAGAAGGGAAAATTTGATGGCGGTGAGGGAGAGATTCGAACTCTCGGTACCCTGTTAAGGTACACACGATTTCCAATCGTGCTCCTTCGACCGGACTCGGACACCTCACCGCATCAGGAAGGGAGTAACTAGCAAAAGGGCGATGGGTTGGCAAGCAAAAAAAGCGGGCGGCACGTATGTGCCGCCCGTGTGCTACTTGTTGCACCCTTTCTGTTTCCGCAGGCCTGCACCGCAGGCACATCCGGACGAAGTTTTTCGTCCGTCGATGTGCGGAATTCAACCGCCTTTGGGAACATAGTCCTTGGGCATCACCTTAATGGTGATGAAGGCCAGAATCACGAATCCCACGAGGGGGATGATGAAATCCCACATTGGGGGTCTCTCCTTCAGGCTCGCCTAAAGTCCGATTCCCATCACATTGTAGCCGCTGTCCACATGGTGGATTTCGCCGGTAACGCCGGAAGAAAGATCCGAGGCGAGATACACGGCACTGCGGCCCACATCTTCGATGGTGACGTTCCGCCGCAGGGGAGCCTGTTCCTCAATGTAGTTGAGGATGCTGCGGAACCCGGAAATGCCGGATGCTGCAAGGGTCTTGATGGGACCGGCGCTGATGCCGTTGATACGGACGCCCTTGGCACCCAGATCAACAGCCAGATAGCGCACGCTGGCTTCAAGAGCCGCCTTGGCTACACCCATGACGTTATAGTTGGTTATGACCTTTTCCGCACCGTAGTAAGAAAGAGTAAGCACGGATGCGTTCTCTGTCAGCAGGTCTTCGTAGGCTTTTGCCAGTGCGGTGAGAGAATAGGCAGAAATGTCGAGTGCAAGCTTGAATCCGTCGCGGGAGGTTTCAATGAAGCGACCCTGCAGATCTTCGCGGTTTGCAAAGCCGATGGAGTGGACAAGGATGTCCACGCCGCCCCATTCCTTTTTGACGTATTCTACACCGGCGGCGATTTCTTCGTCGCTGGTCACGTCACACTGGAAGATGAAGTCTCCGCCCAGTTCTTCGGAAATAGGTTCAACACGCTTGTGCAGCGCGTCACCAAGATAGTTGAAGGCAAGGCGCGCACCCTGGGCCTTGAATTCCTTGGCTATGCCGTATGCAATGCTCTTGTTGTTGGCCACACCGAAAATGAGGGCTCTTTTCCCTTCAAGCAGCATGTATTTCTCCATTCATGTTTATGGTATCCGCGCTGCCTTGTGGCGCGCATGAGACGTTTATTGTAGGTCCAAGAGTAATACTAACAGGGAAGCGCCTTGCCCGTCAAAATGGAATATGCTTCCTCATATTTCTTTTTGGTTTCCGCAATCACGTTTTCCGGCAACGCGGGCGGGGGAGGCGTCTTGTCCCAGGGCTGGGCAGAGAGCCAGTCGCGCAGATACTGCTTGTCGAAGCTGGGCTGTCCCTTGCCGGGGGTGTAACCGGCCATGGGCCAGAAACGGGAAGAATCGGGGGTAAGCACTTCGTCTATGAGGATGAGTTCGCCGTCGAGCATGCCGAATTCGAACTTGGTGTCGGCAATGATGATGCCCTTGCTTTCCGCAAACTCGCGGCCCTGGCTGAAAATGGCGATGGATACGGCCTCTACCTTGCGGGCAAGCTCTTCGCCGATCATGCCTATGGCCTGCTCAACGGTGATATTCTCATCGTGTTCGCCGAGCTCTGCCTTGGTGGAAGGCGTGAAGAGCGGGGTGCCCAGCTTTTCGGATTCCTGCAGTCCGGCAGGCAGAGCATGGCCGCAGACGGAGCCAGTCTTGAGGTAATCCTTCCAGCCGGAGCCGGTGATGTGGCCGCGCACGATGCATTCGATGGGCAGGGGCTTTGCCTTGCGCACCAGCACGGAACGGCCTTCGAGATCGGCAGCGTATTTGTGCAGCGGTTCGGGGAAATCCTTCACCTCGGAAGCGATGAGGTGGTTGGGCAGGATGTCCTTGAACATGTCCATCCAGAACAGGGTGATCTGGTTGAGCACCACGCCCTTGTAGGGAATGGGTTCGTTCATGATCACGTCAAAGGCGGACATGCGGTCCGTGGTGACCAGCAGCAGGGTGTCCTTGTCGATTTCGTAGATGTCGCGAACCTTGCCGCGGGAAACAAGCGGATACTCAGTGATGTTGGTCTTGGTGACAACGTTCATGGTCTTCTCCTGAAAAGATTTATCGTGTGCGGGATTCCGCAGAGCGAGCGTGTGCTTCAAGTCCTTCAAGACGGGCAAGGCGGGCTATCTTTGCCGCATTGGCCTGTGTGAAGGCAGCTGACGCCGCAATGATGCTTGATTTTTTGGTAAACGTTTCCACGGAAAGGGCTGATGAAAAGCGCGCTGTTCCGTTAGTGGGGAGCACATGGTTGGGGCCGGCAAAGTAGTCCCCCACCGGTTCGGGAGAGTTGGCACCAAGGAATATGGCACCGGCATTGCGCAGTTTGGGCAGCATGGTCCACGGGTCTGCAACAATCACTTCAAGGTGTTCCGGTGCAATGCTGTTGGACAGTTCCACTGCCTGGTCCATGGTGTATGTAACGACAATGGCGCCCCAGTCGGCAAGGGCTTTGCGCGCGATATCGCATCGCGGCAGGGCCTTCGTCTGTATGACAAGTTCGGCCTTCACGGCGTCGGCCAGAGCTGCCGAGTCGGTAATGAGAACTGAGGATGCCAGCGTGTCATGTTCCGCCTGTGATAACATATCTGCGGCCACCTGATCCGGGCGGGCAGTGCTGTCAGCCAGAATGAGGATTTCACTCGGTCCGGCGATCATGTCTATGCCCACCTTGCCGATGAGCATGCGCTTGGCCGTGGCAACAAAGATATTGCCGGGACCGGCGATGACATCCACCGGGGCGATGCTTTCGGTGCCGTATGCAAGGGCGGCAATGGCCCATGCGCTGCCACAGGCGTATACCTCGTCAATGCCGAGCGCATGGGCTGCGGCAAGGATGTAGGGATTGGGCGTGCCGTCCTCGCGCGGGGGAGAGACAACGGCTATGGAGGGTACTCCGGCCACCTGGGCGGGAATCGCGTTCATGAGCATGCTGGAGATGAGCGGTGTATTGCCGCCCTGTCCGCCGGGAACATACAGGCCGACGCGGTCAACCGGTCGCACCATCTGACCGAGCACCGTGCCGTCTTCAGCCGTGGTGAACCACGAATTTTGCTTCTGGCGTTCATGGAAGGCGCGGATATTGGATGCCGCTTCCAGGATTATGGCAAGGTCTTCGGCAGGAACCTGTTGCGAAGCGTTTTGGAGCACTGTGGCAGGTACGCGCAGCATCGCAGATGTGAAAGATGGGCAGTCGAACTTCTGTGTATAGGCAATGAGGGCCGCGTCCCCGTCTTTCTGAACAGTGGCGAGAATATCCTGCACCACAGGTTCTACGGAGTTGTTGGGATCATCCCGACCTGAGAGCATGGCGCGTATGGGCGCTGCATCCTCGGGGGACTGATAGGAAAAGCTACGACAGGGCATTGCGGCTCCTTATGTTTCGCCTGACCGCTGCGCGCAGTGTGCCGTCCTTGGTGTAGATGCGAGAGGACTCGCCTTACCGCAGAAGAAGGGCAAAGCGGCGGGGTTGCAGGCAGGTCGTGGGAACTGATCGGAACGCCCTTCTCTTATAGGAGGGAGGCGGAAAAGTCGAGTATGGATGATGCGGCTGGTGCGGAAGTTCGGTTGTATGAGGGAGGGGGGAGGAGAGCTGCGTGCGGTTCCAGGGTAGCGGGGCGGAAGGGCAAATGAGCGTCATCAGGCATCGTCATATCTGAACAAAGGGCAAAATATAAGCCGGGGACCGAAGTCCCCGGCTATCAATGCGTCAGGATCTGTCAAGTACGGTTCTAGCAGTAAACCTTAGAAGGTGTACTGGAAGTAGAAGCCCAGCTTGTAGGCGTCTTCGTCGTACTTCTGGTTGCCGGTGAGGCCCCAGGTGTCTTCGTCGAGGTCCAGGTTGATGTAACCCATTTCTACGAAGAGAGCCAGGTTCTCATAGATGTCGTACTTGTGGTCGAAGTTGATTTCCCAAGCGCTGTCTTCGTCGGTCAGGAAGTAGCCGTCACCGGAAACTTCGCCAACGGGGTCAATGGAAGCAACCTTGAGGATGTCAGCGTCGTTGGTACCCTGTACGTATACAACGCGGATCTGAGAGGTCAGGCTGTCGATAACCTTGATGTCTTCGAGCAGCAGACCAGCGGCCCAGGTACCTACGTTAGAGGTGCCGAGCACGTCGTAGGTGGCGAAGCCAACAGCTGCGCCGTCAAAGCCGAAGGAGGTGGGGCCGAAGGCGCCGTCGATGAAAGGCATACGTTCGGAACCGTTGTCCAGATCGTCGTCTTCACCGGAAGCGTACCAGCCGATAACGCCGGGGGTAACCATGTCCATCTTGTAGGACAGCTTGCCGATGATGGTCCAGCCGGAACGGTCCAGAGCGTCTTCGTCGCCGGTCTTTGCATCGCCAGCGTCAACTGCGCCGTACACTGCGTCCATGGAGAATACGATGGGGTCGAACATGTCGAGGCTGTAGCCCATGCCCAGCCAGTAAGCGCGGGCATTGTCATCAGCAGCAACGCCGGCTACGCCGGAGAGGGACTGGAAGTCAACGTCAGCAACGTCCTTGCCGATGGCGCTGTACACAGCATAGGGAGTGAACTCCATGCCGTCCAGCTTGATGCCACCGATCAGGCCGAACATATCCATTTCGTCCTGAGCGTTTGCGGTGTCTTCGTTGTTCGCAGAGGTGTCGTAGGGGCGTGCCCAGAAACCGGTCATGGAGAACATGTCGTTGAACTTGTAGGAAGCAACAACAGCGGCTACGTCGTTATCCAGGATGGGGGAACCGGCAACAGCGCCGGGCAGGGCCAGACCCTGGAGACCCATGCGGATGTCAAGAGCGGTGTTCGGAACAGTCCAGTCGATGTAAGCACGACGGGTCTGAACGTTCACGCCGTCAGTGCCGATCTGGCCACCGGTGGTTCTACCAGCGGTGTTGGAGCCGCGGCCCCAAACGTTGTTGATTTCGAAGAATACAACACCGGAAAGGTTTTCGCTGGCAACCATGTCGATCTGGGTGCGGAAACGCTGTGCTGCAACGAAATCGTCTTCGGACTGGCCGTCAGCTTCAGAATCGTTGAAGTTGGCGTTGTCGGTCCATTCGTAACCCATCTGGAAGGTGCCCTTTGCCTTGAAATCGGTAGCGGAGCTGGTGGCAACAGCGCCGAATACCATGGCAAGTGCGAGCATCAGAGTGATAACTCTTTTCATTTGTCTATTCCTTCTTTCTTTTGCTTTGGTCGTTCCTGACGCAAATGACCATAGTTAGTTAGGAGTCTTTTACTCCACCCCGCATGGCATGGCAAGAAAAAAGGTCAAATTTTTTAAACGGTACAAAAAATTATTCTTGGATGATTTAAATTTAAAATTAGTAATTAAAATTAGACGATTAGCTGGTATTAAATGTCTAGAGAGTAATGTTGTGCAAAAAATTATACCTGAAATAGTGTTTGATGTGTCATAATAATGACACGCGCAAGATGGTTTATCTCTGCCTCCATTTGACGAGTTCGGGGGAACTTGGCAGAAAACGGGATATGGAATCACCTGCACTGCACACAATACCGCTTACCCCTGGCGTCTACCTGTTCAAGGACGGGGACGGACGTATAATATATGTAGGCAAGGCCAAGGTTCTGCGAAAGCGGCTTGCCTCCTATTTCCGACCTGACAAGGCGCTCACGCCGAAGACACGGGCCATGGTCCGCATGGCGGCGAGTGTTGATACGCTTTCCACCACATCGGAAAAAGAAGCCCTGTTGCTGGAAGCGAGCCTGATCAAGAAGCATCGCCCCCGTTACAACATCGTGCTGCGCGACGATAAGCAGTACATTCTCTTCAAACTCAGCAAGCGCCACGAATGGCCGCGATTAACCCTGACCCGCAAGGTTGTGCGCGATGGTTCAGCCTATTTCGGGCCGTATACCTCGGCTCAGGCTGCCCGTGATACATGGAAGGCCATTCAGCGTGCGTTCCTGCTTCGGCGCTGTTCCGATACGGCATTCAAGAACAGGGTGCGCCCCTGCCTCTACCATCATATGGGGCAATGTCTCGGCCCTTGCTGCCTTCCGGTGGATAATGTGCAATACAGGGCCATGGTGGGAAAGGTGGAACTGCTTTTGAACGGGCGGTCCTCTGAACTGCTTGAACTTTTGCAGCAGCAGATGCTGGATGCCTCCGAAGCGTTGGAGTTCGAGAAGGCCGCAGAGCTGCGGGATCAGGTTGCCTCCATACGGCGCACCGTGGAAAAACAGGCTGCAGTGCTCGGAACCGAACGGGATATGGACGTGCTCGGTGTGGCGGAAACCTCCAAGGGGCTGGCGCTTGGCATTCTGTTTGTCCGTGGTGGCGTGCTGCTCGACGGCCGCAACTTCTTCTGGAATGGTCTCGGGCTGGAAGAGGCGCCGGAGATGGTTCTCAGCTTTCTGGGGCAGTATTACGGGCCGCAGAGTGTGGTACCGCAGCGTATTGTCATCCCGTGGGCTCTTGATGCCCATGATGATGAAGGCCATGGTGTTGTGTCTCCCGAACAGGTAGCCACGAATGTGGAATCACAGTATGTCGGTGCATCTGCAACAGAAAGCCCCCTTGCCGGAATAGGGGCAGGGGTACCCGCAGACCCGGAAAATGACAGAACCGACGCCCCAATTCTCCCTGCCGGTCTTGCAGCAGGTGTTAGTTCTGAATTCGTCGGAGCGGAGGACATAGCGGAAGAAGATAACCCCCTTGCCGCGCTGGCAGAAGCGCTGGGAGAATTGCGTGGGGGAATTGTCCGCATAGGGCCGCCCCGGAACGAGGCAGAGAACCGTCTTGTAACCATGGCCCAGACCAACGCGGCCGAAGAAGTCAGGTCCTCTGCTTCCCGCAGTGTGGAAGACATCCTTGCGGCAAAGCTGGGCATGGCCGAACCGCCTCATCGCATAGAGGCTGTGGATGTGTCGCATACCGGGGGCAAGGATACGCGGGTGGGCGTGGTTGTCTTCGAAGGTGGCAAGGCTGCCAAAGATCAGTACCGGACCTATGCCTTTGCGGACGAGGACGCCGGTGGTGATGACTATGGAGTGCTTGCCGCGTGGATGAAGCGACGGCTTGAATCCGGTCCGCCCTGGCCGGACCTGCTCCTTGTGGATGGCGGGCGCGGTCAGCTTGGTGCGGTCATGTCCGTGCTGGAAGAGCAGGGAAGCGCCGATCTTTTTGCCGTGGCGTCCATCGCCAAGGCGCGTGTGGAAGAAGGGACCCGTGCAGACAGGCGCAAGGGCGGCGTGGCGGATTCCATTTTTCTTCCGGGCAGGGTGAATCCTGTTGCCATGAAGGCCGGTTCGCCGGAACTGCTGTTTTTGCAGCTGATCCGTGATTCCGTGCACGACTATTCCATCCGGCGGCACAGAAAGGCCCGCGCAGGAACAGCTCTGGCCGGAGAACTGCAACGCATAGAGGGCATAGGCCCTTCGCTGGCCAAAGTTCTGTGGGAGCATTTTTCATCGATACGTGAAATGGCCGATGCCTCGGAAGCGGAACTTGCAGCGCTGCCCGGCATTGGCCCTGCCAAGGCTAAACGAATCCGGTCGGGTCTTGCTGCCATGCGGACCAGGAAAAAATGAGGCCCCGCAACTGCCATTTCCTGCACATACAGTGTGGTGCATGGTGGTCAATACAACTATGAAGATGCAGGCTGCTGTGCCATGAACCGTCCTGTTGCCTAACTGTAGATATGGAGGACATATTCGTTGAATACATGTGACGACGGATCCGCCTGCCGCAAGGGGGTAGCCGAGGTGGATTGCTCCGGCTCCATACTGCGCGCTGATGCACGGTTCTGCGAATTGCTTCGCACCTTGCAGCAAGACTCTTATGGAGCGGGCGGGACTGCTCAGACGCATTGTTTGACCCTCACGGAAGGTAGTCCTCTGCAAACAGCTGTGGAGAGTGGGAAGCCATGGAATGGCATGGCCGGAACTGTCCGTGGCTGTGCTGTGCGGGCATCCTTTTTTCCCCTTCCGCCTCTTTCGTCCGGTGACGGAAAAGGAGGGATAGTCATGCTTGAGCAGGCTGAACCGCCCCGGCAACTGCGGGCAGATATGCTGCGGTTTGCCCGCGGGTTGACACACGAATTCAACAACACCCTCGCATCCATTCAGGGATTTGCCGAGATAGCGGCTTCCCTGGCTGCGGACGATTCCCCCATGCAATCCCGCGCTTTGCAGAATATTCTTCGCGGATGCGAGCATGCCGAGGCTGCCATCCGCACTGCTCGGATCATGGCAGGACGGGTCGAATGCAGACTGGTGCCGCTCTATTTGGTGCAGACTGTGCAGGTATGGCTGGATGAACGAAGGGACACCCTGCCGGAACGTGTGAGGGTTTCCTTGATTGTGGGAGATACGTCGGGAGAAGACGTCGCCGCCCAAAGCTCCTGCCAGTCTGGGCATCACGCTCTCCTGCAAGTGCCTGGTGACAGCCAATTGCTGGGGCTGGCATTGGACGCTCTGTGGGATAATGCCCTGCATGCGTTGTCTGACGGCGGAGAGATTGTAGTGAATGTCTCGAGCCGTGATGACGGAGCCGTGGTTGCGCTGGAAGTTCTTGATACCGGCTCAGGTATGACCGCTGACGTCCTTGCAGCCTGTGCAGACCCCTATTTTACCACACGTGAATCAGAAGGGGCAAAGGGACTTGGGCTGTCTTTGGCGCGGGGAATCGCTTGGCTGCATAATGGGAATTTTTTTGTGGAGTCATCGCCGGAAAAGGGAACGATGGTCCGCCTGCTGTTGCCCCGGTCCGACAGGACAGCAGGGTCTGAAATTGCTACTTACAGGGTAGATGCAGGGATAAGGTAACAATGGCCCGTATTCTTATCATAGAAGATGACGCCCTCTTCAGGGAGATGCTCCTTTCCGCCATGCAGTTGGACGGCCATGAAGCGCAGGGGGCGGGCTCCATGGCGCATGGACGAGATGCTCTCGAAAGACAGCGGTTCGATCTGGTCCTGCTGGATGTGGGCCTGCCGGATGGTAACGGCCTCAGGTTTATTCCTGAAATCTCTGCCGCCGAAGGAGCGCCGGAGATTATCATCATTACCGGCGACGGGCATGCGGACGGTGCGGAACTGGCCATTACCAGCGGCGCACTCGACTACATCAGCAAGCCGACCTCCCTTGCCTCGGTGAGGGAAGCCGTGCAACGCGCTCTGGCTTATCGTAAAGGAGCCTGCCAGCTTACGGAACCCGAACGATTCGGCATTGTGGGCAACAGTGTTTCCATGCAGCGTTGTTTCAGGCTGCTGTCCGAAGCGGCTTCAAGTGAAGCGCCTGTTCTTATTACCGGCGAAACCGGGACAGGTAAGGAACTCTTTGCCCGCGCCGTACACCGCAACAGCCAGCGGGTTGCCGGTCCCTTTATTGCTGTGGACTGCGGGGCCATTGCAAAAACGCTCACTGAGAGCGAGCTTTTCGGGCATGCTCGCGGTGCCTTTACAGGCGCCGACCGCCCCCGCGACGGGCTGGTCATGCAGGCACACGGCGGAACGCTTTTCCTTGATGAAGTTGGTGAGCTGGCCATGCCGCAGCAACGGGCTTTCCTGCGTGTGCTGGAAGAACAGCGCTTCAGGCCGGTGGGCGGAGGGCGCGAAGTGCATAGCGATTTTCGTCTGGTTGCCGCGACCAACAGGGTTCTTCCTGCCATGGTGCATAAGGGGACATTCAGGGAAGACCTGCTGTTCCGCCTGCAGGCCATGCATATCCATCTGCCTCCACTACGAGAGCGGATGGATGATCTTTCAGAACTGGTGCGGCATTTTGCGGACAAGGCGTGTCAACGGTATGGTTTTCCGCGGAAGCAGCTCAACAATGCCTTTCTCGGCGAGTTGCTCGCCTATCCGTGGCCGGGCAATGTGCGCGAATTGCTGCATGTTACCGACCAGAGCGTCATTCGCGGGCGTTTTTCCCCTGAACTGCTGCCGGAACATCTGCCGAGCAGTGTGCGTGTAGCCGTGGCACGGTCCCGTGTGGCCGGGGGGCCGGACGAATCCGTTAAAAGATGGTCGGAAAAATACTATCAACTCGGCGAGGAGTCTCCGTTCCGCGACGTGCATGATGCGCCGGATGCCGTTTCCTTACCCTGCGGCGTGCCGAATGAGGGGGAGACACTTGGTGAATGGAAAGCGTTTCGGGATCAGGTGCTGGATGCGGCAGAGCGCACCTATCTTCTCAGACTTCTGGGGCAGACGGGGGGAGATGTCTCCCGAGCCAGCAGGATTGCCGGTGTCTCCCGCCAGAGGCTGTATACCATGCTCCGCAAGCACGGTATAAGCAGGACCTGGCGCATGGATTCAGAGAATGTATGATGTTTAAGTGTAAACTTAATGTTTACATTTTAAATTGTAGTGTCGCATCGCGGTCCGGAATTGGTACAACAATGTCCGGGAGCCCGCGAATATTGTAAGTTATGCAAGCCCTCTCTTATGGTATGCATTTTGTATCCTTGCAGGATGGCATACAGGAGGGATCACATGCTTAATGATTTATCTCGCATTGTTCATCACGTTGTGCTGAATAGCCATGTTCCTGCCAAGGCGTTGGCAAAAGAAGTGGGGAAGTCGTATTCCACGCTGTTGAGGGAAGTAAATCCATACGATACGGGCGCCAAGCTCGGTGTGGAAACGCTTATGGAAATCATGAGGCAGACCGGCAACGTCGATCCCCTCATCTACATGGCAAGGCAGTTCGGCTATGATCTGGTTCCGGCTCCCGGCAGTGCCGGGTTCCGCAGGCGTGAAAACATGGAGACTGCTCCGCAGGAACAGGCTGCCGTAGGAGCCTGAAGGTGAGGTTATGGGGGGCACATTCAACATTGCTTTGGCACCCAATCGTGTGGTTGTCATGGAAGACGACGCACTCGTGCGCGAGTTGCTGCAGGTCGTTCTGAAGAAAGGCGGGTATCAGGTGGTGCTCGCCGGAAATGGTATCGAGGGGATGCAGGCCATGCGCAACCATGGCGCTGATCTGGTAATCACCGATCTGTTCATGCCCGAGCAGGATGGTTTGCAGACCATTATGCAGCTGCGTAAGGAGTTTCCGGCGGTGCGCATTGTGGCCATGACTTCGGGAGCAGCTTACCTGAGCCTGTCTAATGCTCGTGAGACAGCGACATTGCTTGGTGCGGACGGTTTTCTTGAAAAGCCCCTGAATCAGACCATGTTGCTGGATATGATGGAAGATTTGCTGGGTACACCAAGAACGGCGTGATTGCAGCGGCAGCTACAACGCACGGTCGATGATACCACCTGCAAGAACATTCTGTTCCGTATCGTAGACGCAGCATATCTGCCCTGCGGCCGGGGGCGTGCGTGGCGTGTCGAAATGCACGGTCATGGTGCGCACAGATTCGGGACCGGTTTGCATGGTCACGGTCGCCGGGAGCGGCTGTTGCCGGTATCGGATGCGTACAAGCAGTTCGGACGGCCACTTCTCATATGGCACCAGCAGGTTGAGGTCTGTCACCGCACATCCGGCTGATGCCAGTGTTTCTTTTTCTCCGACAACCAGCGTGTTTGTCCGGGCGTTCTTGCCCACTACGTAGAGCGGGGCTTTCCATGCAATGCCCAGCCCTTTGCGTTGTCCTTCCGTGTATTGCCACAGCCCTTCGTGGGTTCCCACCCGTTCGCCATCCGTCGTGACCATGGGGCCTTTGCCGTGCAGGGCTACCGGCCTACTGCGCAGAAAGGCTCGGTAGTCGTCATCCGGCACAAAGCAGATTTCCTGACTTTCACTGGGGTAGGGGGGGATGAGTCCCCGTTGCGCCAGATTCGCCTTTACCGCTTCCTTGGTCCATGTGCCGAGAGGGAAGACTGCCCGAGCCAGTGCGGCAGGCGAAACCAGCGACAGGAAGTAGCTCTGGTCCTTTGTGGCATCCTGTCCTCGTGAAAGTATGCGCCCGTATGCGGGGTGCTCATGCAGCACGGCATAATGACCGGTGGCGATGTGCGTGGCCCCCAGTTTTTCCGCTTCGCGCCACAGTGCGCCGAATTTCATGCGGGCGTTGCAGAGCGCGCAGGGGTTGGGGGTACGCGCCTTGGCATATTCATCCAGAAAGGGGAGCACCACGCACCGTTCAAACTCGTCGTGCAGGTCCACGGCGTGGAAGGGAACATCAAGCTGTTCACACATGGCGGCAAGTGCCTGCTCGCGTTCCTCGCTGCGGGGCAGGAAGTGCGCATGCAGGGCAATGACGTTATGACCCTGTTCTTTCAGGGAAAGCAGGGCGAACATGGAATCAGTGCCGCCGCTTATGGCTACCGCAATGGTCATGGTGCGAGTCCTGAATATGGTCTTAAGGGGCCATATGATGGTTTGCTGATGGTTGTTCCGGTCCGGATATTCTAACGGAAACAGGCGGGGAAGCAATGGTGCTTTCCCGCCTGCAGTATATATGAAGGTTTTGCCTGTTACAGTCCGGCGGGGGTGCCGATGGACGGGGTGACCTTTTCCAGTGCGTGCGCAACGGAGTAGATGGTCGCCTCGTCAAAGGCCTTGCCCAGAAGCTGCAGGCCCAAGGGCATTCCGCTGTCCTTGCCGAGTCCCACCGGCAGCGACAGGCCGGGCAGCCCCGCAAGGTTCAGCGAGATGGTGTAGATGTCCATGAGGTACATCTTCAGCGGATCATCCGTAAGTTCACCCACCTTCCAAGCGGAAACCGGGGATGCAGGTCCGCAGAGCACGTCGCACTGGCTGAGTGCCTTTTCGTAGTCTTCGCGGATGCGGCGGCGTACCTGAGCGGCCTTGCGGTAGTAAGCATCGTAATAGCCGGAAGAAAGCACGTAGGTGCCGAGCATGATGCGGCGCTGCACTTCATCGCCAAAGCCCTTGCTGCGGGATTTCACGTAGATGTCGAGCAGTTCGTCGGCATCGGCATCGCGGTAGCCGTAGCGCACGCCGTCGAAGCGGGCGAGGTTGGAGCTGGCTTCAGCCATGGCCACGATGTAGTACACCGCAATGGCGTAGGGAGAATGCGGCAGGGAAACTTCCACCGGTTCGGCACCGAGGTCCTTGAGCTGGTTCAGGGCAGAGGCGCAGGCGGCCTCAACTTCCGGATCAAGCCCCTTGCCCCAGAATTCTGCGGGCAGGCCGATGCGGACACCCTTCAGGCTGTCGCGGCCGAGCGCTGCCAGATAATCGGGCACGGCACGTTCGGAACAGGTGGAATCCTTGGGATCATGGCCGGCGATTACCTGCAGCATGCGGGCGTTGTCTTCCACAGTGCGGGTCATGGGGCCTATCTGATCCAGCGAGGAACCGTAGGCGACCATGCCGTAGCGGGAAACGCGGCCGTAGGTGGGCTTCATGCCCACGCAGCCGCACAGGGAAGCGGGCTGGCGGATGGAGCCGCCGGTATCCGTACCCAGCGAGCCGAAAGCCTGCGAAGCAGCCACGGATGCTGCGGAACCGCCGGAAGAACCGCCCGGCACGCGGGAAAGATCCCACGGATTGCGGGTGGGGTGGAAGGCGGAATTTTCGGTGGAAGACCCCATGGCGAATTCGTCCATGTTGGTCTTGCCGATGATGACAGCGCCTGCTTCCTTGAGCTTGCGTACGGCATAGGCATCATAGAACGGCTTGAAGTTGCCCAGAATTTTCGATCCGCAGGTCGTGGTCACGTCTTTGGTGCACAACACGTCCTTCACGGTAACGGGAACGCCCCAGAGAGGCTTGTCTGCATCGGGGCCGGCTGCGTCCATGGCCTTTGCCGTGGCAAGGGCTTCTTCGCGCTGCAGGTTGAGCAGGGCCTGAATCTTGGGCTCGGTCGCGTCAATGCGTGCAAGGCACGAGGACACGGCTTCTTCCGCGGATACCTCGCGGGCAAGAAGACGGGTGCGGATCTCGGAAAGTGATTTGGTATACAGGTCAGACATTCTACTGAGTCTCCGGCGTATTAGACGATCTTGGGCACGACAAAGAACTGCCCGTCGGTCTGGGGTGCGTTGGAAAGAACGGCATCCCGTTCGGCTGTCTTGGCCGCAACGTCGTCACGCAGGACCGTGCTGTGCATCACGGGGCTGTAGAGCGGCTCAACGTCGCTGGTGTCCAGCTCGTTGAGCGTTTCCATGTAGTTGAGAATGGATTCGAACTGACCGGCAAACAGTGACAGCTTGTCCTCGTCCAGTTCAAGGCGCGCCAGTTTGGCGATTTCTGCTACGCGCTCAGGCGATATTTTCATGGAATGATCTCCTCGTATCCAAAGTTCTCTGCGGGGCTGTCGGAATGCAGGGCGTCCGGTACTCCGCATTGGGCTGGCCGTGAGCGGGACGGTATCAGCCCTTGATTTTCTTCTGATATTCCTCTTCCAGCATCTTCACGCGTTCTTCGTGACGCTGGCGGATCTGCTCCAGCTTCTCGCGGAAGCTGGCAGGATCAAGCGGCTCGAATCCGGCGCTGGAAGGCGTGAACAGGAACATCTTCTGCGAGGCGCGGCCTTCCGGCGTCCAGTGGATGGGAGCAATGCTCCAGTCCATGGCCTGCGCGGTCTGGATGCGCTGGTTCATGTCGTCGGCGGAAACCGCTTCTTCGGGTGAGCCGAGCAGCGAGGCAAAGCGCACGAAGTCGTATCCGAGGCCGACCCAGAGGTCGGGTTTGCCAAGGCCGGATTCATCAAGCGTCTTGGTAAGGTTTGCTGCGGCCGTGGTGGGGGTGAAGGGGTTCCATGAACCGGGGAATACGGCCAGGTTGAAGTAGCGCGTTTCCACGTCTTTGCTGGAAGAAAGTCCTTGCTCCCACAGCGCGGAGCCGAGGAAGACCATGCGTGTTTCCTGATAGAAGAAGAAATGGGGAATGAGGCTCTGCATCTGCTGCCAGCCGTCAGGCAGGAACGCAGCCTGGAAGGGCGGCTTGGGAGGCATGGGGTCGTCCTCACCCGCGCGGCGGCCGGGAACCCTGAGGAATGTGCGCAGGGTCTTGCCCCATGAGGGGGAGTCCTTGGGAGCATAGGCAGCCGTGGCAGTGGTGTTGATGCCAAGTTCTGAGCCGGTTTCCTTGAAAAGGCTGTTCATGCGCATGCCGAACGCTTCGTCGGGATACAGAACTCCATAATTTTCAATACCAAGATCGTTCTTGGCAAATTCGAGCACGGTGCGCACCTGGTCGCGGGGGCTGGAGAAGAAGCGCCATGCCACCTTGCCCTCTTCGCCCTGCTCAAGGGTGGAAAGGAATGTGAAGAAGCTGCGGTCATCAAGCTGGCCCTGTTTTCTGAGCAGGTCCATGGATTCGGTACGCAGGGGGCCGCCGACAACGCTTATGCCCTTGGGCAGGGCTGCGAGCTTCTTTTCCCAGCCTGCAGCTGCGGTGTTGATGATCGTAACGGAAAGATCGTTGCCGGATTTGGCGAGATCCCACTGGGCCACGCCCGCACCGCGCACGATCTTCCAGCCGATGTTGCCGAAGGGGCCGGTCAGGGGCAGCGCAAGGGCTATGCCCTGCGCAGGCTGCCCGTATTCCTGCTCAAGAGGACGCAGAATCCGCTCCACAAGCAGCTTGTCGGAAAAATGTCCTGCAAGGCGCAGTCGCTGCAATGCCTGATGTGCCAGCGGCCAGCTTTCGTTGTCCGTGGCGGAACGGCGGGCCTTTTCAAGCAGGATGATGGAATAGGGGAAATCCAGCTCGTTTTCAGGCGTCAGCAGGCCCGCGAGCATGGCAAGCGCTTCAGGTTCGGCAGACTGCAACTGTGCGAACAGGCGGTTTTCCAGTGTGCCTTTGTAGGCCTTGGCATCCGTGCTCTTCGAAGCCTGCTCATACAGGTCGGAAAGGGTCTGCATGGCGCCGTGCGGGTCTTCACCGTCTGTCCATTCCCGGCTGGCGAGCAGCAGGGTGGCTTCCGTGCGCACGGCTCTGGAACGGCCGGAGTCGGCAGAAAGAGCCTGCAGCATGTCCACGGCTTTCTGGCGGGGCAGGTTGAGCATGCACTTGCTGAAGGCGTTGAGCCATTCCGAAGTGTTTTCCGCATCCGGATTAAGGGAACGCCATTTTTCAAGCGCCTCAATCCCGAGGTTGTATTTTTCGTTGGCAATGGTGCTCAACGAGAAATACTTCCATGCTTCAAGAGTTTCTTCCTGCGAGAGCTGCGGAAGCTGGAGAGTTCTGTCATAGAGGGCTTCCGCTCGCTTGAAATCGCCGTTTGAATAGGCGGTAAACGCCTGTTCGGGCAGCGTCATGTACTGCTCTGCGCCAGACTGCATGGGAGGAGCCACAATCGCTTTCTGGCAACCTGCGAGCAGGGCGAAGACGAACAGCAGACCAAAGACCGCAAGGATCGGCATCCGTGAATGCCGCGTGGTATTCGATTCGGAATATTTTCGCATAATGGGTACCATAATGATAAAGGCCTGATCCGCCAAACGACGAATCAGGCCAAGCTAATCATATACCGTTGCAATTGCAAGAGCGGGTGTCCGCTCCGGCTTGCAGGCTCGTAAGTTTACTTCTTCACTTCGGTGTAGTCTGCGTCGACCACGTCGTCATCTTCCTTGCGGGGGCCACCTGCGGCTCCTGCATCGGCACCGGCTTCGCCGCCCTGTGCACCCTGCGCCTGCTGGGCGTAGAGCTGCTCGGCCAGCTTGTGGGAAGCCTGAGACAGTTCGTCGGTTGCCTTCTTGATGGCGTCTACGTCTTCGCCTTCCATGACCTTTCTGAGCGCTTCGATCTTGCCGTCAATTTCGCTCTTCAGGCCGGCATCCAGCTTGTCGCCGAGGTCGCGGATGGACTTTTCGGCAGAGTAGATCAGGGTGTCCGCCTGGTTGCGAACTTCGATAACCTGCTGCTTTTTCTTGTCTTCGTCAGCATGAGATTCGGCTTCCTTGATAAGGCGCTGGATCTCGTCTTCGGAAAGACCGGAAGAAGCGGTGATGCGGATGGACTGTTCCTTGCCGGTACCCAGATCCTTGGCGGAAACGTGCACGATGCCGTTGGCGTCGATATCGAAGCTCACTTCAACCTGGGGCATGCCACGGGGTGCCGGGGGAATGCCGGTCAGTTCAAAGCGGCCGAGAGTCATGTTGTCACCTGCCATGGGGCGTTCGCCCTGCATGACATGGATGGACACGGAAGGCTGGTTGTCCGCAGCGGTGGTGAAGGTCTGCGACTTCTTGGTCGGGATGGTGGTGTTGCGTTCAATCAGCTTGGTGAACACGCCGCCGAGGGTTTCGATACCCAGAGACAGCGGGGTTACGTCGAGCAGCAGCACGTCCTTCACGTCACCGGCAAGAATGCCGCCCTGAATTGCGGCGCCCATGGCAACCACTTCATCGGGGTTCACGGAACGGTTGGGTTCCTTGCCGAAGAATTCTGCAACCTTCTTCTGCACCAGAGGCATACGGGTCATGCCGCCCACGAGCACCACTTCGTCGATTTCTGCAGCGGTAAGGCCGGCGTCTGCCAGTGCCTTCTTGCAGGGGGCGATGGTGCGGTCGACAAGCTGTTCCACCAGCTTTTCCAGCTTGGCGCGGGAAAGCTTGAGCATAAGGTGCTTGGGGCCGGTCTGGTCGGCAGTGATGAAGGGCAGGTTCACTTCCGCTTCCATGGAAGTGGAAAGGTCCTTCTTGGCCTTTTCAGCTGCTTCCTTCAGACGCTGCAGGGCCATGCGGTCCTTGGACAGGTCGATGCCGTGGTTCTCGCGCTTGAACTCGTCCACCAGATAATTGATGATGGCAAGGTCGAAGTCTTCGCCGCCGAGGAAGGTGTCGCCGTTAGTGGCGCGCACTTCAACAACGTTGTCGCCCACTTCGAGAATGGAAATATCGAAGGTACCGCCGCCGAGGTCGAACACGGCGATCTTCTCGTTGGCCTTCTTGTCAAAGCCATACGCAAGCGAAGCTGCGGTGGGTTCGTTGATGATGCGCTTCACTTCCAGACCGGCGATACGGCCTGCGTCCTTGGTGGCCTGACGCTGGGAGTCGTTGAAGTATGCGGGAACGGTAATGACCGCTTCGGTCACTTCTTCGCCCAGATAGGCTTCAGCGTCTGCCTTCAGTTTGCCGAGGATCATTGCGGAAACTTCGGCAGGGGAGTAGCTGCGGCCTTCGATTTCAACGTGTGCATCGCCGCCGTTGCCGGAAACGATCTTGTAGGGAGAGTGGTCGGCCCAGCGGCCGACTTCGGGAGCATTGAACTGGCGACCCATAAGACGCTTGATGGCGAAAACGGTGCGCTCAGGGTTGGTAACGGCCTGACGCTTGGCGATATCACCGACGAGACGCTCCTTGTCGGTAAAGCCGACTACGGAAGGGGTGGTACGTCCGCCTTCGGGGTTGGTGATACATTTGGGGTCCTTGCCTTCCATGATGTAGACACAGGAGTTGGTAGTTCCAAGGTCAATACCGATGATCTTGCCCATGTGCGATTCCTCCTAACGAGATAGTCACGAAATATGTGTGTAAATTCTGTCTGATATATGAGCCGCTGCCAGTCGGAGCGGCATCGCGTCAGCTTCGGGGAAAAACTAAGTTCGTTTTCCCGAGGGGCAAGGGGGACTGGTGAAATTTTTTACACAAGATGTTGCAACTTGGTGCAATGAAACGTTTTTTCAAATTATATCCTGCACGTCTGTGTAAGAAAAACGGGCGCGGGAAATGCTTCCCGCGCCCGTTTGGTGCGTAATATGCGACGGAAGGCTATGCCTTGCCGGTGGAAATCATGACCTTGGCAGGGCGCAGCAGGCGTTCCTTCAGGCGGTAGCCCTTCTGCATGACCTTCTTGATGCAGCCCTCGGGCGTATCGTGACAGGGCTCCTGACCAATGGCTTCATGGACTTCGGGATTAAAGGCCTCTCCGGTGGCACCTACCTGTATCAGGCCGTGCTGTGCAATGGCGTCGAGAAGCAGCTTCTGGGTCATTTCAACACCGATGAGCATGTCTTTGCAGCCTTCAAGGTTACGTCCGTATTCAATGGCAAGGCCAAGGTTGTCCAGCGTGGGCAGCAGGCTGGAAAGAACGTTTTCCGCTGCGTACTTGGCCTGTTCTTCCTTTTCGCGCTGGATGCGCTTCTTGAAGTTGTCCATTTCTGCCAGCGAGCGCAGGCGTGCTTCGTCGGCGCTGACTTTTTCGTTGCAGGCGGGGCATACGCGTGCCTTGCACAGTGCGACAAGCTCTTCATCCGTCAAATCTATGGTTTCCTGCACGGGAGCGCCGGCTTTGTCCTTTTCGAGCTGCTCTGCTGCTTCCTCGCTCAGTTCAACCTTGTCTTTAACCATGGAAATACTTGCTCCTTGAGAATATGCTATACGGTTCCCTAAGCGGAAAACCGGTCTTTCAGCAGGGTGGATAGGGATTTTGAAATACAGTCCACAACAGGGACGATGGTGCCGTAATCCATGCGCAGAGGGCCTATGACGCTTACAACGCCAAGCGGGGTTTCAACGCCGTAAGGGGCAGAAATGACACTCAGTCCGGCGAAGCTGTCTTCAGCTTCGGGCATGTCCGGTGCAATGGAGACGGAAACGTCCGCGCTGCGCATGGTGTTGTTCAGCAGTTTGAGCAGTCTGGTCCGCTCATCCAGCAGCGCGAGCAGTTCGCGCATGCGTGCGGAATCGGTGAATTCCGCCTTGTCCAGCATGGTCAGGGTGCCTTCTACAAACAGTTGCCGCTCCGCTTCCGCCTCGCCGGAAAAGGCAAGACGGGCAAGGCCGAGTGCACGGGCGCAGAGTTCTTCCAGATGCGCCCCGGTTCTGTGCAGTTCATTCAAAATGCGGCTGCGGGCTTCTGACAGGGTAAGGCCGGTGTAGTGGCTGTTGAGGTAATTGCCGAAGTGGATAAGGTCGTCTGCAGAGACCTTTTCGTCCAGCCTTACCACGCGGTTGCGGATTATGCCGCCGTCCAGAACAAGCACGGCAAGTACCAGCCGGTCTGCAACAAGGGAGAAGTCCACCCGCCGCCAGCGCACGTCGTTGCCACCCGGCGCGAGCACCAGAGCCACTTCATGCGAGAGCGAGGAAACCAGTGCCGTGGCCTGCTGCAGCATCTGGCTGATTTCCAGCCCCTGTAACGTCATATGATTCAGAATGCTGTCGCGCTCATCGCGGGAGACAGGGCGCATGCGCAGCAGTGAATCAACATACAGGCGGAAAGCTTTTGCTGTAGGGATGCGACCTGCCGATGTGTGGGGCTGTTCCAGATACCCCTTGTCGGTGAGGTCGGCCATGGTGTTGCGCATGCTGGCGGCAGAAAGTTTCAGACGCGAGGTGTTGGCCACGGTTCGAGACCCCACCGGCAGCGCCGTGGTGATATAGGACTCGATGATCGTGGAGAGAACGTCTGTCTCGCGCTGTGCAAGGCTCATGGTGTGCAGCCAGTCCCGTCTGCTTTGTTGCCAAGGGTATGAACACCGGCCGGTGTCCGTCACATCTACCTGTCGAGGGGCCAGCCTTGCCGCATGTGTTTCCGTCTGCTTTCGCGGCGAGACGTTCAGGCAGACCCGCCAAATGAGCGTGAACTGCCGGAGCGGGGCACGGTTGCCGCTTCCCTCAAGACTTGACGGGTAACAACGCCTACCCCCCCTGTCAAGGGAAGGGGGGGCTGAAAGAATATCTTTGCAGCGTTATCTTTTTGAAAATATTGAAACTTCAGATGCCCTGTTATGGCTGTGCCGTGAGGGTGCGAACGGCCTCAAGCACTTCCTGCATGTGGGTATCGACCTTTTTCACCGGGCTGAATACCATGCGGACCACGCCCTGCGGGTCGATGATGAAGGTGGAGCGTACAATGCCCATGGACTCCTTGCCGTAGTTCTTTTTGAGCTGGAAGACGCCATAGGCTTTGGCCGCTGTCCGGTCCGGGTCAGAAAGAAGCTCGACACCAAGCTGTTGCTTGACGATGAATCCGGTGATGGCCTTGCAGGAGTCCGGCGACATGCCGACCACCGTTGCATTGCAGGCTTCAAAGTCCGGCAGGAGGGTCGTGAATCCTTGCGCTTCCCGCGTGCAGCCCGGGGTGGAGGCTTTGGGATAGAAGTAGAGCACAAGCCATTTGCCCGCATAATGGGAGAGCGGACGCGGCTCACCCGCTGCATTCACGAGGTTGAAGGCAGGTGCTCTGTCGCCGGAGGCCGGTACGAAGCTTTCGGGTGTGTGCGGTGTCATATCCTTCTCCTTCTCTTTGTCTGAGGCAGGGGGCGAGGTTCTCTGAACTATTGCTGGAAGAGCTGCTGCAGACCCTTGCCCAGTTGTTCCAGAGGATTCTTGGGCTTCTTTTCGTCTTTGCCGCCGTTCTGCTTTTTGGTGCCGGCATCGTCTCCCGTCAGACCGGGGATGGGGAGCAGGTCGCCCAGATTGCTGAACGTGGCTTTGAGCAGGGCCCGCGCATCAAATTCATACAGCGGGGCAGACAGTGCTCCGGTCACGGTAACAGGAATTTTGGGAAGCCCCGTAATGCGCACAACGGCCTTGAAGTCGACTTTGTCCTGATACAGGTCTGCATAGCCGGCTCCGGAGCCTTTGATGTTCGGGGCGACAAGTGCGAGGTCCTTGTTCGTTACGCGACCCGAGCGCACGACATACGTGCCGGAAAGCCGCTCGAAGGACTGCTTGCGCAGGGAATCGTCTGCTTTGTCCACCTTTGAATTCCTGATCTCGCCCTTGACCTTGTCGGGAACGATCTGCACTCCGAGAACCGCTCCGTCAGTGACGGAGAAGGACCCCTTGCCGTTCAGGGTGGAGAGAACTTCCTGCACCGTATCGCCGGTGGCGTAGAGGTTGGTCTGCCAGTTGGCTGTTCCCGTGGCGCGCGGGTCACCCATGAAGGTCGCGGTTATGGGGGCAACCTGCAGGTTCTTTGCGTTCAGCGAGACGCTGGAGCGGGTATCCTTGTTGCGGATGTCCGCAGTGATATCCGCATCGTAGCGGCCTTCAAAAAGGTTGGCGGAACAGGGTGATACCTTGAAAATGCCGTCCTTGGCCATGACCTTGATATCCATATCCGTCAGGTAGACTTTCTGTACGGTGAATGCGCCGACCTTCAGGGACGCGTCGAGCAACAGCTTGCGCAGAGCCTTGCGGGCTTCCGCGGAGATGAAGGGCTCTTCTCCTGCGGCCTTATCAGCCTCTCCGGCAACGGCAGGCTTGCCGGATTGTGCAGGCGCGGCTTTTGCGGGCTGGGCTGCAGCAGGCTTGTTGTCCTTGGCGGCTGCCTTGGCGGTGCCGGAGCCGGACGTGGCGGTTTTTCCGCTCGTGTCAGGCTTGTCGGCAGTGCTGTTTTGGGCAGGGGCATTGTTTTTGTCCGCTTCGGACGTGTTGTCCTTGGCAGGGGGCGTTTCGTTCTCGGTCTTCCCGTCTGTCGCGAGAGGCATGTAGCGATCTGCATCCAGCGCAGTAACAGCCAGCTCGGCCTTTATTTCCGGCCGTGCAAACTGTCTGATGCGCACTGCGCCACTGAAATTCGTGTCATCGAGCGTACCGTTGATGTTGGAAAGGGCAACCTGAACGGGGGAGGCGGCAATGGTAAAGCTGAGGGCGGCCTTGTCCAGAACCGAAGCATCAGCAGTTTTCAACTCCAGCCCAAGAGCCTTGAGCGTATCTCGCAGGGTGCATTCCACAGCCACCTTGCCGTGAAACACGGGAGCTTCAGCCAGAGAAAGCTTGCCGCTGGCACTCAGGTCAGCATCATATGCATTGGCAGAGAAACTCCGCACGTTGAATATCTGCTGCATCAGGTCGTAGGACATGGCCCCCTGCTGGCGCAGGGAAAGCGAGCCACCAGGAAAGGTGTTGCCCTTTGCGTCCACATTCAACGTCTGGTTATCCAGTTCGATGCGGGTAAGGTCATGCGCCAGCATAAAGGTGGTATGGAAGTCGACATCGGATTCCATGCGGGGAATGTTCGATTCAACCTTGGTCTTGATGGTAAGATCGACAGGTTTACCCAGCGTTATGGCCGAGGTGGCGAGGGAAAGGTCCTTCAGCGCACGGGTGGTACCGGTCTGTTCATCCGTGAAAGTGATGTCTGCACGGGTAATGGCAAAGGAATCCACCAGCAGGGCGGGCAGGGTTTCCAGCGGCGTGGCCACGGTGTTGTCAGCAAATCCGTCGGCGTCCTTGATGGCCTGTGGAGCTTGGGACGTTTTGGGTGCTGCACCCGTGGCTGTTCCAGATGCGGCAGCAGCGGCCGCAGGAGCCGGCAGCTCGGGCGTGAATTCCCAGTTCACTTCTCCCTTGGCGTTGCGGATGAAGTTGAGCTTCAGTCCTTCAACGGTGACAAAGGAAACCTGCACGTCTTTCTTGAGCAGGGGCATCAGCTTGATCTGAATGCCTGCACGGTCGAGGCTCATGAAATCGCCGCCGCCGAAGCTGTCGGGGTTGGCCATGCGCACGGGACCGGTTTCAAGTCCAAGCCAGGGAAAATAGGAAAGAGATATGTCTCCGGTGAACTCCACGGTTCTTCCGGTCCGTTTGCGAACTTCTTCGGCAATGCGGTTCTTGTAGTCGTTCGGGTCGACCAGAGTGACGAGCGCAACCGTACCCACTGCGACAATGAGCAGGCATGCACCGATGATGGAACCGAATACCTTGAAGAATTTTACCATATTATGCTCCTGAATAGCCTGGTCCGGTAACTTGCGGGCGTTGGCGTCTTCGCTTGGGCTGAGACGGAATGATCCTGCAATGTTCGCCGTCGGCTGAGGAACATGTAGTCGTATTCAGCATGTAATTCAATATGCTAATTCCGGGTAAGGTCAACTTATGATAACTCTCTTGGGTGCCATGCAGCTTCCTTTGAGCAGCACGGCCAGTTCTTCGCCTTGCGTATCCGTTATGGAATGGAAGCTTATTCCGCACCCTGGACGCTTGCAGCCCTTGCCCCAGCGGGTGGCGTGAACAATGGTTCCGGATATGGGAGTCTTGTCGGCAAGGTCGAGAAATTGCAGCCAGGCAGTTTGTCCCGGCTTCCATATGTGCGTGGAAAAACAGAACGTCCCGAGCGGGGATACGTCGAAAGTTATGGTACGTTCCGTGGTGGCCGGATTGAATCCCGCGTCCTGTGAAAGAAGAATGGCACAGGTAATGGCCGTGCGTTCCTCACGTCGGATGGTGCGCGGCGGCTGGGCTGCGCACTGGTGCACGAACTGGGCGAGCGCCTGTTCAGGGGTTACTCCCTGTTCAAACACGGTGAGTGCTCCGGTTTCTCCGTCCACCCGGCAGCGGAGCATGGGAAAGCTGCCCATGGAATCGTTGATGATGTTCTTTCCTTCACCGTGCAGGCGCAGGAATGTGGGCATGTTGATCAGTATGCCCTGTATGGGCTGTGTGCGCATGATATGAACTATGCTTTCAGATTCGGAAGCAAGAGTGCCTGTGGCGCCCAGCTGTTCAAGCTGGCGCTTGAGAATGGCGCCGTTATCATTGTCGCGCGCGATGGCAAGAATGTGCGTCATGCTGCTCTTGTGCCTGCTAATTCGGCAACCGTCCATTATTCTTTGCTAAACCTTTATCAAATCTGCCTTGTGGGGCGAAATGGGCAGGAATGCACTGGTTTTACGAAAGGAAACGGGATACAGCTTCCACCATGCCAAAACACAAGCCTGACCGCAAGATTCCTGCCCTGATGTTGCAGGGGACCAGTTCCAATGCCGGCAAAAGCGTGCTGACGGCGGCTCTTTGTCGCATTCTGCTGCAGGACGGGTATTCCGTTGCCCCGTTCAAGGCGCAGAATATGGCCCTGAATTCCTTTGTCACGCCGGACGGGCGGGAGATTGGCCGGGCGCAGGCGGTGCAGGCCGCGGCCTGCAGGCTGGAACCGGATGCGCGCATGAACCCTGTTTTGCTCAAGCCTTCTTCGGACACGGGCTCGCAGGTCATCGTCATGGGGCATGCCGTGGGCAACATGCGGGTGAAGGAATACGTTTCCTTCAAGCCGGAAGCTTTCCGGACAGTGCAGCAGGCGTATGATTCGCTGTCCGCGCAGCATGATGTGATGGTTCTGGAGGGTGCGGGCAGCCCCGCCGAGATCAATCTCAAAGCCCACGATATCGTGAACATGCAGATGGCACGCTATGCGGATGCGCGGGTGCTGCTTGTGGGCGATATCGACAGGGGAGGCGTGTTTGCCTCGCTGGTGGGCACCATGGAACTGCTTGATCCGTGGGAGCGTGATCTTGTGGCAGGATTTGTGCTCAACAGATTCCGTGGCGATGCCTCGCTGCTGGACCCCGCCCTTGAATATACCACCCGCAAGACCGGCAAGCCGTTCTTCGGCGTGGTGCCGCATGTCACGGAACTGGGGCTTCCCGAGGAAGATTCCGTCTCCTTCAAGGAAGCAATGTGCAGGAATATGCCCAAGGCAGGAAGCTGTGTGGATGTGGCCCTTATCGACCTGCCGCACATTGCCAACTTTACCGATCTGGACGCGCTCTCCGGCGAACCGGATGTGCGTGTGCGCGGTGTGCGCTCGCCCGGAGAACTTGGGCGGCCGGACTGCATTCTCATTCCGGGGTCCAAGAATACGCTCGGCGATCTGGAATGGCTTCGCCGGACCGGACTTGCCTCTGCCATTGAACAGATGGGCCGCCAGTCTGCGGAAAATGCCCCCGAGATTGTGGGGATATGCGGCGGATTGCAGATGCTCGGCAGAAGTGTGGAAGATCCGTTGCAGGTGGAATCGGACGGGCGGAACGATCAAACCGAAGGGCTTGGCCTGCTGAACGTGCATACCATCATGGGGCCGGACAAGGTGCTGACCCGTGTGGAAGGAACCCATACCGCCTTTGACCTGTCCGTCTGCGGCTACGAGATCCACCATGGCAGGACGCAGGTGGGCGAGGGCGGGGGAGTATCGCCCTGCGTGGTGCTGCCGGACGGCACAGCGGCGGGATACAGCACGGCGGATGGCCGCGTGTGGGGCACCTACATGCATGGGGTGTTCGATGCCGACGAATTCAGGCGGGCCTTTGTGGACAGGCTGCGCAGCCGCAGGGGTGAGGCTCCTCTTGGCAGGGTGGTCGCGCCATATTCGCTTGATCCGGCTCTGGACAGGCTGGCAGCCGTTGTCCGTGAAGCACTGGACATGTCTGCGGTGTATAGATTGCTCGGTCTGAGTTGAGCGCCGGTTGCTCATTCCGCCTGTTCACCGGCAGACAGGCACAGCCTTCAATATAGGCAGCTGCCGGTTTCATTCAGTCCGGCATGCTGCACCCGTCAGGATTGTCTCACGCCAGTCTATTCCGCATAACGTGATGAAGGACCTTTTTCATTTCCGCTATCTCATACGGTTTGACAATGTATTCATCCATGCCTTGCTCAAGCGCTTTTTCTCTGTCCACATTCGAGGCATGCGCCGAAAGGGCGATGACGGGAATATCCGGCGGGTTGGCAACGCCGTGGAATTTGCGGATGTGGCCCACGGCTTCCAGCCCGTTCATTACCGGCATCTGGATGTCCATGAGCACAAGGTCGAAGGGGGTGCTTTTGAGCTGTTCAAGCGCCTCGCTGCCGTTTTCTGCCACGACCACACTGTGCCCCATGGTTTCCAGCAGGCGGCTGGCCATGTATCTGTTAACAGCTTCATCTTCCACAATGAGCACCCGCATGGGGGGCAGTTCCGGCTCGGATTCCTGCTCCGCACAGGTTTCAGGGCACGTATTGCCCGTCAGTTCCAGCTGCACGCTTGCGTAGACTGTGGCTCCTCTGCCCGGACGGCTTTCCACCCGTATAGTGCCTTGCATCAGGTCCACCAGCCGTTTGACGATGGCCAGCCCGAGGCCGGTCCCCGTATATTTCCTTGAGATGGAACCGTCTACCTGAGTAAACGCATCGAATATGGCGTTGAGTTTGCTTTTGGGAATGCCTATGCCCGTATCGCGTACTGTCATGTCAAGGCGCGCAACTCTCTGATTCATAAGGGGCTTTACCGCCATTTCGATATGGACGGAACCCCGTTCGGTAAATTTTATGGCGTTGCCGATCAGGTTCAGAAGAATCTGGCGGATGCGCAGTTCGTCCCCGAAATAGCTGGCTTCGACGGGCGGTATGACCTCATGCGTCAGCGTAAGGCCCTTGGCAATCGCCTGATGCCGGAAAAGGTCGGCACACTGGTTGAGCAGGTTGGGTACGCTGAATTCACGCGATTCGATGGTCAGCTTGCCTGCCTCGATCTTGGAAAAATCCAGAACGTCGTTCAGCACCTGCAGAAGGTTCTTAGAGGACTTCAGCGCGGTATCGATATACCCTTCCTGTTCGCCGTTAAGCGGCGTGGTGAGCAGCAACTGCAGCATCCCCATGAGGCCGCTCAAAGGGGTGCGTACCTCGTGGCTGATGTTGGCGACGAATTCCGACTTGGCCCTGTTTGCCTGTTCCGCACTTTCCTTGGCTGCGGCAAGGGCCGCTTCATTCTTCTTGCGTTCGGTGATGTCGTGCACAATGGAGATAAGGCGCTTGTGCCCGTGCACCGTGAAGGGGCCGGAATAGACCTCCACATCGCGCCATTCGCCGTTGGCCAGTATGTGCCGGGCTATGATGCTGGTTATGCGCTGCCGTGCCAGTCCTCTGAGCGTGTTTTTCAGCCGTGAAGCGGAGAAATGGTTAAGCATGGCCACGCTTCTTCCCTTCATGTAGTCGCGTGCATAGCCGTAGAATTGTTCCGCCGCCTTGTTGGCATCGAGGATAGACCCGTTTGCCGGGTCGAGAATGAACATGACCGAGTGATTGTCTTCAAAGAACGCACGGTATTGTTCACTGCTCTCCTGCACGGCCAGCTGAGCTCTTTTCCGCTCGGTGATATCCTGAAAAGTAACCCCCAGACGATTTTCAGGCAGTATGAAGGAATGTACCTGAAAAGCCCCGGAAAGCCGTTCGTCCTTGTAGTGCATCTCTTCGGTAATGAAGTCCGTTCTGGTCCGCAGCGGACTGGCGATGGATTCGTACAGACCGCCCGCTTCTGCGGCCGGCCAGATTTTTCTGAAATCCTTGCCGGCCCACTCTCTGAGGGTAACTCCCGTCAGTTTTTCAGCAGTCGGGTTGGCGTTGACCAGTGTGAGTGAATCCGGGGGGGTATATTGGTAGATGAACAGCCCCGAAGGAATATTCATGAAAATATCCCGTGCGGAAAGGGCAGCCTCTTCCGCCCGCTTGCGTTCTATACTCAGGGCAATCTGGTCGGAGCAGGCACAGAGCAGCCGCATGTCGTAGTCGGAATACAGGCACTCGTTAGTATAATTCTGCGTGAACATGACCCCTATGGGCCTGTTGCCCGCGCGCAGGGCAACGCCGAGCCACGAGCAGGGCACCGGGCTGTCAGGATCGAACAAACTTGCGTCGGCCATGGCGTAAAGGTCTGTCCGTGAATAGCAGACCGCGCCGTTGTTGTTGAGCGGAACACGACTCAGCCGGGGAACCTGCAGGGAACCTAAGTCGGGAATACCCTGTGCCATGTCGGAGAAATCTTTGCAGTACCGGTAACTAAGTGTATCGGTGCCTTCGTCCAGAAGGGCCACGTGCAGATTCTCCATCCTCAGTTCACGCAGCATGATTCTGTGCACCGCAGTAAGGAATTCATCCAGTGTGTTTGAGGCGTGCGCGCTGGTCAGAATGTCATGCTGCACCTCGCGCTGGCGGTTATGTGCCGCAAGTTCTCTCTCTGATTCGAGAATGCGTGTAATGTCTTCGGAATAGATGGCAAAGCCGGTAACTTCATCCCTGTCCATGACGGGGTACACGTTGTGCGCAAGTGACGCCTCACCCCGCTGCGACTTGAAGGCCACGGGGGTTTTGAGGCCGGCCACCTGCTGCAGGAGCTGTTTGCGATGTTCGGCATCCTGCGGTGAAAAATAGTCGTAGATGCTTGTTCCGGCCATGGCCCCGGGAGTCAGCCCGAAGCCGGCAGCGGCTATGGCGTTGGCGTGCAGCACCTCGCCCTGCATATTCAGAAGAATGATGGACTGGCCGGAGGCGTTGAATATGCCGAGAAGCCGTGCTTCTGACTGCAGGGCGGCCGCTTCTGCCGCGTTGGCCCGCTCAATTTCCCGCATGAGGCGCAGGTTCGATTGCTCAAGTTCTGCGGTACGCCGGGCCACCTCGGATTCGAGATGCTGCATGTATTCCCGCCGCAGAGATTCTGCCTTGCGCCTGTCTGAAATGTCACGTGCGATGGCCAGAATGCATTGTGTGCCGTCGATATCGAACCGGCGGGCGTTGACCTCAACGGGGATGCGCTTGTTGCTTCTGGTAAGGTGAACGGCTTCGAAAATCGCCGTGCTGCCGGTGCCGAAGCGGGTCTGTATGGTGGGGCGCTCCGCGAGCGTTTCCGGAGCGTCTATGTCGTCCATGGTCATGGAACGCAATTCGTCCGGCGTGTAGCCGAGCCGTGCGCAGGCTGCGGCATTGGTTTCCAGAAAGCGGCCACGGCTGCCGTCCGGCCGT
Source organism: Desulfovibrio subterraneus (assembly GCF_013340285.1). Taxonomy (NCBI): domain Bacteria; kingdom Pseudomonadati; phylum Thermodesulfobacteriota; class Desulfovibrionia; order Desulfovibrionales; family Desulfovibrionaceae; genus Desulfovibrio; species Desulfovibrio subterraneus. The sequence continues at coordinate 394,560 of NZ_BLVO01000004.1, read as the reverse complement.
ATGGTATAGAGAAACACCGCGTCTTCTATGCTGTCCAGCAGCATGCGGGGGCGGCCTTCACCATCCAGCAGGTGCCGGAGCACTTCTTGAGAATCCGTTTCTGCGCCGGAGGCGGGTGGTTTGCCTGAACGATTATCCCGAGATGCATCCATGACGCGTTTTCCTGTCTGACGATTGTTTCCGGGCAGGAAAAGCCCTGTAACTGTTCCGGGGTATCGGCCTGTTTCTGAAAACAGAAAGGGCGGTGCATTTCTGCACCGCCCTGTAAGTCTGATTTTTATCCGCACCGCGAGCCACAACTGCGGGGGTGCAGTGTTCGCACGCCGGAATATAGCATAAGGCGTAGTGCGTTGCTAGTTGGTTTTCAACATTTCCCAATACTTTTCATAGATGGCCTTGGCATCACCCACGGAGTTGGTGAACTCGGAACCGGTCAGGTCCTTGTCGGTGGGGGAAACGGCGTTGTTGTTTTTCAGCTCGTCGGGCAGCAGCTGCCATCCGGCCGTATTGGGGGTGGAGTAGAGGAACTCTTCCACAATCATCTTGGCAATGTCGGGACGCAGCGTGAAGTCAATGAACTTGTGAGCATTGTCTTTGTGCTCCGCGCCGACAGGAATGGACAGGGAGTCGAGCCACAGGGGCAGGCCTTCCTTGGGGTAGATGAACTTCAGGTCGGGATTTTCCTGCATGGCGATGACGGCGTCGCCGTTCCAGCTCATGCCGATGACCACTTCTTCACCGATGAACGCCTGCTTGGTGGACTCCACGTTGAACACCAGCACCGAGGGCTTGAGTTCCTTCAGGAATTCATAGGCAGCCTTGATCTCGGCTTCGCTGCGGCTGTTCACTGAGTAGCCCAGTGCCTTCAGGGCAATGCCGATGGTATCGCGCAGGTCGCTGGAAAGAAGCACCTTGCCCTTGAATTCGGGACGCATCAGGTCCTTCCAGCTGGTTATGGTGGCAGGGTCAACATGCTTGGAGTTGACCATCATGCCGGTAGAACCCCACATGTAGGGGATGGAATAGTCATTGGTGGGGTCAAAGGGGCCGCCGAGCACCTTGGCATCAAGGTTGCCGAAGTTGGTGATCTTGCTGCGGTCGATCTTGCTGAGCAGACCCTGTTCGCGCATCAGCGCCACAAAATAGGTGGAAGGAACGACAATGTCGTATCCCTTGCCTTCAAGCATCTTGAGCTTGGCAAACATGGCTTCGTTGGATTCGTATGTGGTGTATACGACCTTGATGCCCGTTTCCTTTTCAAACATGTCCAGCGCGGCCTGCGGGAAGTATTCGCTCCAGCTGAACAGGTTGAGAACCTTCTCTTCTGCCGCGTTCGCATGCAGGGGGGCCATGACGAAGGTGAGCAGCATCACTAGGACCACCACGGGGGCCATACACATTCTTTTCATCATTTTCTCCTCGTTCTGGTCAGTGCGTGGGCGGCAAGAACAAGCACCACGGTAAGAGTGAACATGACAGCGCTCAAGGCGTTGATATCCGGTTTTACCCCCAGTCTTACCATGGAATAGATCTTCAGGGGGAGGATTTCAAAGGTCGGGCCGGTGACGAAGAAGCTGATGAGCACGTCATCCATGGATAAGGTGAAGCTCAAAAGCCATCCTGCCGCCACGGCGGGCATTATCATGGGCAGAATGATGTGCCGGAAGGCCCTGGATTCCGTGGCTCCCAGATCCTTGGCCGCTTCGATGATGTTTTCATCGAATTCGGCCAGACGGGCCAGAACGGTGACCGCCACAAAAGGCAGGCACAGGGTAATGTGCGCTATGAGCAGGGTGAGAAACCCAAGCTCAATCTTGGCGGCAATGAAGAACATGAGCATGGCAATGCCCATGACTATATCGGGCGAAACCGTGAGCACGAATATGGAGCCGTGCAGCACCTTGCGACCGGGAAAACGGTAGCGGTGCAGCACCAGCGCGGCCAGCGTTCCCAGTGCGGACGCAAAGGTGGCGGCCAGCGTGGCAACCATCAGCGTATTCAGGGCGGCGTCCATGAGCTGGGTGTTGGCAAAGAGCTTGCCGTACCAGCTCCATGTAAAGCCGCGCCAGTCCGTTGCGAAACGGGCATTGTTGAAAGAATAGACCATCACCACAAGGATGGGGATGTACAGAAAGGAATAGATCAGCCAGAGATAGGCTTGGGATGCGCGTTTAATCATGCTCCCTCCGCCGTGTTCAGCAGCTCTTCTTCAAGATTGTCGCCGCCGGTGCGCGACGATGCACGCACACTGCGCAGGTAGAGCGCAATCATGATGATCAGCGTGATGGTGAGAATGGTGCTCGCTGCCGCGCCGAGGGGCCAGTCGCGGGCCACAAGGAACTGGTTGGTGATGTAGTTGCCGAGCAGCATGTAGCGCGAACCGCCCAGAATTTCCGGCACGTAGAACATGCCGAGCGCGGGCAGAAACACCAGCATGCAGCCGGCCACAATGCCGGGCATGGTCAGCGGCAGCGTGATATGGCGGAAGGTCTGGAACGCCGTTGCACCAAGGTCCTTGGAGGCATCAAGCAGGCGCATATCCAGTTTTTCTATGGCCGCATAGAGCGGCAGAATCATGAAAGGCAGCAGTGTGTAGGTAAAGCCGATGAAAATGGCGATGTCCGTGTACATCAGCGAAATGGGCTTGTCGATCAGCCCCAGCGCCTGCAGCAGGTTGCTGAGCACCCCGCCGGACTTCAGGATGATGATCATCGCATAGGTGCGGATGAGCGAGTTGGTCCAGAAGGGGATGATGACAAGCAGCAGAAGCCACGGGCGCAGATTCTTGCGGCTGGTGGCCAGAATGTACGCAAAGGGATAGCCCAGCAGCAGGCAGGCCAGCGTGGTGACCCCGGCCAGCCGGAACGATTCCCAGAATATGAACAGAAAGACCGGATCAAGCAGCCGTGCATAGTTTTCGAGCGTGAACGTGGAAGTGATGAATTCCTGCTGCCCGCGCTGAAGGAACGTGGCTATGAACAGCATGAGCTGCGGGGCGAGCACGAAAAGCGTGAGCCATGCCCCTACGATGAGAATGCTGGTTCTGGCAAAACGGCTAGTGATCTTCTGCATCCAGCACAACCTCCCAACCGTCAACCCAGGTCACGGCAACGCGTTCGCCCGCGTCGTAGATGATTTCCTCGTCGTCTTCGTTGAAGAATTCCGAGGCCATGAGCGATATACCGCCGTGCGCATCGTCAAGCTGCACGTGCAGGTCCACGGTGGCGCCCTTGTATACCGTCTGGGCTATGCGGCCCAGCAGGTGCGGTTCGTCCAGCATGCCTTCAGCCACGCGGTGCACGCGCAGGTCTTCGGGGCGCAGCAGCACCTTCACATCGCGGTTTTCGGGAAAGGCGCGCTTGCTGTGCAGCGCCATGGGCACTCCTTCCACCTCGGCATCATACATGCCGTTGCCGGAAGAGGAGAGGATGGTTGCGTCAAGAATATTGATGTCGCCCACAAAGCGGGCAACGTAGAGGCTGGCGGGCTCTTCGTAGATTTCCTTGGGCGAGCCTATCTGCACGATCTGCCCTTCGTTCATGACCACCACGCGGTCAGACATGGCAAATGCCTCTTCCTGGTCGTGGGTGACGAAAACAAAGGTGATGCCGAGCTTGCGCTGCAGCTGCTTGATCTCCAGCTGCATGGCCTTGCGCAGCTTGAAATCGAGCGCGCTGAAGGGCTCGTCGAGCAGCAGGACGAGGGGATTGTTCACCACGGCGCGTGCAATGGCCACGCGCTGCTGCTGCCCGCCGGAAAGCTGGCCGGGTCTGCGGTCGGCAAGGTGGTCCATGTGGGCCATGGCAAGTGCTTCGCGCACCCGCTGGGCTATATCGCCCTTGTCCACACCGGCCATCTTGAGGCCGAAGGCCACGTTATCGCGCACGGTCATATGCGGGAACAGGGCGTAGTTCTGGAATACCGTGTTCACCTTGCGTTTTTCCGGCGGCACGTCGTTCATTACCTGACCGTTCAGCAGCACGTCGCCCGAAGAAGGGGTCTCGAAGCCGGAGAGCAGGCGCAGAATGGTAGTCTTGCCGCAGCCGGAAGGGCCGAGCAGGGTAAGAAATTCACCGTTGCGGATGTTCAGGTTGATATCGGAAAGGGCACAGGTGTCTTCAAAATATTTGGTAACACCACGTAATTCGAAAATGGAGTCCGTATTCGCCATTGAAGTTCCAATACCCGGCACAGCCGGGGCAGACAGTTTACAACGCGCAGGGGCGCGCACCGCAACCGTAAGCCACGCTACGGAGTCGGACCAGACAGAAAACGAGAAAGGGGAGATCAGACTGTGGGCAGCGTGGAGGAAATGCACGTACTATAGGGCTCGCCCGACTGCTCGCCGGGCGCAAGGAAACGACGCACAGCTTGTGTGCGGCCTGAAAACTTGCGCTGGGGCAGCTTGAGGTGGACGAGACAGCGTGGACGCTTGATCATCAATGGGATGGCCCTCAATCAGTTATGACGTAACAAGGCTTCTGCCACGATGCTTCCGGCTATTCAAGTGTTTTATGCGTATGCACGCCGCAAGGCTGTGATTTTTCCGCAAGGCGGCCTGTTTTTTGCGAATCCGGCCTTGTGTGTACCTTTATGGCAGGAAAATGCATACAGGCTGAGGTGTGCATTCCAACCCTTTCCGGCCTTTTCCGGCAAAAGGGATACTATCCGTTTGCCGTGCGCGGTCTGCCCGGAGAGCGTATCGCAAAATCCCTCGCACCGGTTGCCATTGGCGGTGTGTACGGGTATTTCCGCAGTTACCCCAAGTAGTATGAACCGCAGGCATAGCGCACAGGAGTGGCCATGAACACCTACAAATCCATTTGCCCGTACGATTGCCCCACCACGTGCGGGCTGCTGGTCGATATAGAAGAAGGCTCAGGCGGTAACGCCCGCAATACAAGCAAGGTCGTCAGGGTCAAGGGTGATCCTGACGATCCGGTCTGCCGCGGCGTCATCTGCCGGAAGATGCAGCGCTACGAAAAATCCATCCATTCCCCGGACCGCATTCTCTCCCCGCTCAGGCGCACCGGAGCCAAGGGCAGCGGCGAATTCGTTCCTGTTTCGTGGGACGAGGCCATTCGTGAAATTACCGGTAACTGGAAGCGGGCCATTGCCGAGGCTGGGCCGGAAACCATACTGCCGTTCTATTATTCCGGCGTGATGAGCTATATTCACCGTAACTGCGGCGATGCCTTGTTCAACAGGATGGGGGCATGCTCCCTTGTGAAGACGCTGTGCGCTTCGGCCAAGTCCGCAGGCTATTCCGCCGTGGTGGGTAAAACCGGTTGTCTGGACCCGAGGGAGCTGGCGCAGAGTGACCTCTTCATCATCTGGGGCAGCAATATGAAGGCCACCCGCCTGCAGAGCCTGCCGCAGATAGCGGCGGCGCGTCGCGCTGGCAAGCGCGTGGTGCTTGTGGAATCGTGCGCGCTTGAGATGGCGTCCTATTGCGATCAGGTGGTGCTGGTGCGTCCCGGCACGGACGGAGCGCTGGCGCTGGCCATGATGCACGTGCTGGCTGCGGAGGGCCTCGTCGATGAGGCGTTTCTGCGTGACGGTGCTGAAGGGTACGAAGAATTTGCCAAAACCCTGCACGCCTGCACCCCCGAATGGGCCGAGGCGGAAACCGGCGTGCCTGCGCAGGTGATCAGGGAGCTTGCCCGCGAATACGGAGCGGCTGCCGCCCCTGCCATCATCTTGGGCAGCGGTAATTCCCGTTACGGCAACGGTGGCATGACCGTGCGGCTCATCACCATTCTCTCTGCCTTTACCGGAGCATGGAGCCGCCCCGGAGGCGGACTGTGCGGTTGTTCTCCGGGGGGCGGCCCCTATGTGGATGCAACCCGTATAACCAGACCCGATCTGCGGACCAACACTGCCCGCAAGGTGAATATCAACATGCTGGCCTCTGCCCTTGGCGGGACAGATGGTGGCGTTCCCATCCGCTGCCTGCATGTCTATGCCTGCAATCCGGTGGGCTCGGTGTGCAACCAGCAGGGTATTTTGCAGGGGTTGACCAACCCTGATCTGTTTACCGTGGTGCATGAGCGGTTCATGACAGACACCGCCCGCTATGCGGATATCATTCTGCCCGCCACCTTCTCCGTGGAGCAGGCGGACTGCTACAGCTCGTATGGCTATTGTTCTTTCGGTACGGCTTACAGGCTGCTGCCGCCTGCCGGTGAAAGCAAGAGCAACTGGGATATCTTCTGCCTGCTCGCCAAGGCCATGGGCTACGAAGAAAGCCACTTCGACAGAACCGAAGAGGAACTGCTCATAGAATTGCTGGACCACCCGAAGCAGGGATTGTCCGGTCTTACGGATGAGGAATGGAATACGCTGCGCACCGGTGGGCAGGTTTCCACGCCCTTTGCCGCGCACGACGATTGGAAGACACCTTCCGGTAAGCTGATGATCGTGAACGCAGCGCAGAAGTTTGCGGTACCCTGTTATCAGAAGTGTCATGGAGGTTCGCACCCCCTCCGGCTCATCGCCGTTCCCAGTTCGGAAACGCTCAATTCCATATTCCTCGAACGGGATGATCTGGTGGAGCGGCGGGGCGAGATGACGCTGGTCATGCATCCTGCTGACGCAGAAGCCCGGGGCATTGCGGACGGCGATGCCGTTGTCGCGTTCAACGAGCTTGGCGAGGTCACCTTCACCGTGCTGGTGAGCGCGCTGGTTGCACAGGGCGCGGTGGCTGCTGCCGGAGTGTTTGCCCGCAGGCAGTCTGCCAACGGCAATCTGGTCAATACGCTGCACCACGAGCGTCTTTCCGACATCGGCGAGGCAACCACCCTGAACGACAACACTGTTGACGTGCGCAGGGCCTGAATCTGAAAAGCAAGGCACCCGCCGGTGACGAATCACCGGCGGGTGCAAGCGGAATGGGTTGTGGTGTTGCTATCTACAGCGCGCTTTTGCGGCCTGTTTCAATGTAGAGTTCGTTGAGCCGTTCTGCCACGGGGCCGGGCTTGCCGCCGGAGATTGCCACGCCGTCGATTTCGATGACGGGGCAGACAAAGGTGGTGGCTGCGGTCACAAAGGCTTCGGCTGCCTGCTGGGCTTCTTCGATGGTGAAGGGGCGTTCTTCCACTTCCATGCCGCGTTCGGCGGCGAGCTTGAGCACTGCGGCGCGGGTAATACCGTGCAGGATGGAGGAAGAGAGGTTGCGGGTAACGATCTTGCCTTCCCTGGTGACGATGTAGGCATTGTTCGAGGTGCCTTCAGTCACGAAACCGTTCTGCACCAGCCATGCGTCATCCTTGCCTTCTGCCTTGGCGGCCATTTTGGCCATGGAGGGGGCAAGTAGCTGCACGGTCTTGATGTCGCGGCGGCCCCAGCGCATGTCGGGCAGGGAGATGACGCGGATGCCTTTCTTGGCACCGGTAAGTGGCTTGGCCTGCGTGAAGAGCACAACGGTCTGTTCGGCATGCTTGGGGAAGGCGAAATCGCGGTCGGCTGCGCCGCGCGTGACCTGCAGGTAGATGGCGCCTTCGTCCATGCTGTTGCGTCTGACCAGTTCGCGGTGCACTTCCAGCAGGTCGTCGCTCGAGAAGGGCATGCCCATCTGCAGTTCGCCAAGCGAACGCTCAAGGCGGGCCACATGACCGGGGTAATCCACGATCTTGCCATCCAGCACGGCCGTTACTTCATATACTGCATCCGCAAACAGAAAGCCGCGGTCAAAGACGGAAACGGTGGCTTCTTCTTCCGGCACATACGCGCCGTTCACATATACTATACGACTCATGTTCGTTTCCTTTCTCATGCTCATTCCGCGTTAACGGAATGCCGGGGGTATCAGCCCCAGAGTTCCGGTGCCGGAGGACATATTTTTCCGGCATCATAATCTATGGGAGTGCTGCGGTCTTCGGCCAGCAGCAGAGGGCCATCCAGATCAACCACTGCGGCATGCTGTGCCACGAGCACGGCGGGAGCCATGGCCAGCGACGAGCCGACCATGCAGCCGACCATGACGCCGTAACCGGCTTCGAGCGCCGCTTTCTTCAGTTCCAGTGCCTCGGTCAGGCCGCCGGTTTTGTCGAGCTTGATGTTGATGATGTCATACTTGCCTGCAAGCTTGGAAAGCGATGCACGGTCGTGGCAGGACTCATCAGCGCAGACGGGCAGAATGCGTTCCAGCCCGAGCAGGGCATCGTCGCTGGCAGCGGGCAGGGGCTGTTCCACCATCTCTACACCAAGCCGGAGCAGCACCGGAGCCATTTCATTGTATATTTCGGGTGTCCAACCTTCGTTGGCGTCCACGATGATGCGGGCTTCCGGCGCACCGGCGCGCACAGCTTCTATGCGTGCTATATCACCTTCGCCGCCCAGCTTGATCTTCAGCAGGGGGCGGTGGGCGTTTGCTGCGGCTTCTTCCCGCATGTTGTCGGGCGTATCAAGAGACAGGGTAAACGCAGTGGTTTCCGGCTGGGGGGCAGCGAGTCCGGCCAGCTGCCATGCGCGTTTGCCCGAGAGTTTGGCTTCAAGATCCCACAGGGCGCAGTCCACGGCATTCCGTGCCGCACCTGCGGGCAGGGCGGTCTGCAATTGTTCCCGGCTTACGGGCATGGGGAGTGAACGAATCTGCTCCGTCACGCTCTCCACGGTTTCACCGTAGCGTGCGTAGGGAACGCATTCTCCGCGCCCCGTCATGCCGTTGTCGGTGATTTCCACGCGCACCACCACTGCTTCCGTGCGGGAGCCGCGCGAAATGGTGAATGCCTTGGCCAGCCGGAAAACGTCCCTGTAGGTTTCTAGATGCATGCCAATGCCTCAACAAGGCGACCTGCGCCCTGACGGAAGGGGTCAATTGCGGGAATGCCCATGGCGGCTTCCACTTCCTCAAGATACTTGAAGGCTTCTGCCTCGGGCAGATGCTGCGTGTTTACGGAAACCCCTACCACCTTGCACGCAGGGTTGACTACCTGCGCAAGACGCAGTGCCACATCACGCAGGTCTTCCAGCGAAGGCTGCTTGTAGTCGGGCAGGCCGCGCATGTGCGGGCGGGTGGGTTCGTGGCAGAGCACCAGTGCATCGGGCTGGCCGCCATGCACAAGGGCCATGGTCACGCCGGAATAGGAGGCGTGGAACAGGCTGCCCTGGCCTTCGATCAGATCCCAGTGCTCGGCTTCGTTGTCAGGCGTGAGCCATTCAACAGCACCGGCCATGAAGTCGGCAACCACGGCATCCAGCGGCACGCCGTTTCCTTCGATCATGATGCCGGTCTGGCCCGTTGCGCGGAAGGTGGCCTTCATGCCGCGTTCCTGCATTTCGCGGTGCATGGCAAGGGCTGTGTACATCTTGCCGACGGAGCAGTCGGTGCCCACGGCAAGACAGCGCTTGCCGGTGCGCTTCTTTCCGTTGGCAATGGGATACTGCACGGTGGGAATGCGCACATCAAACAGGCTTCGGCCATGCTTGGCTGCGGCTTCGACCAGATCGGGCTCATTGCGCAGAAGATTGTGCAGGCCGGATGCGATGTCCATGCCCGCTTCCAGAGCTTCGATCAGAACGGACTTCCAGCTCTGGGAAATGATACCGCCACGGTTCACCACGCCGATGACCAGCGTCTTGGCACCGGCTGCCGCAGCTTCCTTGATTGACAAATTTGCAATTCCAAGGTCGGCCTTGCAGCCTTCCATGCGGAACTGCCCAACGGAAGCTTCCGGTCTCCAGTCGTGAATGCCCTGTGCCATCTTGGCTGCAAGGCCGTCGGGGGCATCGCCGAGGAAAAGAAGATATGGTGCCTCAAACATGGTGTGTCCCTCTCTTTGTTCGTAAATGCGTTTGCCCCGGTCGCTGCTGTGAAGAATGCGGAATGCGCATGTTGCCGCAGTTGTCGTGGAAAACGGTAGTTTTTGCGTAAATCTTGCGTTTGCCATTAAAATACAGTGGCAAGTTGGTTGTTTGCATACTTTTGCTAAAATTGACAATATGCCAATCGTGCAAATGTGATGGGGGAAATTATGGAGATGGGCAGGTGGATGTAGAAGTATAGTTTGAATTATTTAAGCATGTTGATGTGTTCGTGAAGAGCGTGGGGCTGTGTCCGCAGGGGGGCGGCCCTGCTTTCTAAATGAGTTGCTATCACGCTGATGTTGTTGATTATAGGCACTCAAGGACAGGGGGTGCGGGATTGGCTATGGCGTTGTGTGTTCTGCAAAACGCATAGTCAAAATTGACGGAATTGACATAATTCCGTCTGGTGGCTGCAAAAATAATTCGCGAAAAGCACAAAAATGTGAATCGCGCGGGTGGAGTTGTGACAGATGTGTTCGAACCACAATGGCTATGGGGATGAGTACTGGCAAGAGCGAGTCTCCTCCTTGGTGCGAAGATTGCTATCTTCCTGAACTGGCAAGTAAAAAATCCTGACAAGTTCATATTGCATGGGGATTATAGACTTATTGCTTGCCTGTCGCTGCGACGATCGGGTCGCGTTGGCGACACGTGTGTCGCGTTTCGTTATCCGCGCTTGGGGGAGGCTCAGTGCGCAGACAACAGGAAGGAGCAACAGTTCTGGTGCAGAACAAAAAGGAGAAGTCGTTTGCGCAGCTTCCGGTCTATTAAAGCAAAAATAGTTTTATGTTCGGGTATTTGTCTTGCTGCAACAATGCTGGCCGTTATCGGCTATTCCGCAAAGTCGGCGCGGGATAATGCGTTGCAGAATGCCGTAGCTCAGGCAACCAGCAAAGCGATCACGGAATCGCTTCGCATCCGGAGCGACATTACGTCCGGTCTTGGTGCTGCCCGCAGTCTGTCGCAGGCTGTTGAAGGCCTGAAATTGGGTGAGAATGCCACCCGGGAGCAGGTTATCAATATCCAGCGTCTGCTTACGGAGAGAAATTCCGAATTTCTCGGTGTGTGGACAGGCTGGGAGCCCAATGCCTTCGATGGTCGCGATGCCGACTTCATCAACGGCGACGGCAGCACGGACAAGGGGCGCTTTCTGCCTTACTGGAACCGAGTCGGGGGGCTGCATCTTCAGGCTATTGTTGCAGATCCGGATTCCGGTAAATGGTACACGCATTCCCGTGATACTGGACGGGAGTCAGTCATGGACCCCGCAGTGTACGAGATGCAGGGCAGGAATGTGGTCATGGTCAGCCTTACTGTGCCTATCCGGTCCAGAGGCAAGGTGCTGGGTGTAACCGGCATCGACCTGGCCGGAGATTTTTTGCAGAACTTGGCGGATTCTGTGGAATTCATGGGGGAACGTGCCGATGTTACGCTGATTACGCAAAGCGGGGCTATCGCAGGCAAGACAGACAAGGGTGAGCTGATCGGCAAGCCGTTCTCTGATGTGCATGAGACTGCCGATGACATTGTACGACGCATACCCATGGGAAAGCCCTTTCATATGATTGAGGGCGGCTTTATCAGCATTTACGTCCCTGTGGCCTTGGGCAGCGACAGCAACTGGTGGTGCGTGGGAATCAGTGTGCGCGAAGAGCTTATCTACGCGCAGGCGAATGCCATGGCCATCCGGGCCAGCATTGTGGGGGGCATAAGTCTGATCGTGGCTCTTTCTGTCTTGTGGTTGCTTGCCGGAATCATTGCCCGTCCCATCCGCGAGACAGCTCAGGCTGTAAACAAGATTGCTGAAGGTGACCTCGCAGTGCGTCTTACTGTCCGCGGCAAAGATGAAATTGCCGTCATGCAGGGGGCGGTGAACGCCATGGCTGAAACGCTGCAGGGTAATATAACGGAAATTGAGCAGCAGGTTCAGGTGGCACGGGAAAAGACCGCTCAGGCTGAACAGGCTATGGGCGAAGCGGAAGAGGCTCGCAGCAGAGCGGACCGGGCGAGGGCTGAAGGCATGTTGCAGGCCGCTGACAAGCTGCAGCATGTGGTCGAGCGTCTTGCCGGTGTGACGGAGCGTATTTCCGGCCAGTCTGAAGAAGTGCGTAACGGCACTGAGGTGCAGAAGGAGCGCATAACGGCCACTGCCACGGCCATGGAAGAAATGAATGCAACCGTTCTTGAGGTGGCTCAGAATGCCACCAGCGCTGCCCAGAAAAGCGCTGATACGCGGGCCAAGGCACAGGAAGGACAGGATGTTGTGGAGCAGTCCATAACAACTCTGAAAGCCGTGTGGGAGCGTTCTGAAGAGCTGCGTAAGAATATGTCGCAGCTTGGGGAGCAGACGCAGGCCATAGGCACCATCATGACCGTGATTGATGATATAGCGGATCAGACGAACCTGCTGGCGTTGAACGCTGCCATTGAGGCGGCAAGGGCTGGCGAGGCAGGCAGGGGTTTTGCCGTTGTTGCGGATGAAGTGCGCAAGCTGGCCGAAAAAACCATGGGGGCAACCAAGGAAGTGGGCGCAACCATCAAGAACATCCAGCAGGTGGCCGGTGACAATATCAACACCATGGCTCTGGCCATGAAGGAACTGAGCGGAGCTGTGGAAATGTCCAACCGTTCCGGGTTGGTGCTGACCGAAATCCTCGCAGGGGCAGACGATTCTGCCGGCCGTATTCTCGGCATTGCCACGGCTGCAGAACAGCAGTCCGCTGCCAGTGAGGAGATCAACCGCGCCATAGTCGAGATCAACGGCATTACATCACAAACTGCCCGCAGCGTTCAGGAATCGATGGTTGTTCTGACCGAATTGGCAGAGCAGTCCGAGCAGGTGTCAGCGTTGATTCAGGAGCTCAAGATGGAAGCCTCGGCCTAGCCGGACGTTGGTAACAGGTAACAGGAAGCGCAGCCAGCAGTGGCTGCGCTTTTTTTGTGATGGTTATGCCTTTGCAAGACTGTCGGGAGCGGTTGTGGGGTACAACGTTATTTGTGAGATGGCATGCTGGATGCTAACCCATAATGGTTAATCACATGATTATCTGTCAAATGCATCCCGTTCGTATGCAACGGCGGGATTTAGTTGCTTCTGTTCCTGTTTTGCGTCTTCAATTGCTACAAGAAAGCGGTACATTTTAGATAGCTGCTTGAAACCCTTGAGAAGCCTCAACGGCAGGTCGGGCAACGATAGAGGGGTCATATTCGTACTGCGACTTGCTATATAAAAGGATTTTCGTACATACCACGGGGTCAGTTCCGGCGGCAGGGTTTCCGGAATTGCTTGACGCTTGTAGCTCTCGGCATGAACAAGAAATCCCTTTGGGATCGCATCTGTTGCCTCTTGGAACTCGTGTGGAAACTGCAGCAGGCGGTCTCGAAACAGACCCATTGTTGCGGGCGAGGCACTGTAATAGCCCAAGCCGTAATGCCACCAATCGGGGCCGAATTCGAAAAAGTAGGCAGGCGCGTCGGTCCAGTTCTTCTTGGGGCGTTTGAACGTCAGCCATATATTGTTGCGATAGAGCGACTTGTCATGTGAAAATCTGGTATCCCTGCGCATTTGCGAGATTGTCTTTCCAATGGCAGGGCGCGTCTCGATGTATTTGTCGATCTGTTGCATTGGCTCACCCAGTGCCTCCACCAAGGAGCGGAAGGGCGTTAACAACTTTCCTTCGTATACGCGCCGGTGTTCTTCAAACCATTCCTTGCTGTTGTGTTGCTGGAGATTCTGCAAAAAGACGAAGCATTCTTTTTCAAAGCCGGTAAACATACTCAGGCTGCTCCCTGTAGGTTCGCAACAATGTGCGGATTCAAGTGCGATTTAATCGTGCTGCGCATGCTACGATGGTTTCCGGGTTTTATCCATAGCACTGTGCAATGCCTTGAGGTGTGGCGATCAGACAGAGTATTCTCAGCAACGTGGCGAGCGCGATTATTCTCCTGTCGCATTTTGATTTCCTCGCTTGGGTACCAGTCGTCCTTTTTGACCTTGGATTCCTCGTCGAACAGGATAGGGTTGCGAATTATAAAAAACCGCTCCCGGTAGTGCCTTATACGGCTGCCGGGAGCGGTTTTGTTTGTAATGCTGCCAACCTGATGGCGACGTAGGGGGATACCCTCTGTCTGCTTGTCGCCTATTCCACCGTCACGCTCTTGGCGAGGTTACGCGGCTGGTCCACGTCCTTGCCGAGGTAGTCTGCGGCTTCATAGCTGAAGAGTTGCAGGGCTGGCAGGGCAAGGAAGGCATTCAGGGGGCCCCATGCTTCGGGCAGAATCCACGGGTGGTCCACCTTCAGGTCATGGCCGGGGTTGGCAAGGGCAATCACCTTGCCGGAACGGGCCTGCACTTCTTCAAGGTTGGATTTCACCTTGGAGTACAGGTGGTCGTTCAGGGCCAGCGCAAAGGTGGGGAAGTCCGGATCGATCAGGGCGATGGGGCCGTGCTTCATTTCGCCGGAGGCGTAGCCTTCTGCATGGATGTAGGAAATCTCTTTCAACTTCAGCGCGCCTTCCAGTGCCAGCGGGTAGCACTGACCGCGACCGAGGAAGAAGAAGCTGCGGGCCGTGGAATACAGGCGCGCAAGGGACTGGGCTTCGCTGCGCATGCGCGGCAGTTCCATCTCCAGCTGGCCTGCCAGCTTGGAAAGGCCGGTGATGGCGTTCACCCGTGTGTCGTCGGCAAGGGCGTTGGTGCGGCGGGCCCATGCCAGCGCCATGAGCGTGAGCACGGTCATCTGCGAGCACATGGCCTTGGTGGATGCCACGGATATTTCCGGCCCTGCCTGCGTGTAGATGACAGTGTCGGATTCGCGGGCGATGGAAGATCCCACCACGTTGCACAGACCGATGACGTTAATGCCCCTGTCCTTGGCAATGCGCAGACCCGCAAGGGTGTCCGCGGTTTCACCGGACTGGCTGATCACGAGGATCATGTCGCCTTCCTGCAAAATGGGATCGCGGTAGCGGAATTCCGAGGCGATCTCCACATTCACGGGAATGCCGGACCAGTTCTCGATGAGCGTCTGGCCCCACATACCTGCATGGTAGCTGGTGCCGCATGCGACAATGTGCAGGCGCTTGGGAACGGGCAGGGCATCCAGCTCGGGCAGCAGCACTTCTTTGCGCTGCCAGTCTACCCTGCCGGTCATGCAGTCGGTGATGACGCGGGGCTGCTCGAAAATTTCCTTGAGCATGAAATGCTTGTAGCCGCCTTTCTGGGCGGACTGAATGTCCCACTGAATGTGGTGCACCTGCTTTTCAATGGGCTCAAGCGTCTTGACGTCCAGCACCTTCCAGTCATTGGCTTCAATGCGCACCATCTCGCCGTTTTCAAGGAAAACCACGTCACGGGTGTAGGGAAGGAATGCGGGAATGTCGGATGCCACAAAGTTCTCGCCCTGTCCTATGCCCATCACAAAGGGGCTGGAAAGGCGCGCGCCGTAGATCACGCCGGGCATGTCGGTGGCGTATACCACCACCGCATAGGCGCCTTCCACCCGCTGCAGCGCCCAGCTCAGGCCCTTGTCCAGGGCGCCGGTCTGCTTGCGGCCTTCGGCGATCAGGTTGGCCAGCACTTCGGTGTCGGTTTCCGACTTGAAGGAGTAGCCTTTTTCCATCAGCTCGTTCTTGAGGGGCTGATAGTTTTCAATGATGCCGTTGTGGATGATGGCGAGCGAACCGTCGGAACACATGTGGGGGTGCGCATTGCGTTCAACGGGAATGCCGTGGGTAGCCCAGCGGGTGTGCCCCATGCCGGATGTGGCAAGGGTGGTGTTCACGCTTTCGAGCTTGGTTTCCAGATTCACCAGCTTGCCTTCGGCTCGCACGGTGGTGAGTTGCTTGTTCTGGATGAATGCGACGCCGGCGGAATCGTATCCGCGGTATTCAAGACGGCGCAAGCCTTCAACGATAAGCGGAACAGCTGGTCTGTGCCCGGTGTATCCGATGATGCCACACATATATCATGCTCCTTACATAAGGCCGGAGTCGGCTTTGCATGTTATTTATGCTGCCCTTCCTACTGATTTTGGAACAGCAGTGCAAGCGGGGGAAGAGAGGAATATCCGTGAAGTGACAAAAATGGTATGTGTTCGTGCCGCGCAGGGAGTCGCCGGTACCGTTTCATGCGTTATCTCTCCAGCGGCAAGTTTGCCTTGTACCATCCGGCAATGCCGGTCTGCAGGTGGTATATTTTCTGAAATCCGAGCTTGCGCATGATGGTAAGCGCCCGTTCGCTTCTGCTGCCGGAATGACAATATATAAGGTAGCGCATGTCTTTGGGCAGGGCATTCAGGCGTTCCGTGAAGTCGCTGTCGTAAAAGTTGATATGCCGTGCGTTTGCAATATGCCCTATGAGAAACTCGGGCGTGGTGCGTATGTCCAGAATGATGAGTTTGTCTTGCTCCGAGGCTTCGGTGATGAGGCGCAGAGCCTCTTCCGGCGTTACATCCGTCAGGAAGCTTGCTCCGGTATCCGGATTGGACGGGGTAGGGGGAGCTGGAGTTGGCGCGGCCTGGAAAGCGTTCCGGTTAATCTCCGTTGAGTTGTCCGTAGCTATATGGTTTTGTTCTGCAAATGCTGCTGGGTGCAGAAAGGCGACAAGAAGTAAGGCAAGCAGGGCGTTGTAAACAGCAGAAGAAAGACGCATCAGGTTCTCCGGAAGCGGGCTGCGGTTGGTAATATTGCAATATAATCTCCCATGATAAATTGGGCAAGGAGAGAAAGAATCATTGCCAGCAAGGCTTGTACGCTGCATTTTGCGTATAACGGGATAGCGTTATTTCGAGACGGAAAGACCTCGCCCGTGATGGACCGGATTAGTTTGGATGGACTGACTTCGCTTCCGGCTGCAGACAATACCGGATGACGACTGAGCTGCCGTAAGCGTGCCTCAGCCGGTGCAGCGGGATGGGGTTACCGTAACAGAGAGTGCGGGAGGTGACTATGGGCCAGCATATGCAACAACACGACTTCGTAGTGCTCCGGCAGGGCGATCTTGCTGTCGAGGCAATGGACAGGGCCGTGGCAATGACCGGTATGGGGCGTTGCTATCCATATCGTGACCGCTGGAAGTGGCTGCGCCGCCTGTACATGCAGGGACGGGCTTCGCCTGCACTGCTGCGTGCTTTTACGGCAAGGCTTTCAAGGCATACGCCGCATTCGCTGCAAACGCTCATGGACCTGCACCTGCGATCAGGGGTTGATCTGGTATGTCCGGTCATGGATGAAAGAGGGCATTTTGACATCTGATCAATAACCTGTCCGAATCAGAAAACGGGGTACAGGAAAAGCATACCACCCCGTCCGGCACTTCTCCGCTGTTGGAGGCCGGACGGGGTTTTGTATTGTCTGTCCGTTCAATTTTACGATTATTGTTATAATTGGCCTTGTTCCATGATTCAGGCGGGTTGCCGCAGTTGTGATGCGGGGCGTAGCAGGGTATAGTCCCGCCAGCTTATCAAGGAGTAGCACAATGAAACATACGATTTCTGCATTGGTGAAAAACAGGGTTGGTGTTGTAGCCGATGTTACCGATGTATTCAAAAGGAACGGCGTGAATTTCAAATCCATCTCCTGCGCTGAAACCGAAGAATTTGACGTTTCCCGGCTGGTCATCACGGTGGAGAATCATGACGGGCAGCTGGAGAATGTGCTCGACCAAGTACGGCAGCTCGATTCCATTGCCGAACTGGACGATCTTTCCCGCAAGGAATTCGTTGACCGCGAAATGGCACTCATCAAGGTGGGATTCACCCGCGAGACCATGACGCAGGTCATGCAGATATTTGAAGTATTCCGCGCCAACGTGATCGGTATGGGACAGGAAACCATAAGCGTGGAGATCACCGGTGACGAGGACAAGGTGGACGGACTTATCAAGATGCTGCGTCCCCATGGCATCCGCAGCCTGTGCCGCACCGGTGTGGTGGCCCTGAAGCGCGGCGATGAATAGCACGGAGAACGCATGACCATTCGATCTCTGGAACAGTTGGCCGGGCATATGCTCGGTCTGAAAATACGGACTCGCCTGGCTGTTGCTGCCTGCGCCGAGGATTTTGTCATTCAGGCCTGTCTTGCAGCGTACGAAAAAGGGCTGGTGGACCCCATTTTCGTCGGCGATCAGGATAAGGTGACGAAGATCGCGGAACGTCTGGGAGCGGACATGTCGCCCTTTGAACGGCACCATGAAACCGAGCCTGCCGCAGCCGTGGATCTGTGCATCAAACTGTATAAGGCCGGTGACGCCGGAGCCATAATGAAGGGCAAGGTGAATACCGACGTGCTGCTGCGCGGTGTGCTGAACAAGGAAACGGGCGTGCCACCCACGGGGGTGCTGTCGCATGTGGGCGTGTTCAATGCGCCGTGTCACGACAAGCTCATGATCCTGACCGACGCCGGCATTAACATTGCGCCCAACCTGCAGCGTAAGGCCGATATTCTGCGCAACGCTCTCAAAGTGGCCGGAGCGCTGGGAATAGAAGCCCCGCGTGTTGCCATGCTGGCGGCCACGGAAAAGGTCATTTATCCGGCCATGCCCGCCACACTGGACGCCCAGATGGTGGCGAAGATGGGCGAGCAGGGCGAGTTCGGCGATGCGCTGGTGGCCGGTCCCTTTGCGCTTGACCTTGCCGTGAGCGCCCGTGCCGTGGAGTGCAAAGGGGTGGACAACCCTGTGGCGGGGAATGCGGATGTTCTGGTTGCGCCGGATATCGAAAGCGGCAACATCCTCTACAAGGCGCTGACATCCATGATGAATATCGAGATGGCCGGAATAGTGGCCGGGAGCAGTGTTCCCGTTGTGCTGCCCTCTCGCGGTGATACGGACAGGACCAAGTTCTACTCCATAGCCTTGGCCACGCTCATGGCCGTTAGCTCCAAGGAAGCTGCATGACGCATATTCTTGCAATCAACCCCGGTTCCACCTCCACCAAGGTGGCCCTTTTCGATGGAGAAAAAGAACTTTTCTCCCACATCGTGGAACACGACAAAACCGAATTGCTCAAATATGAGCGCGCAATGGAGCAGATGGCGCTGCGCCGCGATGCCATTCTGCATGCGCTTGCCGCACACGGCTATGCCGATGTCAAACTCGCTGCCGTCGTCGGCCGCGGCGGCCTGCTGGCGCCCATGCAGGGCGGGGCATGGCGGGTGAACAAGGCCATGCTGGATGATCTTGCTTCTGCAAAGCATGGCGAGCACCCGTGCAATCTGGGTGCGCCTCTGGCGCTGGAATTTGCCACACAGCACGGGGTGCAGGCCGTTATCGTGGACCCGGTAGTCACAGACGAGATGGACAGCGTGGCCCGCATTTCCGGTCTGCCGGAACTGCCGAGGCGCAGCGTGTTCCACGCTCTTTCGCAGCGGGCCGCAGCCCGTCACGCCGCACGTGAACTGGGCATTGCATATGAAAACGGCAAGTTTCTTGTCTGCCACATGGGCGGGGGCATCTCTGTTGCGGCGCACCGTCATGGTCGCATTTGCGATGTGGTGAACGCTCTGGACGGCGACGGTCCCTTCACGCCCGAGCGCACGGGCAGACTGCCCGCCCTCAGCGTGTTGCGGCTGGTGCATGAGGGAAAATACTCCTACGACACGTTGCGTACGATCATCCTCAAGGAAGGCGGGCTGTGGGCGCATCTTGGCACCAACGACCTGCGCGAGGTTGAACGGCGTATGCGCGAAGGCGACGAGCATGCCGAGAGCATTTTCGAAGCCCTTGCCTACAATATTGCCAAGGAGCTTGTCTCCCTTGCTCCCTCCCTGCTCGACGGTGTTGAAGACCCGCGCGGCAAGGATGGCATAAGCGCCATTGTGGTTACCGGCGGCATGGCCCGCAGCGCGCGGCTCATGGAACGCCTGCGCAACAGAATGGGCTTTCTCGCCCCGTTCATTGCCTTGCCGGATGTGGAAGAGATGCAGGCGCTCGCCGCAGGCTGCCTGCGCGTGTTGCAGGGGCTTGAAGTTCCGCGCGATTACACGGGGACGGGGCAGGACATTCTCTGACCGTTTCCCGCATCCGGTACAACCGGTTTGCTTTTTTCGGGCTGACGGTGCAGTATCAGCAGAATGACGTGCGCACTGCGTTGCGTCTTTATCCTGCATATCTGCTACCCGCCGCCTGTGCGCGGGGAAGCAAAGCATAGAACGCCCGGAGCTCGCGAGATCATGCCGACGGGCCGGACAAAACCATTACGAGGCAAGAATGGCATCATCCAAAGATCTGATTCTGGAAAACGCCAAACAGCTTTTTGCTGAAAACGGATTCAAGGGCACGACGATTGCCCAGATAGCCAAGACCTCCAATGTCACGGATGCCGCAATCTACAGGCATTACAAGTCGAAACAGCAGATATTCGATGTGATTGTGGAGACGTTTCTGGCTGATTACCGCGTTCTTCTTGACCAGATTCGAGAGCGCCAGAAATCGGGCTATTGCCTGATTGAAAACCTGATACACGACTTGTGCGCGTTCATTGATCTCCGCAACATCGAGTTCAAGGTCATTCTGAACGCCTACACCACCATAGAAAGTGCCCGCAAGGCCATGGACACCTTCTACGACTATCTTGCCGAAACGGTCACTGCCTGCCTGATGCGCGGCATAAAGGACGGCACTGTCCGCAGTGATATAGCCGTGCCGCAGACCGCCGTCATCATCGCCACCCTGCTGGTGGGCGTGAACCGGCGCAGACTGTTCGGCCCGGTTGCCTCCAACCATGATACGCTTGCGCAGGATACGGTAGTGTTCTGCCAGAGCGCCATCAGGAGCTTCTGATCCCGCCTGCGGGACGATGCAGCCAATAATAAATGGGGCGCACCGTGCATATGCGGTGCGCCCCGTTTTTGTTTCTACTGTCCGGAATACGTATTCCTCAGACTGCTGACACAGCCATTTCTGGTATTTTGGGGCTCCCCCGGGCAGGAACCTGACGTTCCTGCACCTCGTATGAGCGATGAAAATCCGTTTATTGACCGCAGTTCCGGCTTAACGGGAATATGGTTTTACTGAAAACGGAGGTTTGTCATTACCCTTCGGAATACTTATTCTTTCTGCATTTCCTGAATGAGGCTTCTCAGTTCCTGCGCCAGCCTGGCAAGGTCTGCCACTGCTTCGGAGGAACGGGTCATGTTCTGCGCTGTTTCCGAGGCAATGACGCTTATTTCTTCCGCAGCCTGACTGATCTCTTCACTGGTGGCGGACTGTTCTTCGGCCGCCGTTGCAATGTCGCGCACGTTGTCGCCCGTCTGTTCAATGACAGAGACTATGTCGCGCAGCGCCTTACCTGCCTCTCCGGCAAGGCCTGTCGTACTGTCAATGGATTGGGAGGCAAGGTCCATTTCGTCGATATTTCTGCGGGTGCCTTGCTGTATGGCAGTTACCGCGGCGTCCACCTCTCTGGTAGCCGTCATGGTCTTTTCCGCAAGTTTGCGTACCTCGTCGGCGACAACGGCAAACCCTCTGCCTGCCTCGCCTGCACGGGCGGCTTCAATGGCTGCGTTCAGGGCCAGAAGGTTGGTCTGGTCCGCAATGTCGGAAATGACTCCCATGATCTTGCCTATGCCGTCTGCCTGCACGCCGAGTTCGGCCAGCAGCACCTTGAGGGTATCGGATTTCTGACGGACATCGCTGATGGAGGAGACAAGGTTTTCCACCACGCCGCTGCCGTGGCGGGCGGTGCTGATGGCCTCACCTGCATTTTGAGACGCTGTGGATGCGGCCTGCGCCACTTCCAGCGTGGCAATGTTCATCTGTTCTATGGCGGTGGTCGCCTGCCCTGTCCGCTCGCGCTGCATTTCTGATCCGCGTGCGGATTCCTCTATCTGCTCCGCAAGCGCTTCTGCGGCGGAATTGACCTGTTCGGAAATGGCATCCGCGTCCTGCGCCGCTTTGCCGATGGTGTCGTTCTTGCGCCGCATGGCTTCCTGCTGCCGGCGCAGTTCGGTCATGTCCACAATAAGCTCAATGCAGCCTATGAGAGCGTTATCCAGATCGTACAGGGGAGTCGCCACCGAACGGGAAATGCGGGTGTTGCCACGCAGGGTTTGCATGGTGCCTTCTTCATCCAGCGTACGTTCCTCGCGGATGGCACGGGTGGAGTAGGTGTCCCGTTTTTCGCCGTAAATGAATTCCCCCACATGCATGCCGATGAATGATTCCGGCTGTCCTTCCCGCTCCACGTGGTTCACCATGGACTGATTCACGAAGGTGATGCAGTCCTTTCTGTCTGTGGTGACAACGGCAATGGGAATGGCCTTGAGCACGCCCTGTGCAAAGCCGAGGCGTACCTTGAGTTCGCCGACCATGGTGCAGATGTCGCTTGAAAGTTCTCCCAGTTCCCCCTGAAGAGTGCAGGCCACTTCGCTTCCGAGTTTGCCCTGGGCTATGTCACGTGCGTAGTCCTGAACTATTTTGAGAGGAACCGTGATGGAGTTGGCTACCAGAATGGCAGCCAGTGCAACCAGCACTGCCGTTACGAGCAGCATGATCGCCACAGAGGTGAACAGGTGCGTTATGGGGGCCTGCACCTCGTCCTTGTAAATGTCGGCCACCAGCGCCCATGTCATGTTCCCCACTTTGACGGGACCGTATGCGGCAAGGGTATCCATGCCTGCAAAGTCGGACGCCTCTCCGGAGCCGGATGCCCCCTCAAGCGCGGATTTGACCGGCTGTGTCATTATGCCGTTGGCTTCGGGCGTGCCCTTGAACGATTCGTTCACGGTGCGCTTTGCCTGATCTCGCCACGAGTCGGAACGCATGCGGAAGTCGCTGCCCACCAGATAGGTTTCGCCGCTCTCGCCCATGCCCTCGCGTTCGAGCATGATGTTGCTCAGGGCGTTCAGGTTCATGCGAAAGAGCACGGCCCCCATGAGGGTTTCACCGTTGAAGATGGGCGCGGCAATGAACTGGGCCGGGGTGCCGTCGTCCGGTGCATAGGGCTGCATGTCGCCAATGACTGTGTTCTTGCCCTTCAGGGCTTCACCGAGCAGCGAGGTGAGAATGCTGCCGGAGTCTTCTGCCGAAGAGCCTAGATCCGTGCCTTTGCGGGCGCTGTAACATATCTGCCCGTTCTCCACGGTGACAAAGAGCAGATCTCTCAATCCGTTGCTTTGCTGAAAATTTGTGATGGCTTCGTCATAGCGCCGCATGACGGATTTATAGGAGTTGGGCGCTTCCACTTCGCCGTTGCCCAGTCCCTTGACCTTGCCCCCGGCGCTGCCCCCCGCCGCCATGAATGCGCTGCGAAATTTGGCAAAGGCTTCGATGAAGTAGGGGTTCTGCACAAACACCTGTGCGGTTCCTGCCTGCTGGCTGAAGAAGCGTTCCACCTGTGTGGTTTTGATACGCTGGGCCGTGGTGAGCTGGGCAAGGCTCTTGTCCATGAGGGACTGGCTGGAAAGCCGCGCTGTCCATAACCCGATGATGATTGCCGGCAGTGCGCCGACGAGGAGAAAGAGGCCGATCAATTTTGGGCGCATGCGGAGGTTGGCGAAAAAGTTCATCTCTTTCCCTTTGAAGCTACTGTTGCGGCTGCTTTGCGATGGTTGCACCGTCGGGAGTGTGTACCTCTGTCCGCAATGGAGGCCGGTTGCGGTGCGTGTATTCAGGTTTGCAATACTCTTGCAGATATCGATTGTCGCTGCAACAGGGTGAGCGGATTAATCATCCCGCTCATTGAGGCGGACAAAATTGTATGCGGTTTCTCCCTGAACGCTTGGCCTCGTATAGCCGCTGGTCCGCAGCATTGAGCGTGTCGTCAAGCCCGTAGGGTGTTGCGCGCGCAACCCCTATGGACACGGTGAAGGAAAATGCTGTTTCTTCATATGGAATCTGCAGCGCCTCCACTGAGGAACGGAAGACTTCAAGTTGTTCCAGTGCGATGGAATGAGGCACTGTGTCGGGAAAGAGGATGCAGAATTCCTCGCCGCCGTATCTGGCGGTTATGCATGGCGGTGGAAACTGGCGGGTGATGAGATCGCCCATGCAGCGAAGGGCAAGGTCACCCCCTGCGTGTCCGTAAGTGTCGTTGACCTTCTTGAAGTGATCTATATCGAGCATGGCGGCTGTTACGCGGCCGGATTCCCCGGCTTTTTCAATGAGTCTGCCGCCTTCTTTGAACAACATGCGCCGGTTGTAGAGTCCCGTGAGCGGATCTTTTTCAGAAAGGTCGCGGTTGATCCTGATAAGGTCGAGCATGTTCAGGTTCATGTGGATGCGGCAGAGCAGTTCCTCAAAGGATGCCGCCTTGGGGATGAAGTCGTTGGCACCATAGCGCAGAAACTGGGCCGCGAGGTCTTCTTCCAGTCCGGTGGTGACGATGATGGCAACCCTGTCCTGCGCATAGCGTGCGCGCACGGCTTCCGTAAGCTGAAATCCGTCCATGAGGGGCATGTTGTAGTCGGAAAGGATGAGCTGGATATCGGGGTTTTCTTCCAGCACTTCAAGGGCCTGAACGCCGTTGCATGCCTCCAGCACCTGCAGGCGTTGCCGGGTGAGCATGTCTACCAATCCCTTGCGGTAGGTGTTTGAATCGTCCACCACGAGCACCTTGGTTTTCTCGTTCCTGAGCAGTCTTTCGACCACCCCGATGAGATACTGAATGTCGCGGGTGCCGCGTTTGAGCACATAGTCGCTTATGGGTTTGTGCAGCATCTGAAGGCGGGAGGCTTTCGTCAATCCGGCGCTGACCACCACGCAGGGCAGCCGGTAGCTCATGACCATGTCCACGGCTTCACCCGCCGGTGCGTCGGGGAGGTTCAGGTCGCACAGCACAATGGTATAGGCGGCGGGGTCGGGCTGAATGTAGCCTTCAGCCTCGGTCATGTTCATGGCAATGTCGCAGGCAATGCCCAGACGTTCCATAATGGCATGCTGGATGAGTTTGGCGGTGGATCTGCTATCTTCGATGATGAGTATCTTGTGCATATCTTTGCCACCTGTTGCGAGTGGATTAGAAAAACCCATGGTTTCCAAATTAGCATGCCCGCCACGTTCACTCTAGGATAACTTGGGATAAAGCGGGGCAAGTTAGGGTAAATCAAGACAAGTCGGGAGAAGTCGGCATTCTGGACACGTGCGGGATGAGGGGGTAAGGTGGCTCGCCCGATATGTTTCGGCAAAGCTTCATGCCTGCTGCATCATAGTTGTTACGTGCCTGGTTTGGCCCGCTGGTTCGGCCCGCTGCTTAGATCTGTGGCGCAAACCTTGGCACGGGCCGGAAAAAACAGGGCTCAGATACCCAAGACCAGAGAGGTTTCTTCTTGCAAAATGCTCCCTTCTGGCAGCGGCGGCCGGTTCTGGCCGCTGCCGCCATTATCGCGATAACAACGGCAGTGCGCCTGTGGTTTGTTGCCAGTTCCCAGCTTGATCTTGTGCAGGATGAAGCCCAGTATTGGGACTGGGCGCGCAGGCTGCAGCTTTCATACTATTCCAAAGGTCCCCTCATTGCGTGGGTGATTCATCTGTGGACTGCCGTCTTCGGTGATACGGAGCTGGGGGTGCGTTTCGGTGCGGTGCTGCATTCGTTCCTTGCCCAGATCATTCTCTATTTCGGCGTTGCACGCGTGTTCCGCAAGCCTTCGGTGGCGTTGTGGACCCTCGTGATAGCCAACACCACGCCGTTGTTCCTGGTTTCCGGCATACTCATGACCACGGACAGCCCGCTGCTGGTCTGCTGGGCCACGGCCCTTTTCGCCCTGTATGCGGCGGGAGAACGCGAAGATTCCCTGTGGCCCTATCTGCTGCTGGCCGGCAGCATGGCACTGGGTATTCTGGCAAAGTACATGATGCTTGCCATGATCGGCGTTGCCGTTCTCTACATGCTCGGTCTCTACCGGCACAGAATGCTCTCGCGCCGGTTTGCCGTGCGCGCGCTGCTTGCCATGGCGGCAGGAACAGCCATCGGGTTTGCTCCTATTTTGTTATGGAACATGCAGAACGACTGGGTGGGCTTCAAGCACGTAACCACGCTGGCGGGGCTCACGCCGTCCAAGCCCAAGCCGCTTATCCGCTTTGACAGGTTCCCCGAATACTTCGGCGCGCAGATAGGTCTCATCACCCCGTGGTGGTTTGCCTTCATGCTTGCGGGGGCATGGCGGGCCCTCATGCTGGGCTGGAAGGGGGCATCGCAGGAAGGGGTGCGCGAAGACAGAACCCACGTGCGGCAGGCCATGCTGCTTGCTGCCGCCTTCTGGATGCTGTGGGGCTTTTTCATCATCTGGAGCTTCCATACCCGCATTTACCCCAACTGGTCTGCCATGAGCTATGTGGCGGGCATCATCCTTGCGGCAACGGCGGCCGAGCGCGGGTCCCTCATGCTGCGGCGTGCCGCGGTGAGCGCCCGCAAGGGCAGAATCTCTTTCCGGCGGATATGCATCATTCTGGGGTGCGTCATTTTTGTAGCGGTGCACAGTCTGCCGTATCTGCCCCTGCCGGAAAAGATCAATCCTGCCGTGAGGTTGATGGGTTGGCATGACCTTGGCAATAAGCTCGACGTACTGCGCAAGGGGCTGCCGGACCCCGACAAGGTGTTCTATTTCGCCAGTTCCTACGACCTGACCGCCTCCCTTGCCTTTTATGCACCGGGAAAGCCGATCACCTATTGTGCCGACTTCGGCAGGCGCATGAGCCAGTATGACATCTGGCCCGGCCCGCAGGACAAGAAGGGCTGGGATGCCCTGTATATCTGCAAGCGTCGGCAGGAGATCGTACCTCAGTTTGCGGACATGTTTGAAGATTATTCCTTTATCGAGTATCAGACTAATCACGATGGCCGGAAGGGTCGGTCCTTCTTCATCGTAACCCTCAGGAATTTCAAGGGCGTATGGCCCAGAGAAAGCTTTGGAGCATTTTAGCAATGCAGAATGACGGCCCCTGTTATCTGACGTCGCCTGAAGACCCGCATGTCTGTGCCCGCTGTGCAGGCATGGGGCCTACCTGCTGTCATGTGACACCGGGCAACGAGGAGTTCTGTTTTCCCCTTTCCCGTTCGGAATGGGAACGCATAGTGGACTATCGCAGCGATGAGGGCGGCTTTGCCGAAGAAGGTAACTCCCGCCCCTTTGTGGACACCATGCGCCGCCTTTTCCCTATGCACGACCTTGAGATCGAGGACATGTTCCCGCCGCATGGTTCGCATATGCGCCTTGCCTCCGACGACGAGGGATATTGTGCTTTTCTCACATCCGACGGATGCAGGCTGCCGCGTGAGGTGCGTCCGTGGTTCTGCCTGCTGTTCCCGTTCTGGGTGCGGGGGCGGATGATGACCATGTTCACGGCTTCGGACTGTCTTGTCTGCCGCGAAACCAGGACGCTGGAAGAATCTCTTGCCCTCATAGGAGTGACCGCCAAGGAAGTGCGGTATATCTTCGGCAGGCTTAAGATAGCGTGGGGGCTTGCCCCGGAGACTGAAGAATAGCAAAAATGCGCTGCGCTTTGCTGTTTACTGTTCGGTATGTTTGATGAATTTTGGAAGATGCGGCCGAAGCGGAAGATTGCTTCCGCAGGAAATTCCCGGCTGTTACCCCTTCCGCCTGTTGCCTTGTTCGGCCCAAGGGTCTACTAGGTGGGCGGACGAATAACGATGCGGTGTTTTGCATTCTGCTGCCGCTTCAACTTGAACTGAGCTCGAATCAGAGAATATGATATGAAAAAGTACCTGATGTATGGCGCCATTATGCTGGCGCTGTGCGCCGCCCTTGGTGCGCTGGGGCTGTCCGGCCTGTACTGGTGGGCTTCCAAGGATCTGCCCGGATTCACCAAGATCGCTGACTACCGTCCCCCGTTGGTTACCACCGTATACTGTCGTGACGGTTCCGTGCTCGGCTATTTCTACCGCGAAAAGCGCTTCCTCGTTTCGCTGGATCACATGTCTCCCAAGTTGCCCATGAGCTTTCTTGCGGCCGAGGACGACAGTTTTTATCAGCATGACGGCATAGATCCCCGCGCGATAATGCGTGCCTTTGTGAAAAACATGCAGGCAGGCTCCATCAAGCAGGGTGGCTCCACCATTACGCAGCAGATCATCAAGCAGCTGCTGTTGACATCCGAAAAGAAGTATGAGCGCAAGGTCAAGGAAGCCATTCTGGCCTACCGTCTTGAGCGCTACCTCAGCAAGGATGAAATCCTCACCATCTACCTGAACCAGATATATCTGGGCGGTGGATCCTATGGTGTGGAAGCTGCGGCCCGCACTTATTTCGGCAAGCACGCCAACGAGCTTACCCTTGCCGAATGTGCGCTGCTCGCCGGACTTACCCAGTCGCCTTCCAAATACAACCCCCTGCGCAACCCCGAACTGGCTGTGGCCCGTCAGCACTACGTGCTCGGCCGCATGCTTGAGCTGCAGTGGATCACGCAGCCTGAGTATGAAGAAGCCATGGCGCAGGAGCTTGTCTACAAGAGCATGGAAGATCCCAGCTGGCAGCAGGGCGCATGGTATCTTGAAGAAGTGCGCCGCCGGCTTATTGATTTTCTCAGCGAAGAAAATATGCAGCGTCTTGGCGTGAGCCTTTCGCGCTACGGCGAAGATGCCGTGTATGAATCCGGCCTGCATATCTATACCGCAGTAGACATGCACCACCAGGTCGCGGCGGAAGCCGCCCTGCGCAAGGGGCTTGAAGATTCTTCCAAGCGTCGCGGCTGGGCAGGCCCCTTGCGCAAGCTTGCCAAGGGAGAGTATGACGACTTTTTGCAGCAGGAGGCCGTTTCTCCCGGCGCCCTCGAAGACGGCGCATGGATGAAGGTGCTTGTCACCTCCGTGGATGCCAACGGTGCCAATGTGCGCCTTGGCGCGTACAGGGGCTATATTCCTGTTACCACCATGCACTGGTGTCGCAAGCCTGATCCCAAATTGGCGACTGATCAGGTGCCTTCCATCAAAGATGCCCGTCAGGTTGTCGAACCCGGTGACGTGGTATGGGCTTCCGTAAGCCTGCCCAAGGAGCGCAAGGATGACTGGAATCCCGCAGAACTTTCTGCGGACGAGGTTGTTCCACTGGCCCTTGAGCAATATCCCGCCGTGCAGGGGGCCGTGGTTGCCATGGACCCCGTGAACGGTGACGTACTGGCGCTGGTAGGGGGCTACTCCTTCGCCGACAGCCAGTTCAACCGCGCCACGCAGGCCAAGCGTCAGCCCGGTTCGGCCTTCAAGCCCATAGTATATTCCACGGCCATGGATCACGGCTTCACTCCGGCATCCATCGTGCTTGATGCTCCCATAGTTTACACGGACGAAGCCACCTCCAAGGTGTGGCGTCCCGAGAACTTTGAAGGCACCTTCTCCGGCCCCATGCTGCTGCGCACGGCGCTGGTGAAATCGCGCAACCTCTGTACCATCCGCGTGGCCCAGAAGGTGGGCATTCCCGCCATTGTGGAACGGGCCAAGGCCATGGGGCTTGAAGGGCCCTTTGCCAACAACCTTTCCGTGAGCCTTGGTGCGGTGGAAGTGACCCCCCTGAACCTGACGGAGGCATACACTGCCTTTGCCCGTGGCGGCTCGTGGATCAATCACCGCGTCATCCGTTCCATTCAGGATGCGTGGGGTGAAACCATTGCCGAGTTCAAGTCCGAGAGCCATGAAGCCATGAGCCCGCAGACGGCTTACATCATGGCCAGTCTGCTCAAGGAAGTTGTGCGCGACGGCACCGGTGCCCGCCTCAAGGTGTTGAACCGTCCCATCGGCGGCAAGACCGGCACCACCAACGATGAACAGGATGCATGGTTCATGGGCGTGACGCCCTACCTGGTTTCCGCTGCCTATGTGGGCTTTGACCAGCTCACCCCCATGGGCAAGTGGGAAACCGGCTCCAGAGCCGCATCGCCCATCATCAGGGACTACCGTCTCGCCGTGGAAGACAGTTATCCTGTCATGGACTTCCCCATGCCTCCCGGCATTGTGCAGGTGCAGATTGACGGCAAGACCGGTCAGCTTGCAGGCAGCGCTTCGGATGAAACCTACTTCCTGCCTTTCAAGGAAGGGACCCAGCCTTCAGTCATTTCCGGCACTCCGCTCCGGCGCGGACAGCAGGATGATGCAACCAGCGGCGAAGAACTGCTCAAGCAGATGTTCTAACCGCAGCCATATTGAATATCACAGCGCCCCCGTGCAACACACGGGGGCGTTTGTTTGAGAGGTGCCATGAAAACAGCCTATGCCACTATTCCTGCCTATGTGACAAAGGACGGCTCCGTCATCCGCGAGCTGATGCATCCTGCCGTGCACGGCAACAGCAACCAGTCGCTTGCAGAGGCTGAAGTGCCGCAAGGCACGGAAACCTTTCTGCATATCCACCGGCACACCGAAGAGCTGTATCACGTCACGGCAGGTACCGGCCGGATGACACTGGGCGATGAGGTTTTCAGCGTGCAGGCGGGGGATACGGTACTTATCAGACCGGGCATAGCGCACCGCATTGCCTGCACGGGCAGCGGCCCTTTGCGTATTCTGTGCTGCTGTTCTCCTGCCTATGCGCACGACGATACGCATCTGGTAGCCGACCCGCTTCAGGCGGAACACAGGTAGCAGTCTGCGCCGGATAGACAAACGTCCTGCCCTTGCGTTTCCCGCCGTCTATCTGCATGGCTGGCCGGAAACACTGTGTCCGGCTGCGGCGCACTCCGGTTGAAGAAGGGGCGTCGCCACTGCTTTTTGTCGTGATCTCCGTTGTGGCAACTTGGCGGAAAAATGTGTTAGGGTACCCATTATTCAGCGAATAAAGGAGTAATCATGACACTACGCTATCATACATCCTTCAAGGCATTCTCCACCCTGTGGGTGTTGCTGGTTCTGTTTGCAACGCCTGCATGGACAGCGGAAAAGCCTGTTTCTCCCGATTCCGTGACGCTGTTCCCCGGGCGTGCGCTGCTTGAATGCAGCGAGTCGCTTCCCCAGACCGTACTTCCCGACGGGCAGCGGGGTATTCTTGTAACCCTGCCCGCCAACGCTGATCCCGATACCCTGCGTTTATCCACGCGCTCCGGTTCTCCCGTTGATGTGCGGTGGGAGAGGGTGCCCGCCCTTGATCAGGGAACCGTTCAGGCCATGCGTAAGGAGCTTGTTTCCAAACGACGTGACCTTGCGGTGATGACCGGCGAACTGCAGACCATTGAATCCCGCATTTCCCTGTGGAGTGATACCCCCGCGGACGGCGCAGCAGCTGCCGAGATGGAACGTCTTGATGCTGCCATGAGCAAGCACCTTGCCACCCTGTACCGAACCCGTTTTGAAGTGCAGGAAAAGCAGGTCGCGCTGGAAGCGGAAGTGGCGGCCCTGCAGGAAGCGCTGGATAAGGCTGTCGGTGCCGACAGGCAGGTCTGGCAGGTGCAGGCCGCGCTGGTTAATGCGCCCGCCACCGTGGATGTTCGCTACAGCTATGTTCTTGGCGGGTGTAACTGGCAGCCGCTGTACCGCTTCGAGGCGCTGCCCGATCAGGGCAAGGTGGCCTTCACATTCACCGCAGAGATAGAGCAGTCTTCCGGCCTGGACTGGAAAAACGCCGAGGTATCCCTTGCCACGGTTGAACGCTTTGTTTCGCTTGTGCCGCCGTCTCTGCCTGAATGGCGGGTGGAAGAGCGCCAGATTATGGCGTATGCCGCAAGCGCAGACGCTGTTTCCGTTGAGCGCATGGCGGAAGAGGCGCCTGTCATGATGAAGGCTGCTGCCCCCGCACCCAGAAAGGTTGAGCGCGGCAACTATGCCGTGTGGGAGCTGGGCCGCAAGACCATTCCCGCCGGTCGCCTTGTCACGCTGCCGGTGCAGGCGGAATACTGGCGGGCAGACTTCCTCTACACCGCACGTCCTTCTGCCGACAGCAAGGCGTATCTTACCGCGAAAAGCATACTGCCGGAACCGCGTGAACTGCCGCGCGGCACGGCCATGTTCCTCGTGGACGGGGCACTTATCGGCAAGCGCTCATACAACCTTTCCGGAACGGATGTGGATCTGTTCTTCGGAGCCGACCCGCTGGTGACGGCAACCATGAAGCTGCTTGAAAAGCAGTCGGGCGACAAGGGCATCATCGGTCGCAAGCAGACCATGATCTGGGCGTGGGAGATTGTTCTGCGCAACAACCGCAGCCACGCGGTGACCCTTGTGGCGGAAGATCCCGAACCGCAGTCCGGCCATTCCGATATCCGCATCGAAACCGAATCAGTCCCGCGTCCCGAAAAGGGCGACGACCACATGCTGATCTGGAAGACCGAGCTGGCGCCCAAGGGCGAGTCGGTCATCCGGCATACCGTGACCGTGACCGCGCCCAGGGATATGGATGTGGATTACGGCAGAGGCCGCTAGACCATTTGCCTATGACAGAAAGCCCGCATTTGCGGGCTTTCGTTTTTCTGCCGGAATAATGTGACGTAAGGCGTCCGGATGACGTATAGGAGGTATACCCCTGTTTCGGATTAAACACATGCGAGATACATCAAACGCCATTCAAGGCGCATCCAGAGATGCTGAGATCGTCCGGGATGTTCTGGACGGTAACGTGGACGCTTTTTCGTTGTTGGTGCTCCGGTACCAGCAACGGGCGTATGCCATGGTCTTTCGTGCCGTCCGTTCCGCTTCGCTGGCTGCAGACTTGACGCAGGATGCGTTCATTCAGGCGTACGAGAAACTTGAACAGTTCTCGCCGGGCCGTCCCTTCTATCCGTGGCTGCATGCCATCGCCCTCAATATCGTCCGTGACCATTACCGGAAGGAAGGCCGTCAGGATATCCTGCATGTGGATATCGATTCCGTGACCACCATTGCCGATGAACCGCCTGCGGAAGCACGGCTCGACATGGACAGGGCGGTTGCCGCGCTGGAACAGCTGCCCATTCTGTACAGGGAGGCGCTGATTCTCCGCTACAGGGAAGAATATGAATTTACCGAAGTTGCCCGCGCGCTGAATATCGGTCTGAGCGCGGCAAAGATGCGCGTCAAGCGGGGGCTTGAGCTCCTGCGCGACATGATCGGAGGTGAATAATGCATACACCGGATAAAAGAGAACGGGAATATCCCGCTGGATTGTACGAGGCCATTCGCGGCTATGAGGATGCCAAGGCTCCGGCTGAGCTGCTGCCCGGCATACTTAACGGCCTCAAGCCCAGGCGCCTCTCGCTCTGGCAGCGGCTGCTGCGTCTTATGCGTGAGCCTGTTACCGTGAGTTTTACGCCCGCAAGAGGGATTGCAACTGTGGCTGTGCTGGCTGTTGCGCTTATGTCGCTTCAGCTTGTGTGGTATGGGGCAGAGGCTCCTGTTGCGGAGCGGACATCCGTATTGCTCGCAGAAAGGGCTGTTGCGGTGCCTGATGCTGCACACGGCACAGCGCCTGTGCGTTTTGTGCTTGCAGATGAACTGCGCCGCAACCACTCTGTTGCGGTGATCGGTTCGTTCAACCAGTGGCAGGATGGCGGCTATTCCATGCGCTACGACACTGCCGCCAAGGTATGGGTGCTGGACCTCATGCTTCCCAGAGGGGAGTATGAATACGTCTTTCTGGTCGACGGCCGCATGACCATTCCTGATCCGGGAATAAGTCTGGTGCGGGAAGACAACTTCGGCAGCCGCAATTCCGTGCTGTATGTGGGGGACGAAACGCGTGAAATATGAACGTCGTCTTGTCATGTGCTGGCTCTGGGGGCTGCTGGCCCTCGGCCTGTTCTGGACCACTCCTGATCTTCATGCCGCCCCGCAGTCCGGACAGACTGCGGAACTGGCGGATGCCGCTGCGGCTGTGCGTCAGTGCGGTGTGTCTTCGCCGCTGGTTGACCGCATTCTGGCGGAATCCGTTGAAGGCAGAATGACGGGAGAGGATGTCTTGTCTCTGCTTGCCGCGCTTGATCGTGCCTGTGCAAGCGGTGTTCCCCTGTATCCTCTGGAAGCCAAGGTGGAAGAGGGGCTGGGCAAGAGGGTGCCTGCCATACGGATTGTTCCCGTGCTCGTGACATTGCAGGAAAGCCTGCAAAGAACGTCCCTGGCCCTGCATGCAGGGGGAAGAGCCGTTTCGGATGAGGATGTGGCAACCATCGCCACTGCCGTTTCGCAGGGGCTGCCGTTTGATATCGTTGTCAGGCTGTTGCGGGAGTATCCTGCGGCTCCGGGGGCGGATGTGGCCGCTGCCGTGAAGCTGGCAGGGCAGCTGCGCAAGGCTGGCGTGGCCGATGGTGATGTGAACGCATTCCTTGATGCAGGGCTGGTAACCGAAGGGGTTATGCCCCGTTGGGGCGGCTTCCCGCGTTTGTTCATGCTGGCCCGCAGGCAGGGCGTGGATGCGGAATCCGTCATGTCACAGGCACAGCAGCTGCTGCGCGAAGGCGGCACACTGCCTGAGCTGTATAACGCGCTGGGCATTACCTCGCGTGATATCCGCCAGGGTACCGGCGGGTCAGGGCACGTTTCGCAATAGATGTTTTGAAAAAGATATGTGACCATGAGCAGTGTTCTTACGTATAGTATTGTAAGAACCTGTAGGACAGATTGTATCTGAGAGGTTCTGATGAGTAAAATGTCTTCATGGAAAGTTGTTGTGCTGATTGTTGTGATGTCTGTTGCGGCAGGATGCACAGTTGTAAAAGGGCCATACTACCTGAATACGAAAAAATACAGTGAAGGAATTCACGATTTTTCGTCCATTCTGGCAGAAGACCCTCAGAATGCCGAAGCACTTTATTACATGGCCCGCCTGTATATGGCCGATGACAAGCCCGAGCAGGCCATGCCGTATATTACCCGGGCGGTGGCTCTGGAGCCGGGCAATGATACCTACCTGTTTTGGAAAGGCATCAACCACTGGGCGCTCATGGAATATGATGAAGAGCTCCGGTCGTATGAAAAAGCGCTGGAGCTGAATCCCCGGAATTCCTACGCCCGCCTGTACATGGGGCACAACCTGCTGGACAGGGAAGATTGGAAGGGAGCCCTGCAGGCGTATGATCAGGTGCTCGCGAGCGACCGCTATGACCCTGATGCGCTTTACAACCGCCCCCGCGCTTTGCACGGACTCGGCAAGCTGGCGGAAGAGCGGAGCGCATGGCTGACTTATCTCAAGTCCTATCCCGACGGGGCCTTGGCCCTGCGTGCGGTGGATGGTCTGAATGCCCTGGGTGAGTTCTCGTGGAGAAATTTTTATATCGGCAAGCGACGGGTAAGTTTTGAAGCAGTGCAGTTTGAACCCGGCACCGATGTTTTGAAGGATGACACCAAACCCTCTCTGCAATTGCTGGCTGCCATGCTTGGCAACTCCAGACAGCTGAGGGTGCATGTTGTGACGTATGTGGATGCCGCTCCCGAGTTGGCCAGAAAAAGGGCGTTGCGGATACGGGAATACATTCTTGGATATGCCGGGGGTGTTTCCCCCCGGCAGCTGCTCCTCAGCTGGTTCGGCGAACCCGAACGGGTGAAGGCAGGCGGTAAAACCAGGAACCTTAACGAGTCTGTTTCGTTCATCACCCAGGTGGAGAAGCAGTAAGTTGGAGGACTACCATGGCCAGACAAATTATTAGATCATCTTTTGCCGTGCTGCTTCTCACAATGCTGATTTTTGCCGGCGTCTCTCATGCCGCCGATGATCCCGCAGCGCCTGCAGATACCACGGCAACCGAAACGCCAAATACCACGGACACCACGGACACCACGGCAACCGATACCACGGACGACCAGACGGATACGGAAGCCGATGCCCCTGCCTTCAATAACCCCACGCAGGCAGCACGGGCCGCCAACATAGCAGCGGCCGCAGCAGCCCAGACGGATGCGGCGCTGGAAGGCGCTCTTGCCGAAGTGGCGGATGCCGAAGCAGCGCTTGCAGCCGCACAGGAAACGCAGGATGAAGCTGCCATAGCCGAGGCTCAGGCAGCCCTTGATGCCGCACGGGAAAAGGCGGACGCCGCCATGGCGGAAAGCACATCCGTGACCGAGTCTGACATAGCCGGAATGCGCGCTGCAGGTATGGGCTGGGGCCAGATAGCACATGAGCTTGGCCTGCACCCCGGTGTACTTGGCATGGGCGCAATGAAGCGTGCGCAGACCAAGGCACAGGTTTCTGCCAAGACCATGGGCGCTACCAAGGCGCAGACCAAGGCACAGGTCCGGGCCACTGTCCGGACAAAGACCAAGGCAGCGGGAACATACGGAGCCACGGTTTCCGAAACCAGGCGTAACACCAAGAGCGGTACATCCGAGCCTGCCGGTGCCAAGGGCGCATCCGCTAACGGAAAGTCCGTCGGTCTGGGCCAGAGCAAGGCTGATTCCCGCAGCGCCAGTGCCGGTAACTCCGGTGCCGGCGGAGGCAAGGGCAGCTCCAATGCCGGTGGCGGAAAGAGCAGTTCGAATTCCGGCGGCAAGGGCGGCAGTAACGGGAACGGTGGTGGAAATGGTGGCGGAAACGGTGGTGGAAACGGCGGTGGCAAGAAGTAGCCAACCCGTTGAGATCAGAAAAGCAAAACCCCGGTTATACCGGGGTTTTTTTATGGAAAACCCGCTCCATATATGCAGAAAGAATCGAGTTGACAGAAATAAAAAACCGTGTGCAAGCTAGGATAAGCCTTCGTGCGTGCCACGCTCGGGATGATGGTGCGCAGGGCAATATATATAGTGCGGAGTAATGGTAATGACCAAGAAGATGCAGTTCGATGTAGTAGTTGTGGGTGGCGGGCCTGCAGGACTTTTTGCCTCCTACTATC
Organism: Desulfovibrio subterraneus; assembly: GCF_013340285.1. Taxonomy (NCBI): domain Bacteria; kingdom Pseudomonadati; phylum Thermodesulfobacteriota; class Desulfovibrionia; order Desulfovibrionales; family Desulfovibrionaceae; genus Desulfovibrio; species Desulfovibrio subterraneus. The sequence continues at coordinate 358,085 of NZ_BLVO01000004.1, read as the reverse complement.
TGGCAGAACATTCCGGACTTTCGGTGTGCATGATTGATCGCGGCAAGAGCGTGAAAAAACGCAATTGCCCCATCGGCAAAACCCAGAAGTGTATCAAATGCAAACCCTGCCATATCCTTTCCGGTATCGGCGGCGGCGGGCTCTTTTCCGACGGCAAGCTCAACTACATTCACAAGCTGGGCAAGACCGATCTAACTCAGTTCATGTCCAAGAGCGAGGCTCAGCGGCTCATCGACGAGACGGAAGTCATCTTCAACCGGTTCAACATGGACGGCCCCGTGTTTCCGTCCGACATGGACCGCGCCAAGTCCATCCGCAAGGAAGCCCGCAAGAACGGCATTGAACTGCTCATCATCAAGCAGAAGCATCTCGGCAGCGACTGTCTGCCGGACCATATAGACGGCATGTCCCGGTATCTGGAATCCCGCGGTGTTGAAATCCGCTGCGAGGAAGAGGTGACGAAGGTGCTCGCCAAGGACGGCAAGGTGACCGGTGTTGTCACCACCCGTGGCGAATATCAGGCCAAGGCTGTGATTGTGGCCCCTGGCCGCGTGGGTGCCGACTGGGTGGGCGAAGTGTGCCGCGAGTTCGGGTTGAATGTCTCCCAGCGCGGTATCGAGGTTGGCGTGCGTGTGGAAACGCATAACGATGTCATGCGCGATATCACCGACGTGGTTTACGACCCCACCTTCTTCGTGCGCACCAAACGCTATGACGACCAGACCCGTACTTTCTGTACCAACCCCGGTGGTTTTATCGCACTGGAAAATTATCAGGATTTCGTCTGTGTGAACGGCCATGCTTTCCGCGACAAGAAGTCGGAGAACACCAACTTCGCCTTTCTGTCCAAGGTGGTGCTGACCGATCCGGTATCCGATAATACCGGCTACGGAACGGCCATCGGCAGGCTTGCCACCATCATCGGCGAGGGCAAGCCCATTCTGCAGCGTCTGGGCGACCTGCGCAGGGGACGTCGTTCAACGTGGACACGTATCACCAACGGTAACATCGAGCCGACCATGACCAACGTGGTGCCCGGCGATATTGCCATGGCCCTGCCCGAACGCATTGTGACCAACATTGTGGAAGGCCTTGAGCAGCTCAATATGGTCATTCCCGGCATTTCCGACGACAACACGCTGCTGTATGCGCCGGAAATCAAGTTCTTCGCAACGCAGGTGGAAACCAGCAACGAACTGGAAACCGCTGTGGAAGGGCTTTTTGTGGCCGGTGACGGCCCCGGCGTGGCAGGAAACATCGTTTCTGCTGCCGCCACGGGACTCATTCCTGCCAAGGAAATCATCAAGCGTCTGGAAGGCGGAGAATAACTCCGGTTCCATCGGCCTTATCCGGACGAAAGTAGCGCCGGCTCCGTACTTTTTGAACGAGCCGGATTGAACGAAATAAAAAAGCGTCGCAGACCAGTGCTGCGACGCTTTTTCATTGTTCCGTATCCGGCCGTCCCGTTGCCAAGATTCTTGGCAATTTCTGCAGGCACTTATCAGGTACTGATCAGGCACCGGTCAGAGCAATGATCGGGGCAATGATCAGGCAATGATCTGGCTGATGGTCGGGCCTGCGACCGGAGTTTTGTGTGTCATGTCACTCCCGCGGCTTCTGCTGTGTCGGGGCAAGGGAACCATAGTGGAATACGTTGGTCGCGTAGGTGACTCCCAGTGCAAACGCTGCCGCGCCAATACCCACGGCGGCATCGTAATAGGGCGGTGCGGACAGGGCAATGCGTATGAACAGCGTGGCGATGAGGTAGCCGGAGTTCCTGAACACGGCGTGGAAGCTGGGCATGTAGCGCTGCGCAATGAGCACGAGCAAAATGTCCGCAAAAATCAGTACCGTGTAGAAGGTGTGGAAGAACTCATGCCGTACGCCGTTGACCAGAAAATCCCACAGGTTGTAGGAACCCGTGGCAAGAAAGACCACAAACAGACCCAACGCGAGTATCTTTTTGGTCATGATGTAGTGGAGCTTTTCCATGGGGTCGCGCAGATACCCCTGCACACGGTGCATGCGGTAGTACAGGCCTAGGCCGATGAACACCACCAATGCTCCTACGCTGGATGTGAGTATGTGCAGCATGGCTTCCCAGTCGGCCATTACATCTATGGGTTCATGCATGTTGCTGAGTTCCTTGAAGGAGTTTCGCAACAATATGAGGGTGAGAATTTCGAACTGTTTTCCCAGCGACTTGGTCACCGATTGCGAGAGCACAAAAACAAGGCTCATCACTTCCAGCACCAGCAACATGGAAAAGGCCAGATTGACGGCGTGGAAATGGTTGTTCGGCGTAATGGCCGCAATGGATGGGGGCAGCATGCCTTGCCGTTTCAATTCAATGCAGAGCAAGCTGCCAAGAAATATGAAGATAAGCAGCTGGGCGACACGGCGTTCCGTTTTGGGATGTTCCCAAAAATGATGCAGCATGTCGAACAGATGGGTTAGCGGTTCCAGTCTGACCATGATGTCTCCAAATGAGAATGAATATGAATAGAGCAGCATAGACAATTTTGCCGGAAGTGCAAGTGCCAATAGATGGCAACCGGAATGCTGCCCCGGAGGTTGTGTTCCGTTATGTAAGGAGGGAAGACGTGGCGGACAGGGGAGGGAAGGTCTGGCTCGTATCTGCCGGAACCGGCAGTACGGATCGGGGCGGGCAAGGCATGCGGAAACAGAAAAACGCCTTGTCAGGCGCTTGCGGGCAGGGTGCAGGAAATATGATCAGGGCATTATTTTGAGTGAACTGCGGTCAGTTCATCGGGAGAGTTGCTGGGAGAACAAATAGAGAGAATCTGCCTGAAATATCTTTGAGCGGGTGGGCTCTCCCCGGCCTGTCGTACGTCATGTACCGGCTCACGGGGGCATTGTTTCAGCGGCAGATTCTCTCGTGGCGGAACTGATCTTCGGTATTAATCCTTCTCACCCTCCGTAGAAGTTAATCCGGTATATCACCAAGAAGGGATATCTCGTTCCTTTACAGCCAAAAGGTAATCACAGGCGGCCGATGGTCAAGATGGGATTTTCATGATTTTTGAAAAAGTCGGTTGACAGGGTGGGGTGAGCTTGCTTATACACCCTCTTCGCGTCGCCTGAAACGGCTGATGCATCAAGCGTCCCCATCGTCTAGCCTGGCCCAGGACACCTGCCTTTCACGCAGGCGACAGGGGTTCAAATCCCCTTGGGGACGCCAAAGAGATCAAAGGGTTACATCACACGATGTAACCCTTTTCTTGTTCGACCACATGTTTTGCCACAAGACAACTCCGAAAACGCTGGCTTAGCCACGGATTTCTGTCTGACTTGTTGCATTTCCATTCCGATTCTTTCCGTTCCGACCGTTCATCACCACAGACAATTTCTCACGCACATCGTCCAGCCCCATGCGCTTCAGGTTTCGCTCGGTCACGTTGGGTGGCTGATGCCCAATATCCGCTGTATGAACGCGACCATACCGTCCATGCGAAACGCCCCGTGCCGATATGGCGCGGGGCGTTTGATTGTCATCCGGGGAGCTGCCGGTTACGCCAGCATGCCACCTTTGCGTGCGTATTTAATAATACCTTCGGCGCATCTGAAAGCCAGCGCACCTACGGTTCCTGTGGGATTGCAGCCGCCGTTATGGGTGAAGTTGCCTGCTCCCACAACGAAGAGGTTTTCCGCATCCCAGTGTTGCATGTAGGAGTTTACCACACTGTCTTCCGGGCTCTTGCCGGTGATGGTGCCGCCGGTGTTATGCGTAGTTTGATACGGGACGATGTTGTAATCTTTGATCATCCCCTTAACCGCAATGGACTCCGGATTCATGCCTTTAACGATTTCCTCAATCTTCTTGCTGATGAAGCTAAAGAGCGCTTTGTCATGATCGGTAAAGTTGTAGGTCATGCGCAGGAGCGGCAGCCCGTAGGCATCTTTGTACGTCGGGTCCAGATCAAGGAAGTTATGTTTATGCGGCATGGACGCACCCTGTGATCCCACGCCGAGCGTACGGTTGAAGTAGTGCGTGGACTGCTTTTTGAAGTCCGCTCCCCAACGCGGCGTTCCGGAAGGCGTGGGGTTGGTGCCGATGGGGCGTTTGCCGGTCTGCGCAAGCGCGATGCTGCCACCATGGATGAAGTCCAGATTGGAGTGGTCAAATGCATCAGCATTAAAGTCGTCAATGACCATGCCAAGGGCTCCGGCTCCGGCGTACAGATTAAGGGGCTCTTTGAGGAATACGGAAGCACCGGGAGTGATTTGATAGCAGTATCCCTTGCCCAAGGTTCCCTTGCCGGTTTTGGGGTCATACATGGTGCCGATTTTTGAGGTCATCAGCAGCTTGGCATTGTTGAGCACATAGCTGGAAAGCACCACAACATCGGCAGGCTGGATGAATTCTTCCTGTGTCAGCGTGTTTACATACCGCACGCCGCTGGCCTTACCGTTCTTGTGGAGGATTTCAACCACATTGCAGTGGCAGCGGATTTCGCAGTTTCCGGTTTTCATCGCTGCGGGAATGAACGTATTGGTCGGCTGTGCTTTTGCGTCGTATTCGCAGGCAAAACGTTCGCAATATCCGCAGTATTGGCATGGGTTTAACTGCATCCCGTCCGATGTGGTGTAAGGCTCGGAAGCGATAGCAGCCGGAATGGGGTACGGATGATAGCCAAGATTCTTGGTCGATTCTTCAAAAAGCTTCATGGCAGGCGTTTTTGCCAGCGGAGGCATGGGCCAAGGCTTGGAACGCTTGCCGTCAAAGGGGCCGGGGGTACCGGAAACGCCGATGGCGTATTCGAACTGTGTAAAGTAAGGCTCCATTTCATCATACGTCAGAGGGTAGTCCTGAAGCTGATAATCGGGACCAATCTTGTTTTTTCCGTAGCGTTCTTCAGTCAGGGTTTTGATCTGAAAATCGTAGGGCTTGAAGCGGTAGTTCATTGCGTTCCAGTGCACACCGGCACCGCCAAGTCCATCGCCCAGGCAGAAGGAACCGAGACGCCGCATGGGCAAGGCCGGCATACTTTCGGAATTTCTGAAGGTGATGGTTTCTTTGGAAAGGTCCTGCATAAGGCCATAATTGATGGCATAGCGCCACTCATCATGAATTTCCAAAAAGTCTTCCAGACCCCGGGGAGCGCCACGCTCCAGGCCGACAACGCTCAGGCCAGCCTTGGCGCATTCCGCCAGGGTAACACCGCCCATGAAGCCCACGCCCACAGTAACCACATTAACTTTCTTGAGCTCTTTTGCCATGATTGCTCTCCTTACTGCATGCTGGCCAGCGAAATCGGGTCCATCTTCTCGTATTTGTCGCTTTCGATAATATCAGCGTAGCTCATCTGAGCACCCGGATATTCCTTCAGGCGCCATCCATCCATGTTATTGTTGCCGTTGTATGCGGGGTCGGCATAGGCACCTGCCAACACTGCATTGCGTAATTCTGAGAAGAAGTAGGACGACGTGAAACCTTCCGTCGGCAGTTTGCCGGCTTCACATTGTTTGAGAATTTCGTCCTGTTCTGGGCCTTTCAGATTGGAGAAATTTTTGCTGTACTGCTTGCGGGCAGCAGCGTTGATGGCAAGCAATCCCTGTTGAAAGAGGTCGCGGCGGATAAGGGCTGTCTGGGGGCCCTGCGTGGGGGCGCCCGGTGCGAACGGTCCTGCCATGTACTCCCGAGCATTATAGCCCCAGGCACCAGCCAGTTGGTTATCAATAAAATATGGTACGGCCAGATCGATGGCACCGGGGCCACGTTCATCTTTGGGGAATATGCGTTCCGCAGCGTTGGAAAGGATATCGAATTCAAACGTGTTGGTGAAAAACATTCTTGCCCGGTGCAGATTAACACCCGAATCATTCATATGGCTCGCATGCTGGGCAGCTTCTGCCGAAGGCAGGGCAATCGTGCTCAGGGCCGCGGCACCGGCTGCGATCCCCGTATTTTTAAGGAAATTACGGCGTGATACGATTATCTTCTTTGCCATTGGGATCCTCCTGATTTTGGAGGCAACGTAGCACAATATGTATTTTATGTGTTAGTAAAAAAGTTATTTATTATGCATATTGTCCCCAATATACCATAGGTATCACGATTACGTATCAAATGGCGTTACATGTATGTTAGGTATTTAGTGCGTCATATGGAGTGTGTACTGTCATGACAGTAAGGGCATAGTAACCGGGGTTATCCCGCAACGCGCTTCTGTACGTGCGCTAATACGTAATGTAGAGAGTGTCACTGCAGAGATATAATGGTATCAATATGTTGATACCATGTGCGGTTGCAGCATGCGATGCTTTTGTGTGCAGTACAGGGGGGCAGGCTAGGTGAGAAATATGGTAGAGCCCGGAAATGAATGGATGATGATAGGGTAATCCCCAAAAAAATGTGAAAAATCACATGGTTGATTGCATAATATTTATGCACCTGGCGTTTTATCGAGCCGTGAAAAACAAATCCACCTAACATGATTGGTTAAGGTCGTCGGACTTTCACGTGGGTGACAGGGGGGGCAAATCCCCTTGGGGACGCCACGAAAATAAAAGCCCTGATCGAAAGATCAGGGCTTTTATTCGTTCTGCCACATCTGGGCGTTCTGCTTATTGAATCAGGAAGCGGACCAAGTAACCGGCCAGAGCGCATATGCCCAATGTGGTTGCCATGCCCAGTTTGAATCGTGTCATGGCTGCAACAGCAAGCAGGCTCAGCCCGGCAGCCCAGAAGTCAATGGTGGAAACATCGGGAACAGGAAGCTGAAGTCCCAGCGGGCCGTGCCAGTCTGTAACTTTTCCGAAAATTGTGTGTAGCCCGAACCAGACCGACAGATTCAATATTACACCCACCACCGCCGCCGTGACGCCGGAAAGTGCCGCAGAAAGGCCGGAGTTGGCCCGCACCGCCTCCATGTATGGAGCCCCCAGGAATATCCACAGAAAGCATGGCGTAAATGTAACCCACACAGCCAGTGTTGCACCGGCAACACCGGCAATTACGGGATGCAGACCGCCGGGCGTGGCATACGCTGCCATGAACCCCACGTATTGCAGAACAAGGATGAGCGGCCCCGGTGTTGTCTCGGCAAGCGCCAGACCGCTGATCATGTCCGCAGGGCTTAGCCAGTGGTAGTTCTCAACGGCCTGCTGTGCCACATACGTCAATACGGCATAGGCCCCGCCGAAGGTGACTACGGCCATTTTGCTGAAGAACAGGGCGATGTTGGTGTATACACTGTCCCGGCCGGTGCTCCAGATGATAGCCGCGACAGGAGCAAACCATAAACTCAGCCACGTAATCAACGTGATGATGCTGCGCTTTGCGTCAGGGCGTGTGTGCTCGGGCAATTCGTCGTCCGAATTATCGGAGATGGTACCCTTGTTGCCGTTTCTTGCTGCAAACCAACCGAGCAGGGCTGCACAGGCAATGACATAGGGAAAAGGAAGATTGAAGGCAAAAAGGGCCAGAAATGCCGCGCCTGCCAGAAACATGCTGAACATGGTTTTGAGCGACTTTTTGCCTACCCGAAGAACCGCACCTATCACGATGGCGAGAACGGCTGGCTTGAGACCGTAAAACAACGCGTCAATTGCCGGTAGCTCTCTGTAGCCCGCATAGAGAATGCTCAGTCCCATGATGACAAGAAAGCCCGGAAGGATGAACAGCGTTCCGGCAACGATGCCGCCTACCGTTCTGTGCAGCAGCCAGCCCACATAGGTAGCCAGTTGCTGTGCTTCTGGTCCGGGCAGGAAGTGGCAGTAGTTCAGTGCATGCAAAAACCGATCGTTGCTGATCCACTTTTTATCTTCGACAAGAATCTTGTGCATCATGGCAATCTGGCCTGCCGGACCGCCGAAGCTGAGAAGGCCGATTTTCAACCAGGTGAAGAAAGCTTCCGCAAGGGAAGGGTTTTTGCCTGCGCGCATACGTCACAGCTGCCTTTGGGTTGAACGTTTGAAGTGTTCATACAGTGTGTCCAACATGCTGCTCCCTGCACTGATTCTGTCTTCATCCACATCCGTCCCCAGACATACGCCGTTGAGCAGTGCCAGAATGCCGGCAGATTCGGGGCGTGCGGGAGCATCTTCGTCCAAGTCTATGTCATGCACTATCTGCCCAAGGATGGTGAGGGCGGAATCAGCGCCAAGGCCGAAGCGCTGGAGCAGCACTTCGAACGTGCATAATGCACCTTCATGAGAAAATTCGCCGTCGACCATGTCAAAGCGGACGCCATGATCCCCTTCATCTCCGGTTGCAAACCTGAAGCTTGCAGCAGGGTCTATGAACCTTTTTATGAGCCACGCAGAGGCTATGCGATCAACATGAACGCCGGGGCGCGTTACCCAGACTCGGTTTCTGTACACCTCCGGGTCAAAAGGTGCCTGCTCTGCAACTCCCTGCTGTTCATGACTGGCAAGCCACGCACCAGCGGTTGAAAGCATGGTTTCGATGGCACCTCGTCCTGAGGCTCCGAAGAAGTCGATGGCCAGAATCTCTTCATACCGAACTCTGAGCTGACCGCTCCACTCCCGTACACGTTTTTCAATCTCTTCGTCCGTACCGGGTGAAGCAAGGCTGTCCAGCATGGGCTGGTATTCTGCCGCCAGATTGCGGTAATCGGCTTCACGGGCGTCTACGAACAGTTGGCGGATATGGGCGTCGGAATAGCCCCCGCCTTCAATGCCGTCGAAAGACGCTTTGCAGACAAATGCCTTGCCGCCCCCCTGCTCAATTTCCTTGGACAACCATACAAGTCCGTCGCGCTGGGTTTCCAGATCCGGAAGGGCGTAGACGGAATTCTTCACCGCCACGGCGCCCAGCGCAGCCAGCCTGCGGGCTACCTTGGCCCTCAGATAGGGAGGCTTCGGCGGAATGTTGTGTATGCACAACAGCCATGGCTGAATTTGGGGGGGCAAGGAATTACCGCTTGGCAAGGTGTTCCTCCCAAGCCGCGAGGCCACCTTCAACAAACTGCACGTTGAATCCTTCTTCCTGCAATGCGGCATGAACGGAAACGCTGACGGAGCCACCTCTGGCACAATAGATCACCACAGGCTTATCTGCGGGAATGGCCTTGGCCCATGCAGCAACATTTTCCGGAGCCTGCCACGTTGCCCCTTGTATTGCATTGGGATTGCTCTCGCGGTCGTTGGCCCGGCGGACATCCAGCAGGGTTACGGAATCGGATTGAAGAAGGGCTTCAAGCTCAATGGGGGAAATTTGATCAGACATGGCTATTCTCTCCGTGAGTTACAATGCGGGGCCGGTGAACTCTCACCGACCCCTTGAAAACTAGCCTCCGAAATATTTCAGACAATCTTTCATGCTGGCAACATGACTATCAATCTGCTTGCCGAAGCGGCACTTCAGGTCATCGACCAGATGGTTCACATATTCCTGCGCAGCTTCCTCACCATATTTCTCGCGGAACATGGCTGCGTTGACAAGAACTTTCGAAAAATCATGCCTTTCATATTTGGTGTCAGGCGCATCGATCCATTCATGGACCTCGCGGTATTCCTTTCCGGTGCGGGCCACGCTTGAGGCAATGTGTACATTCAGCTCGGGCATAGCTTTCTCCTGCTGCCGTATTGAGCACGGCTATTGCTTGGTTACGTATGGCAACAAGTATTTTGTTGCGGTGTTTCAGTTGTGATATAGGTGTTTGGTGAAATATGTCAATTGACATTCTGATCGTGGTTCATATATGTCAGTTGACACGTTGCATGTAAGAATTGTGAGTGTGTTGTTCAATGCCGTTACATACCAAGGGGATAAAATGAATACATCACTCATTACCGCTCTGTGCTCGGTAGGCTTTCTTGCGCGCTTTTCTTATGCGTTGGCCCGTAATCCGGTTCTTCCGCTTTTTGCGCTGTACCTGGGGGCAGGTCCAGAGGCAATTGGGCTTGCCGTAGGCATGTCAACTGTGACAGGCATCTTCTTCAAGCTGCCCGCTGGAGCGCTTTCGGACATAATAGGACGCAGAAAAACCATGCTGGCAGGGCTGTGCTTTTTTGCCATCATCCCTTTTGCCTACCTGCTTGTCGCAAGCTACGAGGCGCTGGTGGCAGTCCGGTTTCTGCACGGCTTCGCCACAGCCATCTATGGCCCCGTTGCCATGGCGGTGGTCGCCGATGTGGCTGGAGCCAGAAAAGGTGAGATGTTGTCCTGGTTTTCGTCTGTTGCCATCATGGGCACGCTGGCGGGCGCCCCGGTGGGGGGCTTGCTTGTCTCCCTTCTGGGGGGAGCGCAGGGCGCCACGCAGACAACTTTTCAAGTCATATACGGCGTGGTCGCGGCAACCGGGTTGGCAGCACTGCTGCTTGGAATGAGGATATTGCTCAAAGACGAGCGCGTTGTCTCCGATGCGCATTCAGGGTCGCGTTTCACCCAATTTGTAACGGGCATTAAAGAGGTGTCGGGCGACCGCAGGGTCATTGCCGCATCTGCCATGGAAGGCGTGCAGAATATGTCCATGGGGGCGCTGGAAGCATTTTTGCCAATCTACGCTGTCACAGTGGCGGGACTGTCAGCATTTGAAGCAGGTATTCTGTGGGCAGGTCAGGTTGTGACCACCATGCTCGCCAAGCCGGTTATGGGGCGATTCTCTGATGGACATGGGCGAAACGGTGTCATTGTCGCAGGTGTGCTGTGTTGTGCAGTTCCATTCGCGGCGATTCCGCTGCTGACGAGTTTCTGGACGTTGCTTGCAGCCTGTATGGTGTTCGGACTGGGCGAAGCCCTTGTCACCTCTTCCTCTGCGGCGCTCGTTGCCGACCTCTGCAAGGCGAAGCACTACGGCACCGCCATGGGAGTTTTTGGTACCATATTCGACATCGGGCACGCTTCAGGTCCGATAGTAAGTGGTATTCTCGTCGGTATGCTTGGTTACGGCTGGGCTTTTGGCATTATGGCTGCGCTGCTTGTTGCGGCAATTCCGTTCTTTCTTGTGGCTATGAAAGAGGGGCCTTTTCCTGTGTCCCGTCAGTCATAGCAATGGCATATTGCCCGGAGGTGAGGATGCACCGTGCTGTTTGGTGACGGCCCGACCTGTGACAGGCGATCTTCCGGTTGTCTGCGCGCTATTCTTTGAAGAGTGATGTATCTCGTACAACGTCTTTTCCAAAGGACGCGCCTGAAGACACCGTTTCAGTTCTTTTGCGCCTTTTTCAATGACATCTTCCCGTGTAAACAACGCATACATGCTGGGTGGTAATTGCCTGTTGTCATTCACACGCAGGCGACAGGGGGCAAATTTCCTTGGGGACGCAACGAGAATGTGAAGGGTTGCACCGTAACGGTGCAACCTATACTGGTTCTGATGCTGAAAATGCAGGGCCAGTCCGGTAGGTGGCCGGACTGGCCCTGCTGCTCCCGCTGTGAGCGGCAGGAGCGTGATGGGGGAAAGTGTGCGTCTCACCCCGTTGTTTTTCCGAAAGTGGGCCTCCGGAAAAAGATCCAGTGCAGATATTGTGTCTGTAACCGCTGTCGGGTTATTCGGATGACATTTCCGCGATGACTCTGTTCAGTTCTGATGCCATCTTGGACACGCCCTGCACGGCCTCCAGCGATTGCGTCATTAGTCCGGCGGTTGCTTCGCTTATGCGGTTGATCTCATCCATGGAACGGTTGATCTCGTCACTGGCGGCAGATTGCTGGTCTGCTGCCGTGGCAATGCTGCTCACCTGATCTGCAACCGTTTCAATCAATGTGACAATTTCCCTGAGCGTTTCGCCCGATGTCTGGGCAAGTTCTGTGCTGCTGGAAACCGCCTGCGCAGCCTCGCCTGTGGCGTGCACGTTGCTGGCAGCCACGTTCTGCATGACGGAAATTGCCTCACCTACCTCAAGCGTGGCCCGCATGGTTTTTTCCGCCAGTTTGCGGACCTCGTCGGCCACCACGGCAAAACCGCGTCCGGCATCGCCTGCACGGGCAGCTTCTATGGCGGCATTGAGGGCGAGCAGGTTGGTCTGGTCAGCTATGTCGCTGATGACATTCATGACATCGCCTATGCTCTCTGCCTGTGTCCCCAGTTTTTCCATGGAGATTCGCAGCCCCTCGGCTTTGGTGTGAATCGCGCTGATGGCTTCAATCACTTTACTGACGATATCGGCCCCGTTTTGTGCATTATCCTTGGCAGTGGAAGCGTCTTTTGCTGCAGAGCCTGCATTGCGGGCTACTTCAAAAATGGTGGCATTCATTTCTTCCATTGCCGTGGCTGTGGACCCTGCACGTTCCAGTTGAACACCGGAACCGGTGTTTGCCTCGTTTATCTGTGCGGCAAGTCTTTCGGCAGCGGACGACAGCTGGTGGGATATCTGATTGGCCTGAATGGCCGCATGGGCGATGCGCTCGTTCTGCTGCCTGATCTTTTCCTGCTGGATGCGGATTTCCGTCAGGTCCGTCCAGATGGAGACAGAGCCCAGCATGGTGCCGTCCATGTCGTGAAAGGGAGTTGTATCCACCTTGATATGCTTGGTCGTTCCGGACGGCCCCACCCATACGGCTTCCTGCTGCAGGGCCGAGTTTTCTCTGATCGCACGATTGGAAAGGGTGTCCTTGCCCGGGTCGTTCCAGTACATTTCGCCCGACTTGATTCCTGCGTATTTCTCGAGGGCTTCAGGCTTTTCAAGCAGAGTGCAGAGGTGTTTGTTGACCCACACCATGCGGAAATCCGGCCCGACAATGCCACATGGTACATTCAGGCCGTTGAGTACCCCCTGCGAGAAGCCGAGCTTGTGTTTCAGGTCCGCGACCATCACTCCCAGTTTGTCCGCCAGAAGGGCCAGTTCATATTTGTATTCCCCCTCAAGTTCAGCCTTGAAATCGCCGTCAGTAATACGTCCTGCAAAGGTGAGCATGCGATTCACAGGGATGATGACCGCTCTGCGCAGCATCAGCGCGACAAGGGCAATGAGCAGTATCGCCACGGCAACGCCGCCTATGGCGAGATAGTTTCGTTGCTTTATGGCAAGAGCCGCCAGATCATCTTCATAGGCACTCATGATCACAATCCAGCCGGTTGCGGGGATGGTTTTGAAGGACATGCGCTTGGCGCGGCCTTCCCATTCGTATTGTGTTGCGCCGCTGCCTTCCGTCAGGATGGTGTTGATGAAATCATAGCCCCGCATATCTTTGAGCATCAGCTTTTTGTCGATGGCGTGCGCAATGACGCGTCCCTTGGCATCAAGCATGTAGCCGTAACCCTCTTCGCCTATCCTGCTGTTATCAAGATAGCGCTCCGTGAATTTGTGCCAGAAAGGGAATATGCCCACCCCGCCGATGACGTTGCCGTATTCGTCCCGTACTGGTGCCGCAACGGCAAAGATGTAGGCACTGCCGCTTTGGGACATGAGAATGTCCTGCGATATTACCACCTGTTTTTCTGACAGGACGGAGTGCACGTAGTCGCGCGTGTTACGGTCTTCTCCGGCAAGGTTTGTGCCGTTGGCATTGCTTCCGGCCACTATTTTGCCATTGGCGTCAAACACAAATGCAGCCCAGTAGTCCGGATTGTTTTGGAGAAAGTGATTAATGTGCACGCTTGCAGCCTGCGCGTTGCCACGCAGTGCAGTAAGGGAGGAAGGCTCAGTTGCAATGAGCTGTGCGATCGTTTTTACATCATCGATATAATCTTCAACCGCGTCTTCCACGCTGGAAACTTGTCTTTTCATTGTTTCCTGTTGTGATGTGAGCACGGTATTGTATGTATCTGAGCTTATAACCCAGATGCTCAGGGTAACCATGCAGCAAATAAGAATTCCTATACACGTCAGCATGAATGAATTTAGATTTCTGAACCGCACTATGATCTCTCCTCATCTGGGCATCAACAGCAAGCTGAACAGTGCCCGCGATCTATGACACCTGAATTGACACGCTATTACTTAGAGCAATCTTGCAGATTACGCTGCACAGTAAACATAGTTAAAGAGCAAGGCCCCTAAGGCACTATTCGTGCCAGAGAAAAAGTTCATAAATTCAGTGATATAAAAAGAGTCTTTCACTTTATCTGTTATATGTGGTAGTTTTTCTGTCATATGTGACGATATGCAGCTTTGCTTCCGTTAAATATGACGGAGAAAGCAACCTTTGGCAGAAGGGAAAGCTGGGTGATCGCTCAGGAACAATGCAGGTGCTTGAGACGGGAGGATGCGTTGAGTCTATTTAGCGAAGACGAATTTTATAAAGAGGCTACAAAAAGCCTGTTTTGTGATCTTGAAATGGGTGCCGCTTTGCAGAATGTGCTTTCGTTTCTGAAGGAACACATTCCTGTGGATGCCATATCGCTCACCTCTTCGGATGAAGAGGAGAATTGTCTGATAAACCACGTCTCTTCCAGACCAGAGTCATGGATTTTCTTCCCGGAGCGGATCTATATGCCGCCCAATGATCGCGAACGGGCGTGGAGAGAAAAATCCAATATGCCCACAGTGACCATCGTCAATGACATGGATCTGCTGCCTGCGGGGGACAGGCGGATACTGAAGCTGTTCATGATGCCGAATACTTCATATCTCAGGCTGAGTCTTGGCTGGCGGGGGCAGCATCTGGGGTCGGTTCTGATCTTTGCGGAAGGAAAGAACAGGTACACAGAAGAACATGTGAAGAAGATGGAGCTGCTGATAGAGCCGTTCAGCATCGCATTCGCCAATCTTTTGCATTACAGTCAGGTGCAGCAGTTCAAAAGGCAGCTGGAAGAGGAAAACGATTTTCTCAAATCAGAATTGTTCGGAGATCTGCAGCTTGATATCATCGGCTCTGAATCTGGTCTGTATCCCGTGATGCAGAAGGTCTATCAGGTCGGCCCGACTGACAGTACCGTGCTGCTTCTCGGCGAAACAGGTGTGGGCAAAGAGCTGGTTGCCAATGCCATCCACCAGTACTCACAAAGAAAGGATGCCCCTTTCATCAAGCTGAACTGCGGTGCCATACCTGAATCGCTCATAGACAGCGAACTCTTCGGGCATGAGAGGGGGGCGTTCACAGGGGCCTTGCAGCGCAGGCTTGGGCGCTTTGAACGAGCCCACAGAGGAACGATTTTTCTGGATGAAGTGGGAGAACTGCCACTCTCGGCGCAGGCAAGGCTTTTGCGCGTTATCCAGAACAAGGAGATTGAGCGCGTTGGCGGTACAAGCTTTATCTCCGTGGATGTGCGCATTATAGCCGCAACGCATCAGGATCTGCCTGAGATGGTAAGAATGCGCAAATTCAGGGAAGATTTGTATTATCGGCTGAATGTGATTCCCATAGATATCCCGCCGCTCAGGGAGCGCATCGAAGATCTTGCCGAGCTTATCGACTATTTTTCGCGTAAAAAGTCGCTGGCGTTGAACATCGGCAGGCAGTTCAAGCCTTCCGCTGAAGAGCTTGCAGTCATGAAGCAGTATCACTGGCCGGGGAACGTGCGCGAACTGGAGAATGTGATCGAACGGGCTCTGATCACGGAAGGGAGGGCAGCCCCGCAGTTCTGTGGCAGATTGCGTGCCTGTGTTGATGCGGAAGGCGCACCTTCACGGCCGGAGCCGCTGAATGACGTGATAGCCAGCCACATCTCGCAGGTGCTGAAGATGACAGAAGGGCGCATTGAAGGGAAAAACGGTGCGGCTGAGGTATTGCAGATGCATCCCAGCACGCTGCGCGCCAAGATGCGCAAGCTCGGAATCTCCTTCGGCAGACTAACGGATGTGTAAGCCCGTTGCCTGTCTGTATGCCTGATTGCGTTGTGGAGCGCATGGCCGGCCTTGCCGGTTTCGTTCTCAATATCTTTGCCCGCCGCCGGAAAGGGGGCGAGTATGCTGCGACCGGCCTTGCTCATCATTCGTTTTGTCCGGACTGCCGTTTTGTCCGGACTGCTGCGTTCGAAGAGTCGGAGTATTCAAATAGCTGATAATAGTGCCTGTTTATTATTGTTATAACCGATTTCTCGTTCCGGTTCCCCCTGTGGTACGAAGACACGATTTTTCCCTATTTCAAAGGAACGTGCATGAGTACCACCTATGCCACCGGGTCTGCCTGCGGGATATCTGCAGCGCAGGACGGGCTGCGCACAATTCCCTGTACGGCGCGGCGTGACGCCGCCTTTTCCCTTCCTCAGCATCCCTGCTTCAACGAGGCGGCGCATGGGCGCATCGCCCGAATCCACGTTCCGGTTGCTCCCCGTTGCAACCTTGCCTGCGCATACTGCGAGCGCATCATTTCGCCGCAACACGATCTATCCGGTCCCGGTTCAGCCTCCGGCATCCTGTCGCCCGAGCAGGGGCTCGAAAGAACCCTGCGTTTTCTCGACCAGTATGGCGAACAGGCCATTGTAGGTATTGCCGGTCCCGGCGATCCTCTTGCCAATGAAGAAACATTCACCTTTCTCGAACTGCTGAACCGTGAGGTGCCGCACGTGGCAACGTGCCTGTGCACCAACGGTCTGGCCCTGCCTGAGCATGCCGACAGGCTTATCCATCTTGGCGTGCGCACACTCACAGTTACCATGAACGGCGTTACGCCGGAAACAGTGGCCGCCATGCAGCCCAGAGTTTGCGACAGCGGCACATGGCTGCATGGAGAAGAGGCCGCCCGCCTGCTTATTGCGCGGCAGATTGCCGGACTCAAGGCTGTGGCCGGATACATGACACTGAAGGTGAACATGGTTGTGGCACCGGAAGTGAACATGCACGAGGCAGAAGCGGTTATGCGGACGGCGGACGGCCTTGGCGTGCAGGTGTTTAACCCCATGCCGCTCATTCCCCGCCATGCCCTTGCCCACAGGCGCAAGCCCACGCGGGATGAACTGCACGAGGTATATGCAAAGTGTCCCCCCGGACTGGCTTTGTTCAGAAAATGCAAGCAATGCCGTGCTGATGCGGCAGGAATACACGGTAAGGAGTCTTTCGGATGTCAGACAATCGATCAGGTATGAACCGCCGCGGTTTCTTGAAGGCAGGCGGCACGGCACTGGCGGCAACGCTGGTGGCGCAGGCGGCCAAGGCGGCACCGGGCGGCGGTTTTGCGGGGCAGTCGTTGCAGGTATGGTCCTGCGGCGGTTTGGCGGAAGCCTTTATGCCCGCCAATGCCATGTATGAGCAGCAGAGCGGCGGCAGCATAAGCTATACCGGAGCTTTTGCCGGTGCGCTTGGCAAGTCGCTGCTCGGGGGCAACGCCCAGACCGAGGTCTTTGCGCCCCGCGTGCTCGATCTTGCCAAAAAGCTGAAGGCGCAGGGCAAGATGCTGTCGTTCCAGCCCTTGTGCTACACCAGATATGTGCTGGTAACGCCCATGGGGAACCCCGCAAACATCACGTCCATTCAGGACCTGAAGCGCAGCGATGTGAAAACCCTGTGTTCACCAGATTCTTCCCCGCCCGGCGGACAGGCCGCCATGGGCGTGCTGAAGAAGAGCGGAGTGCTGGAGCAGGCCAAAGCGCAGTCCATCTACCTTGGTTCATGCGTGCAGCATGACGTGGCGGATGTGGCTTCCGGCAAGGCGCATGCGGCCGTGGTGGAACTGCGCGTTACCCGACTGCCGCGCTACAAGGATGCGTTCGAGATCATTGATATTCCCGAGGAGTTTTTCCCCGCACCGCCCATTCCCTTCACCATCGGCGTGATGAAGTGGGCCAAGGATCAGGAATACGCGCGTAACTTTGTGGAGTTCATCACTTCCGACGCCGGACAGGCGCATTTTGAAGCCGCCGGTTTTGTTCCTGCCCGATCCGAAGAGGGCGAGCGACTGACGCACAAGTACGGGGTGGTAGATGCCTAGCACGATTAACAACACGGGTGCCAACACTAGTTCTGACGCTGGAGGCTCCTGCAGCTCCTGCGCATGTGGTAAAGGGCAGGGAATTCTGCAGGGGCTGTGGCCGCGCAGAGTCATTCAGGCTGTCTCGTTCTATTTTCTGGCGGAGTTCTCCTATTACGGCATCTTCCGCTGTCCCTTTGCGGTGCCGTATGTGAGCTGCGCCAACTGTCCCGTGGTGCAGTGCCCCGGCAGAAAGCTCTGGCTGGTGGTGCTGTCGGGCATTCTGGTTTCCGGCCTGCTCTTCGGCAGAGCCTTCTGCGGCTATGCCTGTCCGGTTGGCACGCTTTCCGATATCTTCAGTCAGGTTGCTCTGGTGAAGCGCCGCATGGCCCCCATGGTCAAGCGGGTGCTGCATATGGGCAAGTACCTTGCGGCTGCCGGTGCGGTATATGTTTTCTTCGCAATGCATAACCCGCGCTGGGCTGTGCCCATCCGTACCGGCGAGTTCGTCAATTCCACTATGCTCACCTTCGAGCATGCGAACCTGTTCTGGCTGGTACGAACCGGTGTGGTTTCCGCAGCCATTCTGCTCGGGCTTCTGATTCCCTACTTCTTCTGCCGCTTCCTGTGTCCCACGGGTGGTGTGCTTGAAGTGCTGCGACGTTTCTCGCTGTTCGGCTATTCCATGAATTCCGCCTGTGTGGACTGCGGCAAATGCGACAGACATTGCAAGCTGGATACCCGCCCAGGCGAATCCAATTGTACCAACTGCGGCTCCTGTGTGGATACCTGCCCCGTGGATGCCATCGCGATTACCCGTGGACTGAAGCCGAAGAACTGAACCTGATTTGGCATGTACTGATAAAGCCGCCTCTCCTGATGCACAGGGGAGGCGGCTTTTTTTATGCACGTATTTAGCAGGCTGGTGTGCTGTCTGGTATGCAGCTTGGTCGGCCGGTCTGGATAAGGGGAGTGGGGGGGGACTGTGCACCAAGCATTACGAAACGGGCATTGTTCAATCGTCCGCTAAACAATCCGCCAAACTATCCTTTGAACTATTCTCTAATACACGTCCCAGCGCGCTTCCTTGTAATACCGGTACAACACTGGCTTGTGACGCGTGTTCACCTCCACATCGCCTGCCTTGGGGTGGTCGAACACCCCCTTGCCGAAGGTGAACATGGCCTGCAATGCCTCGCCGGTAAGATAGCGGGTGGGAATGCCTTCTATGCGCACGTGTTGCAGGCGTTCACGCATGCCCGTGGTACCGTGTGTTCCTGCGCGCATGGCCAGTATCCAGCCCCATTCACCCATGGTGGGTACCTGATTGTGGTAGGCCAGTGTGGCAAGCCCCGCAGCACGCATGGTTCTGTCTATGCACAGAAAGGCCAGCGTGGCGAAATAGGGGCTGCCGGCCTGCGTAACCACCACGCCGTCCGCAGACAGGTGATGGCGGAGCATCTGGTAGAAATCAAGGCTGTAGAGATGCATCAGGTCCACGGAATCCGGGTCCGGCAGGTCAATGATGATGACATCGAAGAGCTCGCTGGAATTGCGTAGATACGTGCCTGCATCCTCATGCACCACATTCACGCGGGGATCGGCCATGGAGTTGCCGTTGGCGGCCAGCAGCACTGGGTGCGTTCTGGCCAGTCGCGGCATGGCGGGGTCCAGATCAACCAGCGTTATGGTGCCGATGTCCTTGTATTTCAGCAGTTCGCGTACAGCCAGGCCATCGCCGCCGCCCAGCACGAGTATTCTCTGGTGCGAGGTGGCAAGCTGCATGGCGGGGTGCACAAGCGGTTCGTGATACCGCTCTTCGTCGTAGGTGGAAAACTGTTCCTGCCCGTTGATGTAGAGCCAGTAATGGTTGCGCCACTGGGTGATGATCAGCTTCTGGTAGACGGTCTGCTCCTCATACACGATCTTGTCCTTGTAACGGGCCTGCTCGCCATAGAGGATGATGGGTTTGGCAGCGAGCATGAGACCGATAAGGAAAGCCGTAACCACGAAGAATGCGCCTATGGCAATGCGGCTGCGGTAGAGCAGGTGCCGGAAGGACCACAGGAATATGGAGGCCACGGCAAAGTTGATGGTGCCGAGGGCTATGGGGGTATATGTCAGCCCCAGATACGGCAGCGCGACAAAGGCGAACAGCAGGCCGCCGACGAGCGCCCCGTAGTAGTCCTTTTCCATCACGTTGGCGATGTTGGTGCGCAGCTCTTCGTAATCCTGATTGATGCGGGTGACCAACGGGATTTCAAAGCCGATGAGCAGGCCAATGGCCATTGCAAGCGCGTAGATGACCAGACCTATGTTTTCGGTGTGTGCGGCCAGACCGTAGGCCAACACCGAGGCGGAAGCGCAGAGTATCGAGAGCAGGAACTCCACGGCGATGAAAAGGTCCAGCAGGTGCCAGCGGAAATTCTTGCTGATGCGGCTGCCAAGGCCCATGGCAAAGAGCATGAGCGACATGGTGATGGTCCACTGAAACACCGCGTTGCCGAGCAGATAGGTGGCAAGGGTGCTCAGGACATACTCGGCTACAATACCGGAAAGGCCCGTGGCAAAGACGGAGGCCTTCAGGATGAAACTGAAGCGACGGATGCTGTTCACGACGGGAACCTTTGACCGTTACGGATGATTGTTACATGCACGGTCACCGGAGGCAGGGTTATACGCACCAGTAGATGGCCAGCGCGCCTGCGATGTAGGAAAACGCCTCAATGTACGCTGCGCCCACGTTGGGCACTTCCTGACGCGCTATTTCGTCCGAAAGGGATTCGCCCACCAGCAGCACCTTGTCTGCCAGCCAGCGCACCACGGGCAGGGCGGCAAGGCCCAGCGCGGAGTAGACCACAAAGGGTACATATGTTTCGTGCCACGACTCAAAATCCTGAGCGGCGGTAAGGCCGACCAGCATGCCCATGGCAATGAGCGCTCCGGCAAAGCTTATGCCGGCCGCAACGTTGTCCTTTTCTATTTCTTCATGCACGTCATAGGGAACCATGCGGTTGTATACCCAGCCTGCCACCAGAAGCAGCGCCTGCCCGCTGGCCCAGAAAGCCAGCATGGTCACGAACGAGCCTTCGCCCGTGATGGCCCCGTAAAGAATGAAGCCGGTGGCAAGGCATACGCCGCCTGCGACGGCTCCGGTACCCTGATTCTGGTCGCGGATGAGTTCGTCGGCCACGCGGAACTTGTAGAGCAGCAGCTTGTCGCACACCAGCCACGAAATGTTCAGCAGCACAATGCCCGAAAGGCCGTAGAGAAAAAGGTTGCCGATATCGCTGATAAATCCGCCGCTCGGCCCATGCAATGCGCCGCCCACGGTCATGAGCATGCCGCCGTAGTAGCCGGTAAGGGTGAGTGCCAGCGCAGCGTTGTCCTTTTTGACCAGTTCCTCGTTAAGGTCATATTCCCTGTGCCACAGGTCGTTGACTTTTTTGCCGATGAAGAAAACTGCGAAAAAGCCGAGCAGCAGGCCGATGCCTGAAAGGATTTCGGTAAAGGACATGGCTATTTCCCCACTCCGCCACTGCGGGCGCGCATGGATGATGTGGACGTGCGGCCTATGCGACTCTGCACCTTGTTGGAAAACGATGACTTCTTCATCACTTCTTTGGATTGCGCCCGCTGGAAGAAGTCGGGATGCTTTTTGCGGGTCATTTCCCCGTTCATCCCGTATTCCTTGTTGGGGCCGAAGTAGGGCTGCCCGTTGCGGCGGTGGTTCTGATAGGTGGCATAGTCGTTCTGGCGCACGCGTCCCCAGCCGAGCAGGTCGGACATGAGGCGATACTGGCCGTAGTACATCCAGAAGGAACCGCCCGAACTGTCGCGCTGCCATTCACCGTATTTGGGGTCGCCCACGTGTTCATAGCCGGGAGGGGCGGCCTCGAAGCTCTCTTCGCTGCCTTTCTTGTTGAAGACGGTCATGCCGATGAGCGGCACCATCGCTTCAAAGTCGCTCTGTGAGGTTTCCAGCCAGTCGGTGGCCTCGGGTTGTTCTTTTCCCTCTTCCACCACGTAGAGCTTTTCGAAATACTGACCGTTTTCTTCCTTGGCGTCGGCCAGCACTATGGAATAGTCACCCTTGTCCGCAAGGGCCTGCCGCACGCGCTCAATGGGCGTTTCGCCGGAGTATCCGCCGCAGCCCGAGACAAGCAGGGTAGCAAGCAGCATGGCGGCCAGAAGGGAGAATGGCAGAGGCAGATTGCCGGTGGTCGGGCGGAACTGTCGGGTGGTAGGCACAGCGTGCTCCCTGATAAGAAATTGCGCGAAAAGTCCGTCATGGCGGAAAACCGAGCCCGAAGGTACCTACCCGTTGTCGCCCTTGTCAAACGGAATAGCCGTGACTAGGATATTTCATAGGGATTTCTCCTGTCGTGCCGAGCGGTTTGGTTGAAAGCGGGCAAGGTTGCAGCCGTGCTTCGCGAACCTTTTTCAGGCAGCGCAGGTTGTGTTTTTTCTGCGTCTTTCGGAGTTGTCGTCTGTAACCTGCCATGTTCCCGCAACGAACGGGAATGGAGGCGGCAATGCTGCATCTTCTGCTGTTTCAGCGTGCGTGTGTGGGCTGCGGCTACTGCTGCGTCAAATCACAATGTATCCCCGGCCAGCAGCGGTATGGCGAGCAGGATGTCTGCCCCGGTCTCTATTGGGATGGTGCGCGGTATCGCTGCAAGCTTATTGAGGAATCTTCCGAGGCCGCTGCCATATTGCAGGCAGGCGAAGCATGCTGCCGTCCGCTGAACCGCTGGCGTAAGGATGTGTGGCAGCGTGTGCGGACGCCCGTTGACGCTGCTCCCCGTTGAACCTCCCCCCTCTGTTCTTCAAAAAATAGACTGCATTAAGCCGTGGCTGATGCCAAAAAACGGATTTTCATCGCTTATACCGGGTGCAGGGGGATTATCCCCCTGCCCGCCGGAGGCAAAAAATCAATAATGACTTTGCCCGCACCATACAGCAAAGGACGCCTGCGCGTCCTTTGCTTTTCATTTTGAAAGACAGAATTTCTCTACAGGGGCGGTCAGGCGTGGCGTGTCATGAGCCAGAATCCGCCCAGCACGAACAGACCGCCTGCAAAGGTGCTCAGCGACACATGCTCGCGGAAGAAGAAAAACCCCACAGGCACGGTGATGATCAGCAGGCTGCCGTTGGTCAGCAGGGGGAGCGTGCCCATGGATGCGCCGTATTTGTAGGTGAAAAGTATGCCGGCTTCCATGCCGACCACGGCAATGGCAAGCAGCAGTACTGGCCAGTTCTTCAGGGTGAAGACCTGCTGCACAATGTCTTTGGTGGAAAGAGGCACCGTGTTGCCGGATTCACCCGTGCCGGAGCCTGCCAAAAGGGCCGCCCCTATGCAGAGCACAGCCGCAAAGGCATATGCCACGGCCAGCATGGAAAAGGGGGAATGGCTGGAAGAAAGCAGCTTCTGCGCTATATGATAACTCGCCATGGACAGAACCGTTATGGCGAAAGGAATGTATATCGATGTCATGGGTATTGCCTCCGGACATATCCTTATGCTCTCGCTGTACATGAATCAAATGAAATGGTAGCAATGTGACCATGAATGATGTTCATGCAGCTTCCTTCGACCTCAACCTGTTTGCGGTCTTTGCCGCAGTATACCGCAGGCGTAATCTCACCCTTGCCGGAGGCGATCTCAATCTGTCGCAATCGGCGGTGAGCCATGCGCTCGGTCGGCTGCGCGTGCGGTTTGATGATCCCCTGTTCATCCGGCAGGGCAATGTGATGGAGCCCACGGCGCTGGCAGAAACCATTGCACCGGGCATTCTTTCCGGTCTGGAGATGCTGGACGGAGCCGTGCGGGATATGGGGAACTTCGAGCCTTCCGAGGCGCAGCGAACCTTCCGCATCGGCATGAACGATTATGGCGGGGCCATTGTGCTTCCCCCTCTGACGGAGCGCGTGCGGGCAGAAGCCCCCGGCGTGTCGCTGCATATTGTGCACACTACGCATGAAGAGCGGCTGCGCATGCTGGAAGAAGGGGAAGTGGATGCCGTGCTGGGCTGCCATCCCGTATCGGGGCGTCATATCCTGAGCGCGGATCTGCTCAGGGACAGGGAAGCCTGCGTCATGCGGGCCGATCACCCGCTTGCCAAGGGGGTGCTTGAACCGGCGCGGTTTGACGGAGTGCCCTTTATCGCGCTTTCGCTGAGCGTTTCAGGCAAGCATGTGCTGTATTCGGTGCTGGAAAAGGCGGGCTATGCCCTTGCTCCCGTGGTGACCATCCAGCAGGAACTGGCCGTTCCTGAACTTGTGCGCAGCACGGGGCTTGCCGGAACCATGGCGGAACGCCTTGCGCGGCGGACGGTGCATGGCGATGAGCTGAGCATACGCCCCCTGCCGTTTCCTGATGCGGAATTTACCCTGCGGCTGTTCTGGCATGCCTCGCGCGATGCCGAGGCCGGTCAGCGCTGGATGCGGGACTGCATTTTCGAGGCTGCGGCAGCTTTGCCTCCGCTTGGCCCCTGCGTTGAACTGACGCGCCTCTGAGATCCCGCACGCGGAGCAGAGAGATGCAACCTGCGGGCGCTGCAGCAGATTACAAAACTCTCTTGTAGATGCGGGTAACCTGTTCTTCGTTCAGCGGCACAAGCCTGCCGAGGGCGCGGTAGCTGTAGGCGTTTTGCATCATCACCGGAATATGCTCCTCGCGCACTCCCCAGTGTGACAGGTTGTCGGGCGCACCCCAGCCTGAAAAGGCTGCACGGGTTGCGGCCACGCCTTTTTGTGCTGCCTCCAGCACGGATGCCGGATCGGCAGGATTGCAGGAAATGGCCCACACGTTGCGGGCGAATCGTGCGAAGATGTCCGGCGCAAAGGGATACACTTCTTCCATCCACGACGGGAACAGCACGGCCAGTCCCGCTCCGTGCGGAATGTGCGGAAAGAGCCCGCTCAGGGCGTGTTCCAGCGCGTGGGAGGTCCAGTCGCCGGAAGAAAGTCCGGCCACGGACATGCCGTTCAATCCCCAGCAGGCTGCCCAAGCAAGGTTGGCCCGCGCATCGTACGAGGCGGAATCCTTCTGCAGGGCGTTGAGGCTGAGCACAATGCTCCGCAGCAGGGCCTCGTTTATCTGCAGCTGCGTTTCTTCGCGGAAGAAGCCGTTTCCCGCTGTGGCGGGCCTGCCCCTGAAATAGTTCTCCATCACATGGGTCATGGCGTCTATGCCGCTGGAGGCCGTGAGGGACCACGGCAGGGTGGCCTGCACCTGCGGATCAATGGCCGTAACCTTGGGAGCCAGACACTGGCCGCCTATGGACCACTTTTTGGCTTCTGCCTCGTTGGTGATGACAGCCTTGTCATTCATTTCCGAGCTGGTGCCTGAAAGAGTGAGCACGGCAAAAACCGGCAGGGCGCGTTCGGCGGGTTTGCGGGTTTCCACAAAGGTCCAGTAATCGTCCAGATGCACGCCCGCGGCAATGGCCTTGCCACAGTCGATAACGCTGCCTCCGCCCACGGCCAGCACTCCCTGTGCGCCGAATGCCCGCGCCTTGGCAATGCCTGCGTTCACCTGCTCAAGCGAAGGGTTCGGCTTCACCCCCCAGAATTCGTCCCATAGAATGCCCGCAGCGCGCAGCGCGGCGGTGAGGGCATCATACACCCCGTTGCGGCGGGCTGAACCACCACCGAAGACCAGCAGCAGGCGTTGCACGCCATGCGCGGAAATGTGGGGGGCAATGGCGGGAATGGTACCTTTGCCGAACAGTATTCTGGTGGGAGCGCAATAGGTGAAATTGTCCATGGTGCTGTCTTTTATCCTGATCATTGGAGTGGGCAGGTATTCGTGCCTGTGGTGGCCCGTTCAAGCTTACGCCTGAACATGTGCCTGAACATGTGCCTGAACATGTGCCTGAACACATGCCGGAATATATGCTTGAATGAAGCACAATGCCAGCATGTAAGTGGGGGAATGTGATGAGTGCGTTGGCGGAAAATCTCTGCCAGCGTGAGGGAGCCCATGAAAAAACGGGGAGGCATGCCTCCCCGTTTCAGGGTAATAACAAACCCTCGTTTTCAGTAAAACCGTATTTCCGTTAAGCCGGAACTGAGGTCCAAAAACGGATTTCCATCGCTTATACGAGGTGCAGGAACGTCAGGTTCCTGCCCGGCGGAGCCCAAAAATACCATAAATGACTTTGGCAGCAGTCTGACTGCCGGACAAGGTTCAGCGGGCAGGGGGCAGGATGTTCGAAAACTGGTATTCGTGTGCAGGGCCACCCGCATAGGCTTCGAAGTCGTTTTCTCCCCATTGCTCAATGGTGAGATACTCCTCGCCGTCTTCGGTTTCGTAGTCCCACAGCAGGAGCGGGTCTCCCTCGTCCTTCATGGCAACCTGCCCGTTGGCGAAATAGTGCCCGCCTGCGGTTTCTTCAAGATAATAGGTCTTGCCCTGCCAAGCGATTTCTTCCGGTGCGTCGCCGGTTTCGAGAATGGTCTTGCGAACGGCATCGCCGAGACTGCGGAAGCTGATCGGGCGGGATATGCACCATTCGGTTTCGTCGTCCGTGGCGCATTCCAGATAAAGGGTATCGCTGGCGGAAACCAGCTGCCATTCCAGCGAGAGCGCCTCACCCCAGATATATTTGTTGGCGGCCTTCACTTCCCATGTCTTGAGATCGTAATCGACCAGAAATCCTGGGCGCATGGCATCAAGGGTAAGGTTGGTTATGGAATCGAGTTGCTCATCCCGTTTTGCCTTGTCCTTGAAAAAGTCGAAAAGTCCCATGGCGTACGTACCTTGCTGTCCTGTTCCTGTGCATGATCGGAAAAAACGGGCGCACCTGCCTGAGCACGGTACACCCGTCTGCCTGTCGTTCTGTCAGCGCGTGGCGCTGCTACATGCCCATCTTGGCCTTGAGCGCGGCAAGCTTGTCCTGCGCATCAATTTTGGAGACGTTGCCGAGAGCGGCATCAATGTCATTATCCAGCCCTGTGCTTTCGGTGGCAAGGTCGGCATAGGCAGCAGCCAGCGACTCTTCAGCGTCCACTTTTTCCTTCATGCGTTCAAGCATGGCCACAGTGCCGGACGTATCCACCTTGGCGAT
This sequence comes from Desulfovibrio subterraneus, assembly GCF_013340285.1. Classification (NCBI taxonomy): domain Bacteria; kingdom Pseudomonadati; phylum Thermodesulfobacteriota; class Desulfovibrionia; order Desulfovibrionales; family Desulfovibrionaceae; genus Desulfovibrio; species Desulfovibrio subterraneus. The sequence goes on along the minus strand of NZ_BLVO01000004.1, from coordinate 331,292 downwards.
CTGCTCGTTCACCTTGCGGGTTGCCTGCGCGGTCTTGGCGCGGGCTTTCAGGGTGCGCAGTTCGTTTTCGTATCTGGTGATGGTGGATTTGATCTTGTTCACGTTGGTCTGCAACTGGGCCGACATTTTTTCATGCTGTTCGGCTTCTGCGTTCAGGCGGACAAATTCTTCATCCTGCCGTCCTTTCTCTTCCAGTGCCATGGTGGCAAGGCGCTCTGCCTCTGCCATGTTCATGTCCTCAAACTGGGCCTTCTGGAGCAGCAGCATGGCTTTCTTTTCGTATTCCGTTGAGCGGCTCTTTGCGGCTTCTGCCTGCTTGCGGGTGTTTATGGCCATGCTCTTCACGTCTGCAAGGCTGGACATGGCGGCCTGCAGATCGTTCTTGAGGTCGCGGATGCCTTGTTCGGTGAGCTTGATGGGGTCTTCTATCTTATCGAGCACAGCGTGGCTTTCAGCCTGTGCAAACTTGAATAATCTCTGGAAAATAGACATGTGGCTTCCTTCCTACTGTTGAACGTAGCCGAGCAATTCGGGGCCGTATTCCGCCATGGCAAGGCTGAGAGCCTGCACAGAGCCTTCAAGCTCGTTGCGGTCCAGATTATCGAGTTGCAGGGTGTCCCTGAAGAGCAGCATTGATGCGTCTTCGTTCAGAACGAATGCGCCATGCACAAGGTTGCGGTTCATCTGCAAAAGGCGTTTGTACAGATCGCCGCTTTCGGCGGGGATGTTCATGATAAGCTGTTCGAGAACCAGAATGGGCTCTTCGCAGTCGATAACCAGATTAACGATACCGCTTTCGGGGTCGGAGACAACCACCAGCTCTTCAGCGGTGTCTTCCGAAAGAATGGGCAGTTCCATTTCATGGAGATAATGTTTGACCAGATCAAACTTGGACATTGGGGGCTCCTTGGTCCTGTTGGGGGGTGTCCATTCGGAGTATCAGCTTCTCAGGGGGAGGCGCCGAACCGGGCTTTTGCGCGTTGCCGCAGTTCGAGGAGGGGAAAAACCGGTTCAGCTGCACTAAGGACTAGGAATAAACATGAATTATCATGCTGACAAGCCGCGCTGCGGATATTTACACAGAATGTGCATTCTTCTTTCGTATGTGGTATGTCAATAAAGAGCTCCTATTTTCATTGACGGGATCTGCATCAGGGCAGTAGGTAGCTGAACGAGTGTTTCAGGAAGGGTTTGTAACGTTTTGATTTTTATGATTTTTGAATTTTTACCCGTAATCTGGCACGGATACGGAATAGTATGGAAGGGTGGCCGGAATATGACTTTTGCCGGGCGTATGCTCTCTATTTTCCTTTTTTTTTACTGCCTGTTGCATGTTTCAGCAGCCCGTGCTGAGTTTGTTGTGTATATGGCGGATATGCCTCCGTACAGTTTCGTGAACGACAAGCAGCAGGCAGAGGGTATTCTGGTTGATGCCCTGACAGAGATGATGCGCCGCAGCAAGCTGGCCTTTACGCCTGATAACATGAAGAAAATTCCATGGCCCAGAGCCATATCAGAGACGGAATTGCGCCCCGGGCGCATGGTGCTCGGGGTTGCCCGGACGGAAGATAGAGAGACGCGTTTCAAGTGGGTTGGCCCCTTCTGCAGTGTCCGGCTCGGGCTTGTGGCGAAGAAGGCGCGCCATATCCGGATCAGGGGACGGGAAGAAATCTCCGGGTATAGTGTAGGCGCGATCATCAACAGCGCCCCTGCAGGTCTGCTGCAGTCCGAACTGGGTATTTCTCTGAAAACGCTCTCGCTGGTATCCGGAAGTGATCAGTTATTCCGCATGCTTCAGGCAGACAGGCTGGATCTTGTGTGCCATGATGACAACGTGGCGCCGCATTATATGCAGCAGATGGGATACGAACCTGATGACTATGAAATGGTCTATGTATTCAAGGAACAATACCTGTATGTCGCGCTGAATAAAGCCACGGATGAAGCTGTGGTGGCCCGCATGCAGCAAAGTCTTGACGAAATGAAGAAACCCGTAAAGGGCCGCAGCCCGTTCGAGACCATTATGCGGCGGTATATCGGCGATCATAAGGCATTGGACATTGTAACACCCTGACCGCCGCAAACTTTTCCGGTTTCGCAAATACACATGTTGAAAGCTCCGTTGTTGCGCGCGGGGCTTTTTTGCTGTCCGGAACCTGCCGCGTCCGCGAGTGCCGGCTCGCAAGAGGCTTGCAACAGGCTGTCACAAAAGGGGGAGGCCATTTCTTCTGTCCGGCAGGGATTGGCAGGGATTGGCAGGGCGGTTTTACCAGTGCGCGAAATATGATCGAGCTATGCAAGAGCAGGGATATTTAATCGTTGCCGTGAACGGTGCAACATTTTGCAGAGAAAGGAGTTTGCGATAGGGTGGTTCGAAAAATTGCTTTGTAACGTGTACGGGAGTTGCTTGATTCTTCGCCGTGAAGGATGAGAATGAATGTAATAGTGATTCCCTGAAGGTGACATGATTTTGCTTTCTCTATATCATGCATTTCATACCTTGATGCTTTGCTCGTGCGTTTATAGGTTGCGTTGCATATTCAGTTCTTTTGGGCAGGCACTGCGGATCTCATGATCGAATAACGCATCCACAAAATTGTAGAATATGAAAATTATAAGCCAGTTCACAGTGTTGCTTGTTGTATGGTGCAGCCTTTTTCATGCTGTACCTGCGCGTTGCGAGTTTGTCGTGTATGCCGGAGACCTGCCCCCTTTCCATTATGCGGGGGAAGACAGTAAACAGGTCGAGGGCGTCTCCATCGATATTCTCAAGATTATCATGAGGACCAGCGGTATAAAGTTCCACCCGGAGCTGGTGCGTATGGCGCCCTGGGCGCGGGCGATCAAAGAGACGGAGCTGCGTCCCGATCACATGTTGCTGGGTGTGGCCAAAACGGAAGAACGGGCGCCGCTCTTCAAGTGGATCGGCCCCTTGTGCACTGTCAGAATGGGGCTGGTAGCCAAAAAATCCCGCCATATCCGCATCCATAGTGCGGACGATATCCCCAAATACAGCATAGGAGTTATCAATAACAGCGCACCGGCGAGCCTGCTGCATGAAAGTGTTGGCATTCCCATGGATAGGCTGGCGCTTTTGACAGAGAATCTGCAGCAATTTCGCATGCTGGAGGCAGAGCGTGTGGACCTGATCACGCATGTGGACACGGTTGCGCCCTATTTCATGCGGCGGTTGGGGTACAACCCTGATGATTACGAGATGGTTTTTGTAATGAAGGAGCTGCCGCTGTATATTGTTGTAAACAGATTCACGGATGATGCTGTTGTGGAAGCGTTGCAGCACGCTCTCGATGATATGAAACAGAATCCCCCGCGCGGCGTCAGCCAGTATGATGCCATTATGCGCGTTCATCTCGGCGGTCAGGCTCTGGAGGTGACGGCCCCCTGACCTGCGTGCCTCAGTTGTCGTGCCTCAGTTGTCGTGCCTCAGTTGTCGTGCCTCAGTTGTCGTGCCTGTGATGGCCGTCGCTTTGGATGGTTGCCTGAGTTACCAGTTTGTCCGGTTCTGCCGGCTGCCTGTCATGTCAGCCTGTCCCGCCCGCTTGTCATGCCATTATGTCCCGCCAGACTGTCCTGTCTGTCATGCCAGTTTGTCCTGTCAGCCTGTCCAATTTGTCCGCTTTGCATGGGCACCTTTGCCTATCCCTCCCACTCTGTTTTCCCCCCTCTCTTTGCTTTGCCGGTTCCGGTCGGGACCGCGCACTGAGGTGTTACCCATTCTCTCTGCTGTGGGCGGCGTGGTATGTAGCCCACATTTTTGAGGACATCCGGAAGGTTGTGCTATATCTGTTTGTGTGTTTTATGGTGCCGTTGTCCGCTGACTGTTATGGAGAGAGGCGATATGAAGACTGGTAATAGGACGCTGGCCGGAGTCATGTTTGTGAAGCTGCGCATGCTGTTGCTGGGTATCATTCTGGTACTGCCTTTAACCGGTGTTTCGACAGCGGAAACTGAGTATGCTGCAGTCGCTTTGCTGGAAGGCGGAGGAGCCGGCAGTTCCGGCGGGAGTCTCGGCTCCGGCTCGGCTGCGCCGCTTGTGCCTGAAGGGGGCGGAGAGAAGGACGGCTCAGAGAAGGGCGACAATGGTCCGGATGGTGCCTTGCAAGGGGGCGGGCAATTGCACCCTGAACAGAACGGTGCTGCCTGCGGCGGGCGCGCGCTCTATGACACCTGCTTCCTGCGGGTGTCCGGTCAGTGGCTGCAGGGGCAGTGCCTCTGGCAGCAGGGGAGTCTTGTCTGTGTTCTTTCCGGCAGCGGCGGGGAATCGTCAGGTGGACGAGTGCAGTGAATTATCTGACATGATCAGTGAATGATTAGGGTGTGTTGACCCCCATATTTCCGTTAAGCCGGAACTGAGGTCCAAAAACGGATTTTCCTCGCGTATACGAGGTGCAGGAACGTCAGGTGCCTGCCCGGCGGAGCCAAAAAATATCAGAAATGACGTTGTCAGCAATCTGAGAAGGGGACCGGATTACTCCGGTCCCCTTTTTTGCGTGACAAGTTTGTCTGCCTGCTAGTGCAGCAGACTCGGCAGGAATGTCGTGAGAATGGGGAGCGAGGTGAGCACCAGCAGCACAACCAGCAGCGCATAGAGGTAGGGCAGAGATGCCCTCATAACCCGTTCAAGCGGCACCTTGCATATGGCGCTGGCAACGAAAAGGTCCAGCCCCACAGGGGGAGTGATGCAGCCGATGGCAAGGTTCACCACCATGAGCACGCCGAAGAACAGCGGATCTATGCCCAGCTGCAGGGCAACCGGCAGGAAGATGGGAGTGAGAATGACCACTGCGGCAGAGGCGTTGATCATGGTGCCGATAACCAGCAGCAGCACGTTCATCATGAGGAGGAACAGGAACGGCGAGGACGTGAGCGAGACCACATAGGCACCGATGTGGTGGGGAATCTCGAGGTTGGTGAGCATCCAGCCGAACACCTTGGCCGCGCCCACGATGAACATGATGAGCGTGGTGCCGATAACGGCGTCGAAGATGATCTTGGGGAAGTCCTTCAGCTTGAGTTCCTTGTAGATGAACATGCCCACGAAGATGCCGTACATGGCTGCCACGGCTGCGGCTTCGGTGGGGGTGAACACGCCGCCGTAGATACCGCCGATGATGATGACCGGGGTCATGAGCGCCCAGAAGGATTCGCGGAACGATCTGAAAAGGTTGGCGAACGAGAATGCGCCTTCAGCGGGAATGCCTTCCTTCTTTGCCAGCCACCAGCTCACCACACACATGCTTATGCCCATGAGCAGACCGGGAACCACTCCACCTACGAACAGGTCGCCGATGGAGGTACCGGCAATGACGCCGTAGACAACCAGCGTGATGGACGGCGGAATGACAATGCCCACGGTGCCGCCTGCGGCAACAATGCCGGTGGCCAATTCGCGTCGGTAGCCCTTCCGCTCCATTTCATTGACCATGGTGGAGCCGATGGCTGCCGTGGTGGCAGCGGAAGAACCGGAAATGGCGGCGAAGAACATGCCGGAAACGGCAACCGCCTGTGCAAGGCCGCCGGTGAACGAGCCCACCATGGCCTGCGCGAAATTGACAAGGCGCTTGGTCACGCCGCCTGCGGACATGAACGAACCGGCCAGCATGAAGAAGGGAACGGCCATGAAGGAAAAGGAATCAACACCGGAATAGATATTCTGGGTGATCATGACTTGCGGCATGTCCAGAAACAGGAACAGGATTAACGAAACGGACAGACCCAGCGCAAAGGCCACGGGCACGCCCAGAAAAGTCATGAGAAGAAAAGAGCCGAGCAATACGCCTTCCATGGTTTCCCCCTACTCGTCGTTCTTGCTTGCGGGTTCGGAAACAGACAGGGCATCCGCATTGGCGGCCGCATCCTGCGGGTCTTCAGTGCTGCGCATTTTTCTGAAGATCTCCACGGTATCCCGTATCAGGTAGAGCATCATCAGGCAGGCGCTCAGAGGAATGACCGCATACACCCAGCTCATGGATATGCCGAGGCCGGGGGCTGTCTGAAAGGTCATGACGGAAGTCATTTTGGAGCCCTGAATCAGAAGCAGCAGAATGAATGCATAGCTGCATGCGTTGATGAAGAGATTCATGGCATGGCCGAGGGGCGTGCCTGCAAACTTGCGGGGCAGAAGCTGCACGGCAAGGTGTCCGCCTTCGCCCATGATGAGTGCGGAACCGAGAAACACGACCCACACGAAGAGAAAACGGGCCAGTTCTTCAGACCATTCAAAGGTGTGGTTGAAGATGTATCGGGTGATTACCTGCAGAAAGATGAGTACCAGCATGACCGCCATGGAAGAGACGGAAATCCAGAACAAGACCTTGTTCAGACTCTTGAGCAATTTTTCCATACTACGCCTCGCGAAGGAAAAACGGCCCGCCCGTGCAAGGGCGGGCCGCGTCATCGGTTAGTTCTTGAGGGCTTCGATCTTGTCGATGTTGTCCTGACCGACTACATCGGCGAATTCCTTGTATACGGGACGGGTGGCTTCGGCGAACTTGTCACGGTCCACTTCAATGACTTCGATCTGGCCGGTGGCCTTGATCTTGTCCCAGTATTCAGCATCTTCGCGGGTGGAAAGATCGCGCTGCCATACGATGGATTCCGCTGCTGCAGCCTTCAGGATATCCTGCTGGGCGGGGGTGAGGCGGTTCCATGCAACCATGGAGATAACCATCGGTTCAGGCGCGTAGGCGTGTGCGGTAAGAGAGGCGTACTTCTGCACTTCAAAGAAGCGCTTGGTGAAAATGTGGGCGCTGGGGTTTTCCTGACCGTCAACAGTGCCCTGCTGAAGCGCGGAATAGAGTTCGCCAAAGGCCATGGGGGTGGGGGAAGCGCCGAGAGACTTCACCATTTCCACGTAGATTTTGTTGGTCATGACGCGGATCTTCAGGCCATTCATGTCTTCGGGGGTCTTGATGGGGCGAACGTTGTTGGTCATGTGGCGGATGCCGTTTTCCATGTAACCGAGCAGCTTGATGCCCTTGGATTCAAGCGCCTTGCCCAGTTCCATGCCCACGGTGTCGAGAGACTTGTAGGCGTGGTCGCGGTCCTTGAACAGGAAGGGAAGGTCGAAGATGGAAATCTGGGGCTGGAACTGACCAAGCACGGCAGTGCCAACCAGAGCCATATCCACGGTGCCGTATATCAGACCTTCGATCAGGTCCTTCTGGCCGCCCAGCTGGGAGCTGGGGAACACGCGAACTTCCATTTCTCCGCCGGACTTTTCAGAAACGAGCTTGGCGAAGTAATCGGCACCCTGACCATAGGGGTGAACGGGTTCGGCGATATGGCCGAGTTTGAGAACAACCTTTCCTGCAAAGGCGGGAACGGCAAGACAGACTACGAGCAAAGCAACGGCAACAGCTTTGGCAAAACGAAACATAACTCCTCCGAATTACGCAATTGGTTATGGACCCCACGGCGCACCATGCCTGTGATCCGTTTACGTTTGGGAGAAGTTACTACAGCAAGAAGTAGCGGTACTTTTTAGGGAATAAAAAGGAAATTGTGCATTGTGCGTATTTTGTTCATTTTGTTCACGCGTGGGGGGCCGTGGACTGGAAATAGCGTCGTTCCGGCCTGCCGATGGAGCCGTACACCTGATCGGCGTAAATGGCCCCTGCAGAAGTCAGATATTCGAGATAGCGCCTTGCCGTGGAGCGGCTGACACCGACATTGGCGCCCACTTCTTCGGCACTCAGTCCGGTATCGGCAGGGGCATGTTCCATGGCGGACTTAATTTTTCCCAGTGTGAGCAGATCAATGCCCTTGGGCAGGTCGCCCGATTGCGAGGCGGGAGTGTTACCGCCGGAGTTGTGCAGCAGGCTGTCCACATCGTGCTGTTCAATGCGTTCGTCGCAGCAGATGCGTTTGCGGTAGCTGCGGAACTTGCTGATGCACTCATGAAAACGGTCGGCGGAAACGGGCTTGATCAGATAGTCGAACACCCCGCCCCGCACAGCTTCCTTGAGCGGTCCCACTTCGCGGGCAGCGGTGATGAGGATGACATCCATCTCCCTTCCTTCCGCACGTATTTCGCGCAGCAGATCCGTTCCGGAGCCTTCAGGAAAATACAGGTCGAGCAGCACCAGATGCGGCTCAAGCGTTTCGATCATGAGGCGGGCATCATCAAGGTTGTAGGCCACTCCCACCACTTCGCATCCTTCCACACGCATGGTGAAGCGCCGGTGCAGGTCCGCTATGCGCACATCGTCTTCGACGATCAAAACCCGAATATCATTCATGCCTGGCTTCGCTCCTTTCTCCGGTTGCGGTGGCGTGCCTGCCCGGTTTTTTGGGTACCGTTACCGTAAACAGGGCACCACCGAGGTTGCTGTCGGAAATCAGCACGTCGCCGTCCAGTTCGTCAAGCGCCTTGCGCACGAGATACAGCCCCACGCCGCGGCGGTCCTTACCCTTTGACGAAACGCCTTTTTCAAAGACCTCGTGCGTCCGGTCCATGGGAATGCCATGACCGGAATCCTCTATCTCGAAGACGATGTCGTTGCCGAGGTCGGTGAACGAAAGCTCCACGCGGCGCCGGTTCAGGTCGCGGTCGAGAACGGCCTCAAAAGCGTTGTCGAGCAGGTTGCCCAGTATGGTGACAATCTTCACCTGATCAATGTGCGCGGGCACGTCCTCAAGCGTGCTTTGCCTGTCTATGGCAAAATCCACCTTCAGTTCCTGCGCGCGGTTGAACTTGCCGAGCAGAATGGCGGCAATGACAGGGTGGGGTACCGCTTCGTTCAGGAAGCGGATAACGTCCTCGTAACCGTGCGATTCACGGGTAACCAGTTCAAGCGCCTCACTGTATGCCTCTATCTGGATGAGCCCCGCAATGGTATGCAGCTTGTTGGAATATTCGTGGGTCTGCACGCGCAGCAGTTCGGAATATTCCTGCACGCGCGAGAGTTCGGTGGCCAGCCGGTCCAGCTCATCCTTGGGGCGGAAGCTGGCCACGGCCCCGTGCAGGGTTCCCTGCCGGAATACGGGAACGATGTTGAAGATCATGTCCCTGTCATTGATGTGGCGTTCCTGATCATATTCCGCTTCGCCCGTGGCGAGGGCGCGGCGCAGACCCGCACCGGGCAGCACGTTGTCTATATTCCTGTCCTTGCGGACATTGGCAGGGTCCAGCCCCGCATAACGCACGGCCGCCTTGTTTGCCAGCCGCACCCGGCCTTCGGGGTCCACGGCCACCACACCTTCGCGGATGGCTTCCAGAATGGCACCGCGTTCAAGATACAGGCTGGTTATTTCCGAAGGTTCAAGCCCAAGAGTGATATTCTTCAGGTGCTGGGCAATGAACAGGGCGCTCAGAATGCCCACGGCCGCCATGGCCGCGATGAGGGTGAAGGGTTTGTTCAGATGGGGGGGAATGGCGTCGTGTACTTTTGTGGAAAGATACCCCACGGACACGAAGCCGATGATGTCGTCGTTGTAGTCGTAAATGGGGGTCATGCCGCGCAGCGAGGGGCCGAGCGAGCCCACGGCTTCTGAAATGTATGACTTGCCTTCCTTGAGCGCGGGGCCGGTGTCGCCGCCCACAAAGGGAAGGCCTATGCGTTCCTTGACGGGGTGGGAGTACCGTATGCCGTTGCGGTCGCCCACCACTACGTAGGATGCGCCTATGCTCACGCGGATGGATTCGGCAATTTCCTGAATGGTGCCGTGGGGGTCGCGGGCAAGAAGCGCCCGGCGAATGGTCGGCATCTGGGCTATGGTTTTGGCCGCATGCAGGGCGCTTTCGCCGATCTCGTTCTTGAGCATGTCCGTTACCGGACCGGTGATGACCAGCCAGCTTGCCGCAAGCTGCAGCAACAGCAGCACCAGCACCATATGGATGAGGTGCGCTCGAATGGATCGGGGCTTGATCCGATGTATCAGGTGTTGCAGCGGCAATGTGGCATCCCCCTGCCGGATGATGGTTCTTTGCGAAGGTCGCAGAACTATAGGCAGGATGAAAGGCCGTTGGCAAGATGCCGCAGGCGGACGCCTGGCTTATCGGGGGAAAAGCTGCCGGATGTGGATATCGTAGGTGCCGTTGTTCCCCTGAAGCACTGCTTCCACGGGGGATCCTACCCGTGCGTGAAAAGCCACGGGTTCATCGCGCCTCGTCTGCGGTTCGACAGTAAGCATCAGGGGGCGCTGGATATCTTCACTTTTCTCGTAGTGCCTGATCTGGCCCATGAGATTGCGGACCTCATTGCCCGCAAAAGTGCCGACGTCTATATGGATGTTGCGGATGAAGACGGGGGATGCGCTGTAGTTGGCAATCCACAGCGTGGTGGCGCAGAGGCCGTCCGGCGGGGTGGGGGTGCCGTTATCAAGACCGGCTTCGGGCATCTGAGACTCGCGCGCACGGGCAAGGCGTTGCCACACAATGAAGGTGCTTGTGAGCAAAAAAAGAAGGGCAATGGCAAAATAGCCTGCTGTCTGGGAATTGAATTGAATGTCGGGCATGGTGGTGGGGCTTGTGTAAAATAAATGCTAACAGGAACGGTTTGCAGCCCTACTTCATGGCATAAACCGTGTCAAGCCTCGTCATGCGGGGTTTTCAGGGGAATATAGGGGGTGGGGGTACTGGCAAAAGTGCCCGACAGGCTACCGGCGCAGGGCCGCGCGGTGCATGTATTTACGCAGGCAGGCATCCAGTGCCTGCAAGTCGATGGGCTTGGAGATGTAGTCGTCCATGCCGGCCCGCAGGAACATCTCTCTGTCGCCCTTCATGGCATGCGCGGTAACGGCGATAATGGGAATGGCCCGCCTGTCCTGCATTGGCAGCGAACGGATGCGTTTGGTTGCTTCCAGCCCGTTCATTTCCGGCATCTGTATGTCCATGAGGACAAGATCAAACACCCTGTCGAGAATCAGGTCGAGCGCTTCCAGTCCGTTGGAGGCTTCTTCCGATTCATGGCCAAGTTTTTCCAGCAGATAATGCAGTGTCTTGCGGTTTACGGGATCATCTTCCACGATGAGTATCCTGCCCGGCGGTATCTGCGGAGAGGTATCCTGCTCTGCGGGAACGCTTTCCAGAACCGGTTCCGCTGCCATGGCAAAGGAGAGGGTGAGGTGGGCTTCAGTGCCGACCCCCGGCTCGGAGCTGAGGCACAGACTGCCCTGCAGCATCAGCACAATGCGCTTCACAATGGCAAGGCCAAGCCCCACCCCGCCGAACCGTCTGGAAAAAACTGCCTCGTTCTGGGTAAAGGGCTCAAGCACATGGCCCAGTTTGTCGTCCGGAATGCCGATACCCGTATCTGTCACCTCAACATGGATGGATATTTTGTCAGGATCGTTGCGGAACGGCAGAGGATATACATGTACGGTAATGCTGCCCGTCTCGGTGTATTTCACGGCGTTGCCGATGAGGTTGTAGAGCACCTGCCGCAGGCGGCCGCTGTCGCCGATGAGCAGGCCGGGAACTTTCTTGTCGAGATCTACCGTAATATTCAGTTTTTTGCGCTTGATATCGTCCGCGAACAGAGCGCAGACCGGGGCAAGCACATCCGTGAAGCTGAAGGGCTCTTCAAATATTTCCATCTTGCCGGATTCTATGCGGCTTATGTCCAGAATGTCTGTGAGAATGCGCAGCAGATTATGGCTGCTCTCCAAGGCCATGCTGATAAATTCGGCCTGTTTTTCCGTGAGGATCTGGGTCTGCATGAGCTGCAGCATGCCGATGATGCCGTTGAGCGGTGTGCGTATTTCATGGCTCATTATGGCCAGAAACTCGGTTTTGACCCTGTTGGCTTTCTCGGCTTCCTCTTTGGCGGCAAGCAGCAGAGACTGAGCCCGGATGCGTTCCGTCTGGTCATCTACTATGGCAACATACAGGCTTTCGTGAATGCGGAAGCCAAGCAGGCGGATGTGAATGGGGGACAGGCTTGAGGCGACGGTACATTGCTCTGCCACCTGCAGGCTGCCTTCAGCCTTCAGCCTCGCAAGATTCATGGCCATATTCCGGCATTGCAGAACGTCCTCAAGCCGTTGCGAGTGGATTGGTATGTCGTCCGATGCCAGCAGCGAAAGTCCTGCCTTATTGCATTCAAGAATTCTGTCGGCGTCATCAATAAGCACCATGCCCAGCGGGGCGTTGGTGAAAAGGGTGCGGAATCTTGCTTCGCTTTTGCGTATGGCCGCTTCGGTCCGGTTTCTGAGTTGTTCATAGCGCCGCAAAAAGTAGAGCAGGGCAATGCTGAGCAGCAGGCCCGTGACGAATATGCTCATGCTGCGGAAAAGCTCTCCCTGCTTCTCATGGGCAAGATCTCTGTAATAGCCGGACATGGGAACGGTAATGCTGATGCCCCCGCGTATGTCGCCCACCTTGTACCCCTGATGAGCATGGCACTTGAGGCAGAAGTCTTCTGTTATCATGGGGCGCATGTAGTGCAGGGCAACCTCGTTACCTTCTTCGACAAGCCTGTGGTATTCCTTCGGGGCTGTCTTGAAGGCCATGAGCACTTCACGTTCCCACGGGGTGGGCGCATTGGCAGGGTTAAGGGGCTCAAGGCTGGTAATGTGGCCCTGCAATCCGTCTGATTCGCTCATGATTTCATGCACCATGCGAGTCATGTAGGCGGGATTGACCAGCGTGAAGATTTTTCCGTCCTGCGTGATTATTTCCCTGTTGGGTACATTGAGGTGGGGATTCGGCTTCATGTATCCGGATACTTCGGCGTAGACGCCCCCCGTCTTGGCATTCCATCTTCTGTAGGTAAGGTCTGTGTCATAGGCCCGGCGGGCGTCTGTGAGAGCTGCGTTGTACTGACTGCGCAGGTAATCACCCACGGCTCTGTCATATGTGTAATATGAGAGCATGGTCCAGAGCAGCAGGGCGAGCAGGCTGGCAAAAATGGCACGCTTCATGGGCAACCCTTGAAAGGAGAATCCCCGTGCAGTCTCTGCTGCCCGGGCTGTGTGGAAGAATATCACTTTTTGAATATGGTGCCATTATATGCCCTGCATATTGGTCTATCATTGTGTTGCGTGGTACTGTGGGCAATGTATAATAGCTATGTGGAATACTAACCATGAAGAGGTACCCATGCTGCGTAAGCCTATCTCTCTAGTGTTGTTTGTTCTCTTTGCCTCTCTGGTATGTGTTGCCACAGCCGCTGCCGAAGACCGTAAACGGGTGCTGGTTATAGAGAGCTACCATGCGGATTACGCATGGGATGTGAGCTTGCTGCGGGGCATACGCCGGGGGCTTGGCAAGGATGTGGAGGTATTTACCTTTCAGATGAATACCAAGCGTTTGCCGCGGGAGCAGTTTCAGGCCCGGGCCGAGGCTGCCTTTGCGTATTACCGGGAGGTTAAGCCCGATCTGGTAATGCTGGCGGATGATAATGCCGCTTCACTGCTGGGTAGACGTTTCGTGGAGCAGAAGGTGCCCCTTGTCTATCTGGGCATCAACGGCAACCCGCGCAATTACGGACTGCACAATTCCCCGAATGTACTGGGTGTGCTGGAACGTCCGCTGGTCAAGCGGTCCATAATGCTGCTTTCTTCCATGTCGTCTGATATCCGGCGGGTGCTGGTTCTTTTCGACGATAGCACTACCTCGTTTGAAATTGCCCATACCATGTTGAACGACGAAACTGAATTTACGCTCTATGGTGTGGAATGCGAGCTGGTGCGGGCTACTTTTTATAGCGCATGGCAGCGCCTGGTGCTGGAAAGCAAGCGGAACGGATATGATGCCATTTTGCTGGGCGTGTATCATACCCTGCTGTCGGGAGATAACTCTGTGGTGCACGAAGATGTTGCCATGCAGTGGTTGAATGCCAATTCTCCTGTCCCTATTTTTGCTCTTTGGGATTTCAGTATCGGCAAAGGAAAGGCGACTGCCGGTTTCATGCTGCGCGGCGAAGATCAGGGATATGCTGCTGCCCTGCTGGCCAGAAGCTTTTTCAATGGCACGCAGGAAACTGCCCGACTTATAACCATTGAGCCCTCGCTGGTCTTCAGCCGTTTTGAAATGGAGCGATGGCACCTCAAGGCGGACGCCTTTTCCAGCAGAAAGATCTTGTGGGTTGAATAATCCATACAACAAAGCCCCCGTGATTATGCGGGGGCTTTGTATTGTGCGTTGGAAACAGACTACGCCTGCGCGGGCTGGATGATATGTACATCCCGCTGCGGGAAGGGGATGGAAATGCCGTTGGCCTCAAGCGCAAGCTTGATGGATTCGGTCAGGCGGAAGCGCACATCCCAGTAATCGGCGGTTGCTACCCACGGGCGGACAACAAAGTTGACGCTGGAATCTGCCAGTTCGGAAACGGCCACCGTGTAGGCGGGGTCTTTCAGCACCTTGGCTTCAGACTCCAGTGCAGCAATGATGACGTCCCGCGCTTTGGCAATGTCGTCGCCGTAGCCGATGCCGAACACCATGTCGATGCGGCGGGTGGCGTTGCCGGTGACGTTGGTGATGACCTGTCCCATGATCAGACTGTTGGGAATGATGATACGCTGGTTGTCAGGCGATTTGAGTTCCGTGTGGAAGAGGTTGATGGCAACCACCGAACCGGAAACCCCGGCAACATCGACGAAGTCGCCGAAGGTGAAGGGGCGGAACAGCACCAGCATGACGCCGGATGAGAAGTTCGAGAGGTTGTCCTTCATGGCCAGGCCGACAGCCAGACCGACGGAACCGAGAATGGCAAGGAAGGAGGTTGTATCAATGCCTACCTGCGCTGCAACCGCGATGAACACTGCCGCCATGATGGCATAATAGGCTACGCCCCTGATGAAGTTGATGAGCAGCAGGTCCATGCCTTTGTGCTGCATGGCTTTTTGCAGCAGATGCGAAATGCGTTTCGCAAGCCAGTGACCGACAATGAGTATGATAAGGGCAACAATGAGGTTGGTGCCGTTTTTGGCGGCCCAGAGGATTACCTGATCTTTGTACTGGTTGAAAAGTGCTTCCATGTGCTTCTCCGGATAATTTTTTGTGAGATTATACTGTTTATAGATTGTTTCGCAATAAAAAAGCCGTGCGTTGCACACACGCACGGCCTCAGGGTCGCACAAAATGCGAAACGTTATTTAACTCTTCAGTTTTTTTCCAATGGAGAAGGCCTTTCCGAGAAAATCGCCCACAGCGTAGTATTCGCGGCTCACGGGAGTAAATATTACCGGGTCCACCTTGAGAATATCCGGCAGGCCGTCTTCGCGCAGCACGCCCTTTTCAGCCTTCACGTCCTTGATCTCGCCTATGAACTGGGTATGCAGGCCCACTTCTACCGTCTGGACGAGAGAACATTCGAGTACGACAGGAAATTCGCCTACATAGGGGGCATCAACAAACTCGGCCTTGATGGGGGTAAGGCCCAGCGAGGCAAACTTGTCTTCATCCCTGCCGGAAAAAATGCCCGCATAGTCGGCCTGCGCCAGAAAACCGCGGGGGGTGATGTTTATGGTAAATGCACCACGTTCAAGAATGCTTGCATGCGAGTAAGTGGCAGCCCGCAGGGAAACAGCCACGCTCGGCGGCTTGGAGCAGCATATTCCGCCCCATGCTGCGGCCATGACGTTGGGGCGGTTTTCTTTGTCGTAGGTACCCACCAGAAAGAGCGGAGTGGGATAGGCAATGGTTTTTGCGCCCAGGGATACTTTCATTATCGGCTCCTTTCGGTGACGTTTCTCAGGGGCCCGCGTGCTTGGCGTGCATCGGAACGTCTAGTTAGTGGCTGGTGTGTTCATGAATGAGTGTCAGGCAATAGGTGCGGCAGGCAGAGGCGGTACGTCATGACCTTGCAGCGCATACTGCCGATTGTCGGACACGACCGTTCTTACCACAAGCTCGGGAGGGAACAAAGAGGAAATGGAGGGCAAATGACCGGTAACGGGATTCGCTGACGACGAAAATGGAGAATTTCTTTTTGCTCCGGTCTGTTCCGGGTTCCGATATTGCCAAATTTGTTCTTTCCGGCTTGCGCGCCGCTACGGATTCTGCTAGCGCTTTTACATGTACAGGATTTTCGGGCGGTTTGTGGTGTGAGCGGCTAACCGTCCGTCACGATTTGGAAATCACCATATTTCACGAAAGGAAGAAGGAAATGTTCAGAAAAAGCTCTCTGCTTGTCGCTGCCATCAGCTTTGTTCTGCTCTTCGGTTCCGTGGCATTTGCCAAGAAGGCCTACGTGAACGGCATCGACGCCAACTACCCGCCCTTTGCCTACATTGACGCCAATGGCAAGCCCGCAGGATTTGATGTGGATTCCCTGAACTGGATTGCCGAAAAGATGGGCTTCACCGTTGAGCATAAGGCCATGGAATGGTCTACCATCGTGCAGAGCGTGGTTTCCAAGAAGATCGACATGGTCTACTCCGGCATGTCCATCACTGAAGAACGCGCCAAGCAGGTTACTTTCTCCGATCCTTACTGGAAGGTCGCACAGGTTGTGATCTCCAAGAAAGGCGCGGGCCTCACCGTTGAAAAAGTCTTCAAGGGCGGCATGAAGCTGGGCGTGCAGTCCGGCACTTCCGAAGCCGACGCACTGCAGAACCAGGTGGGCAAGGACGGCAATAACTTCGAACTGAAGTACTATGACTCCGCTCCGCTTGCCATCATGGACATCCTGAACGGCCGCGTACCCGCAGCCGCCATGGACATCGCTCCTGCCGAAGATGCCATCAAGCACGGCAAGGAACTTGAAATCGTGGGTGAGTTCGGCGAACCCGAATTCTTCGGCGTGGCTGTGCGCAAGGAAGACAAGGAGCTGCTCGATACCATCAACAAGGGGCTCAAGATGCTTATGGCCGATCCCTACTGGGAAGAGCTTAAGGCAAAGCACCTCAAGGACGGCGCTCACTAGTTCCTGTGCCTGAAAGGCTGTAAGGCCGGAAAGCGAAGGAACATTTCCTGTCGCTTTCCGGCCATTTTTTCTGTATAGCGTGCGTGCACGCGCCAACTATCAGTACGAAGCACGAAAGCCGTTTTTCCCGCGTGCGCTGCGGCTTTCAGGTTATTATCATGCAACAGCAGCTTTCTGTCATCATCGAAGCCCTGCCATATATCCTCGAAGGAGCCGGAGTCTCTCTGGCCATCGTTTGTTTTGCCATGGTTCTTGGCCTTCTTATGGGCATTCCCATGGCCGTGGGGCTTGTTTACGGGCATCCCGTCGTGCGCCGTCTTATCGGACTGTATGTCTGGTTTTTCCGCGGTGTTCCCATTCTGGTGCTCATGTTCCTGTTCTATTTCGGTATTTTTGATGCGCTCGGGCTTGACCTGAACGCCATTTCCGCCGTGTCCATAGTGCTGGGGCTGACCAGTGCGGCCTATCAGTCGCAGATTTTTCGCGGTGCCATCCAGTCGTTGCCGCAGGGACAGCTCAGGGCTGCCCGTGCGCTCGGCATGAGTGATATGCAGGGCATTACCTCCATCATTCTGCCGCAGGCCCTGCGCCTTTCCATTCCCGGCTGGTCCAACGAATATTCCATCATTCTCAAGGACTCCGCACTGGCTTACGTGGTGGGCGCCATGGATATATTCACCCGCACCCATTTTGTTGCTTCCCGTACTTACGAGCATCTGGCCCTGTTCATCAATGCGGGCGTTCTGTATTTCATCATCACTCTCGTGGGCGTGAAACTGCTGCTCGCGCTTGAAAAGAAGGTCCGGATTCCGGGCTATACAATGTAAGGATCGTTTCCATGACCCATTCCGCTCAGTCTTCCGTCGAATCACCCGAGACGCCTGTTCTGCGGGTTGAGCACATAAATGTCAGCCTTGGCGGCAAGTCCATCCTCAAGGATGTTTCCCTTTCCGTGAACAAGGGCGAACTCAAGGTGCTTATCGGACCTTCGGGGGCAGGCAAGTCCACGTTTCTTCAGAGCATCAACTGTCTTATCCATCCCGTTTCCGGCAACATATGGCTTGAAGAGCGGCAGGTGGATCTGGCGCACAAGAAGAAGCTGTTTGAATACCGCCAGCATGTGGGCATGATTTTTCAGGACTTCAACCTCTTCGATCACCTGCGCGCGGCGGATAACGTTTCTATCGCACTGCGCAAGGTCAAGGGGCTGAGCCGCAAGGAAGCGAACGACCGCGCCGTGCAGGAGCTTGAACGCGTGGGTCTTGGCAACAAGATGAATCTGTATCCCGCAGAACTTTCCGGCGGTCAGAAGCAGCGTGTGGCCATTGCCCGCGCCCTTGCCATGGACCCCAAGGTGCTGCTGTTGGACGAGCCCACCTCTGCGCTGGACCCCGAACTGGTGGGCGAAGTGCTGGCCGTAATCCGCGATCTGGCGCAGTCCGGCCTGACCATGGTCATGGCTACGCACCAGATGGATTTTGCCCGCGCCCTGGCGGATGAAATCGTCTTCATGCAGCAGGGGCAGATCATCGAACAGGGCGCACCTTCCGTATTGCTTGCTCCCGGTTCCGGCACCCGCACCGCCGACTTCTGCAGCAGGCTCTCCGACCTGTACGAGGAGAAGTGATCGTGGACGCCCAGTTTCTGGACATGCTCATTCCCGCTCTGAACAAGGGCCTGTGGATGAGCGTGCTGCTCATCGTTCCTTCCGCCATTTTCGGTTCGCTGCTCGGCGTGCTGGTGGGCACCCTGCGCGTGTTCGGCAGCAAACCCGTGCGCCGGTTCTTTGATGGCTATACGGTGCTGTTCCGCGGTGTGCCACTCATGGTGCAGCTCTTTGTCTTCTATTTCGGCCTGCCCAGCTTCGGTATCTATTTCGAAGCGTATGGCGCGTCCGTCACCTGCTTCATTCTGTGCAGTGCGGCCTACCATTCCGAATACGTGCGCGGGGCGCTGCTTTCCATCCGTGAAGGCCAGCTCAAGGCCGGTGCCGCCCTCGGCATGAGCCGCGTGCAGACCATTCTGTGGATTGTGGTGCCGCAGGCATTTCGTCGCGCCCTGCCCGGATGTGGCAACGAGATTATCTATCTTATCAAATATTCTTCTCTGGCCTATCTGATATCCTGTATGGAGGTGACCGGCGAGGCCCGCGCCATTGCGGCCAAGACCTTCCGTTTCACCGAAGTATTCATGGTGCTGGCGCTGTACTATCTGTTCCTTGTTTCCATAGCCTCATGGCTGCTCAAGAAGTTCGAGGACAGGCTGTACATTCCCGGTTTCGGTCGTCAGAAATAACAGTAATACGCCCTTCGAATGACGGGGGCGACCGCTCCGGCGGCCTTCCCGTCCACGGGGAGGCGGTGTCTGCGCGCATGGTGTTGCAGTGCGCTTATTCACAGGAGTGATACATGTCTGCTTCTTCCAGTTTTTCCACAGCCGCGCTTGAAGCGCTGGAAACCGTGCTCGGACCTGAAAAGGTGTTGCGCAATCCCGGCGAACCTTACGACCGCGACTCGTCAAGTTATCAGGCAGTTCCCGACTGCGTGGTGTTTCCCGAATCCACCGAGGATGTGCAGTGTGTGATGATGCTCGCCAATGAGCATCGTTTCCCCGTGTATCCGCGCGGCGGCGGAACGGGCACCTCCGGCGGCTGCATTGCCCTTGGCGGCGGCGTGGTGCTCTCTCTTGAGCGCATGAACCGTCTTATCTCCATTGATACGGAAAACCTTGTGGCCGTGGTGGAACCCGGTGTCATTACCCAGACCGTGCGTGACGCGGCTGCGGCCAAGGGGCTTTTCTATCCTCCAGACCCGGCGGGCATGGATGCCTCCACCATCGGCGGCAACGTGGCCACCAACGCTGGCGGCCCTGCCTGCGTGAAGTACGGGGTAACCCGTGACTATGTGCTCGGGCTGGAAGCCGTTACGCCTACGGGCGCGCACATCAAGGCCGGTGTGCAGACCCGCAAGGGCGTTGTGGGCTATGACATGGCGCACCTGCTGTGTGGCTCTGAAGGGACGCTCGGTATCATTACCCAGCTCACCCTCAAGCTTATTCCGCTGCCTGCGGCCCATGTGGGGCTTGCGGCGGTGTTTCCCTCCATGGCGGACGCCATGCGTGCCGTTACCGCCATTCTGACTTCCGGCCATCTTCCATCGGCCATGGAATTTCTGGATCACAAGTGCCTGCAGCTGGTGGGCAATGAGCTGCCCTTTACCGTGGAAGGCGAGACTGCCGCGTTGCTCATTGTGGAACTGGACGGCGTGGCCGATCAGATTTCCCGTGAGATTGAAGCCGTGAAGGCCATATGCACCCGTGAAGGTGCAAACCGCCTCATGCCTGGCGGTACAGAGGAAGAACGCGAGCGCATCTGGAGTGTACGCCGCAAGACTTCCACCCGTATCCGCGAGCATGCGCCCATCACCATTTCCGAAGACATTGCCGTACCCATTGGACGTATTGCTCCTTTTATTGAGCTGGTGCCGGATTTTGAACGCGAGTTCGGGCTGGACATCTTCTGCTTCGGTCATGCGGGCGACGGCAATATCCATCTGATTGTTACCGCGCCTGAGCGGAGCGAGAAGCACCGTGTGGATGACGGCATTCGTGCCATTGTGCAGGTGGTTCTGGAAATGGGTGGCACCCTTTCCGGTGAGCACGGAGTGGGCGAGGCCAAGAAGCATCTGCTGCCCATGGAACTTTCTCCGGAATCCATCCGCCTGCAGTGCGGCATCCGCCGCGTATTCGACCCGAACGGCGTGCTGAATCCGGGCAAGGTGTTCTGCTAGCGGGGAGCTGCGTTACATCCGCGTCCGTCTGGCTCCCCCCAGTGTTAGCCAAGAGTCAGCGTGAGAAAAATGAAAAAGGCCGTGGAACAATGTTCCACGGCCTTTCGCGTCCCCCAGCGTAATGACAGCTCTCTGTTGCCAGTAAAAACACACTTCCGTTAAGCCGGAGATGGCGTTCAATAACGGATTTCCATCGCTTATACGAGGTGCAGGAACGTTAGGTTCCTGCCCGCCGGAGGCGCAAAACAAAAAGCGTATCAACAAAAAGGGTCGTGGAACAACGTTCCACGACCCTTTTAAACTTTGCTTCCCTGATAGGGTTACGGCATCAGCGGGGCAAGGCGCAGGCCTTCCTGCAGGTCAACGCCGCACATGAGGTTGGCGTTGGCCAGTGCCTGACCGGAGGCGCCGCGACACAGGTTGTCGATGGCGCTCAGAATGATCAGGCGGTTGGTGCGCCTGTCCACCACAAGACCGATGTCGCAGAACATGGTTCCGCGCACGTGGCGGGTTTCGGGCAGCACGCCTGCGGGCAGCACGCGCACCCACGGGTGCTCGCGGTAGGCTTCTTCATACATGGCGTGCACATCGTCGAGCGTCATGTCCTGCACCAGCGTGGTGTAGATGGTGGAGAGGATGCCGCGGTTGATGGGCAGCAGGTGCGTATTGAAGGAAACGGTGATCTCGTCACCTGCAATGGCGCTGATTTCCTGTTCTATTTCGGGAGTATGGCGGTGCGTGGGCAGGCCATAAGCGCGGAAACTATCGGAAACTTCGCAGAACAGGGAACCCACGGCGGCCTTGCGGCCTGCACCGGTGGCGCCGGACTTGGCGTCTATGACAATGCCCTTGGTATCTACCATGCCGTGCTTGAGCGCGGGGTAGAGCCCGAGAATGGAAGACGTGGGGTAGCAGCCGGGGTTGGCAATGAGCCTTGCCTCGCGGATGGCGGGGGCATACAGCTCAGGCAGACCGTACACGGCCGTTTCCAGCAGCTGGGGCTGGGTGTGCGTGCACTTGTACCAGTGCTCATAAATTTCCTGATCGCGCAGTCGGAAGTCGGCGGAAAGGTCAACGACCTTCAGGCCCTTTTCCAGCAGCACGGCCGCGATTTCCATGGCGGTCTTGTGCGGGACGGCCAGAAATACCAGTTCGCACTTGGCGGCCAGCAGCTCGGGATCGGGCTCGGTAATGACAATCTCGCCGCTCGGCATTCCCTGCAGGAAAGGATAGATGGCATGAAGCTTTTTTCCGGCTTCGGCCCGTGAAGTTACGCTCACCAGCTCGAAGCGCGAATGCCCTTCAAGCAGGCGGGTGAGTTCCATGCCGGTGTAGCCGGTAACGCCAACCAGCCCGACGTTGATCTTCTTCATGACAGACTACTTCCCCTTTACCACATATTTCATGCGCAGTTCATAGAGCAGGCCGTCGAGCAGTTTGCGTTCGTCGGCATCAAGGCAGTTCTGGGTTTTCTGCTGCAGCATGGTGAGCACGTCTATGGTGTGCTTGGCCATGAGCAGGTTGGGGGTGCTTTGTCCGGTTTCGGGGTCCGGCACCTCGCCGAGATGGACAAGGGCAGAGGAACCCAGAGAGAGGATGAACGTGGAAAAAGTGACCGTGGGCATCTGGTGCTGCGTCTTGGAGCTGCAACCGCAACCGCAGCCGCAGCCAGTGTTCTGTGCATCCGACATATGATTTCTCCTTGCTCGCTGGAAAAGTTGAGTTACATGCTACCGTCGTAGGTAAGTAATGCTTCGTGATAGGCTTGCAAGCCCTTTTCCAGATAATCGCGCGAACCTATGTAGCCGCCGCATGCGCGGAAGCTTTCTGCCAGTGCGTGCAGACCGGCGGCAAGATCGGCCCAGTCCACCCAGCCCATGTGGCCGATGCGGATGGCACGACCCTTCAGATGGTCCTGTCCACCTGCCATGTATACGCCGAAGCGCTCGGCCGCAATTTCCAGCAGCTTGCTGCCGTCAATGCCTTCGGGCAGCATCACGCTGGTAAGGCCCCAGGTGAAGCGGTCCTTGGCCAGCAGTTCCAGCCCCATCTCCTTGACGGAGGTGCGGGCGAACATGGTCAGTGCCCACTGTTTGCGGTACACGGTGTCCAGTCCGGCTTCCATGAACATTTTCATGCTCTCGTTCAGGCCGATGATAAGGCTGACCGGCGTGGTGAACAGGGTCTGGTTTTTCAGGCAGTTGGCGCGTTCGCTCAGCAGGTTGAAATAGAAGCATGCGGGCGGCACGGTTTCCGCCTTGGCCCATGCGCGTTCGCTCAGGGCGATGAGGCCGAGACCGGGGGGCAGCATGAGTCCTTTCTGGGAGCCGGTGACAAGGCAGTCGATGTCTAATTCATCCATGGGACAGGGCGATATGCCCACGGAAGAGATGCCATCCACCACCAGCAGCATGTTGCGGGCGCGGGTAAGACCGCCCAGCAGGTGCACGGGGTGCAGTGCGCCGGTGGAGGTTTCGGAATTCTGGATGAGCAGGCCGCGTGCGTCCGGGTGCGCATCAAGGGCGGCTTCCACTTCGGCAACGGAAACGGCATTGCCCCATTCCACCTTGACGGTCACGACCTGCAGGCCGTGGCCTTCGCTGATCTTGATCCAGCGCTCGCCGAACTTCCCGCCATCCACGACAATCACTTTTTCGCCCGGTGCGAACAGGTTGGTCACCGCTGCGGTCATGACGCCGGAACCGGAACATGCCAGAGGCATGACAGGCTGCGCTGTGCCGAAGAGCAGGCGCAGGCGTTCCTGCAGTTCAGCCATGACAAGCTTGAACGCAGACTTGCGGTGATGGATCATATCCTGCGCCATGGCCAGACGAATCTGTTCCGGCAGCGGCGTGGGACCGGGGGTTAAGAGACGGGGTTTGTTCAGCATTTCCGACTCCGTATGGTCGACTCCCTTATGGGAGCAGGTTTGTGAGTGAAGACGGACAACAGGAAATTCGGCCTGTTGCCGTGTTACGGACGCAAACCATATAAACAAAAAAGGAAAAACTCTAGTGGAGTTTCATGCTGGCACGAGGGTTTTGCGCGCAGAGTTCACCTGCCGCAGGCAGGAAGATAGGCAGGTATCGCAGGCATGCGAGCTGGATAGGGAAGACAGGGCGTGACGTTGCACTGTCATTCATGGGCGTAAGGTTGCGTAGGCTGTCGTAGGTGCGAATTGATATGAACACGGCGTGGGGGCAGGAAGGTCGGCCCCGGCGCGGGCAGCCGGCAGTGCCGGAATGTTGAGATGTGTTCGTTTGCCAAAACGAAGCGGCGCAGAAAACTGTTGTTCCCTGCGCCGCATATCGTTTGTTGTGCTGTTTCCGCTAGCGGCCCTTCAGCACCCGCACGCAGAAGCTCTTGAGGTAATGGGTTTCCGGCATGGCAGGAT
This sequence comes from Desulfovibrio subterraneus, assembly GCF_013340285.1. NCBI lineage: Bacteria > Pseudomonadati > Thermodesulfobacteriota > Desulfovibrionia > Desulfovibrionales > Desulfovibrionaceae > Desulfovibrio > Desulfovibrio subterraneus. Next base: position 307,275 of record NZ_BLVO01000004.1, on the reverse strand, counting down.
GCACGGGATGGTCCGGCCCCTGATGGCCCTGAATGAGCGTCTGGATACGCGCGCCGGTCTTGTTGGCGGCGTGCAGCAGGGCGCGGTTCAAATCTTCGGCGGGAAGATGCTGCGAGCAGGAACAGCTCATGACGATGCCGCCGTCTTCCACCAGTTCCATGGCAAGGCGGTTCACGCGCTGATAGGCGGCAAGGCCGTCATGGTATGCCTTCTTGCGCTTGATGAACGCGGGCGGGTCTATGCAGATGACATCGAAACGGCGGCCCGAATCCTTGAGCGCCTGCAGGGTATCCAGCGCATCGCCGAGTACCGTATCGATATCGCAGCCGTCTTCGGGCATGTTGCGGGTGGCGTTGCGGGTGGCGTAGTCGAGAGCGGTCTGGGAAGCATCGAGAAAGGTGACTGCGCTGGCTCCGGCCTTCACCGCGTTGCAGCCGAAGCTGCCAGCGTAGCAAAAGGCATCCAGCACGGTCTTGCCCTTGCAGAAGCGGGCAAAGTCGCTGCGGTTGGTACGCTGGTCATAGAACCAGCCGGTTTTCTGGCCTTCCGTAAGGGGGGCGGTGAACTGCACGCCGTTTTCAATCAGCTCGATCTCTGCGGGAACAGTGCCGTAGGCGGTTTCCGTGTAGCGGGGCAGACCTTCAAGGTCGCGGCTGCTCATGTCGTTGCGCAACAGAATGCCCGCGGGCTTGCACAGATCCTTCAGCACGCTGACCACGTCGTCCTTCACGGCTTCCATGCCTGCGGTGCTTATCTGTACAACAAGGATGTCGTTGTAGCGGTCCACCACCAGTCCGGGCAGAAAGTCGCCTTCTGCAAAGGCGAGGCGGTAGTAGGGAACGCCGAACATGGCATCGCGCAGTTCCATGGCGCGGCCGAGGCGTTCACGCAGCAGGTCTGCATTGAGCGGGGTTTCCGCTTCGTTGGAGTAGATGCGCGCGCTGATGAGCGAGGCGGGGTTCACATAGGCACTGCCCACGGGCATGTCCTTGCTGGACATGACGGTAACGCATTCGCCGGGCTGGAATTCCTTGAGCGGGCTGCGGTTGGTGTCCACTTCGTTGCTGAACAGCCAGAGGTGACCTACGCGCAGGCGCTTGTCTTCGCCTTTCTTGAGATAGAGTGCTTTCATATTATGTATCTTTATTAATTGTTGGCGTTGTTTTTGGGGCGTTATTTTTTAGGGGATTGCTCCGCAGGCTAAAGGGGCAACTGCCCCTTTGGAAACCCTTTTACGTACTTATGCGGAGTCCGCGTTGAAGACAGATTATCAGTCTGACTTCTGGTAGAAATGATAACAACAGACAGGTGCTGTTGCGGGAAGCCGTGAGTCATCTCCGGCAACGTGCGGGATGACGCTTAGTGCGCCTCGTGCCAGCCGTCGCCGATGCCGTAATCCACCTTGAGCGGCACGTCCAGCGCTGTACCGCCGGGGTGCACGCCGGTCATGATGTCGGCGAGACGCCTGGCGGCTGCTTCGGCATTCTCTGTGGGTACTTCCAGCAGCAGTTCGTCGTGTACCTGCAGGACAAGGCGGGCTTTCAGCGTTTTCAATTCGGCATCCTGCGCGGTGCGCAGCATGGCTATTTTGATGATGTCTGCCGCGCTGCCCTGAATGACGGTGTTAATGGCCTGACGCCGCGCCTGAGACTGCATCTGGTTGTTGCCTGACTGAATCTCCGGCACGTTGCGGCGGCGGCCGATGAGTGTGGTGACGTAGCCGTGTTCCTTGGCATTCGCTTCCACCTGCTCATAGAAGGCCTTGAGCTGCTGCAGTTTGGAGAAGTAGCGTTCGATGAATTCCTTGGCCTCGGTGAGGGATATTTTCAGCTCCTGCGCCAGCTTCTGCGGCCCCATGCCGTACACGAGTCCGAAGTTGATGGTCTTGGCGTTGCGGCGCTGGTCGGACGACACCTCGGTGGTGGGCACGTCAAAAAGGACGGAAGCCGTGCTGCTGTGAATGTCCTGATCGTTGCGGAAGGCTTCGAGCAGGGTGGGGTCTTGTGAGCAGTGGGCCAGCACGCGCAGTTCAATCTGCGAGTAGTCCGCAGAGACGAGCTTGCAGCCCTTGCGCGCGGTAAAACAGGCGCGCATGCGCGGGCCGAACTGGCCGCGCACGGGAATGTTCTGCAGGTTCGGGTTGCTGGACGACAGGCGGCCCGTGGCCGTTGCCAGCTGGTTGAACGTGGTGTGTATGCGGCCCTGCGCATCCGCAAGGCGCGGCATGGGCTCAAGGTAGGTGGAGCGCAGTTTTTCCAGCGTGCGGTATTCCAGAATAAGGTCGATGACCTCGTGCTCGCCTGCCAGCTTTTCCAGCACGGCCTGCGAGGTGGAAATCTGCCCGCCCTTGGTCTTGCCCTTGGGCTTGAGTCCCAGCTTGTTGAAAAGCAGGTCGCCGAGTTGCTGGGCGGAGCGGATGTTGAACGATCCTCCGGCCGCTTCGTAAATGGCCTTGGTCAGGCGGTCCAGTTCGCGCTGCACTTCGGTGAGAAAGGCGGTGAAGGCGGTGCCGTCTATGTGGATGCCGATCTCTTCCATGTCTGCCAGCACGCGGATGAGCGGCAGTTCCAGCTCCCGCATGAGCGTGACAAGGTCGGCACCCTGCAGGCGGCGCATGAAGTCGTCAGCAAGGGCAAAGGCGAGCTGTGCGGGATTTTCAGCGGCCACCTCAAATTCGTCCGCCCGTGCGGAAAGCCTGCGCCACGAGTAATCGCGGTCTTCAGGATCGAGCAGGTAGGCGGCAAGCCCCAGATCGAACCAGCGAGACGATTCCACGGAACGCCAGCCACTTTTGATGCTCAAAAGGGCTTTCACATCCGGTGCAATGACCGTATCGGCCGTGGTGGCATAGCCTGCCAGCGCGGTGAGTGAGCCGGAATAGCGGTATTCGCGGTCGCTGCCTTCCACATGCACGTTGATGATGCATGCTTCCGGCTTGGCTTCTTCAGCGGTCATGTCCAGCAGCGAGGGCATGGTGCATTCCGGCCTCTTGAGCATTTCGCCCATGGGTACCAGAGCTATGCGCTTGCCGGAGCAGTCCGGCAGGGCGGAAACATCGGTAACATCTTCCAGCTTGAGGGAGCTCGTGCGGTTCGCGTTGCCATTCGTGCCATGTTCGGGAGCATGGCTGCCGTGGCCTGCGACAGGTGCGGCAGCGGGTGCCGCCGGAGCATCGAACAGGCCAAGCTGCATGGAGCCGGTGCCGGATTTTGCTGCGGGCTTGTCGCTCGCGGCGGGCTTGGCTGTGGCAGGCGTGTTCACCTTGGCGGAGACAGGGGCAAGGGCAGCCACATCCTTGAGCAGGGCGCGCAGTTCATATTCGCGCAGGAAGTCGGCGGTCTTGTCACCGTCGATGGGGTCGATGCGGAAGTGGTCCAGCGTCAGGCTGTCGCACTGCGCCGTGGAGAGCGTGGTAAGCGTGCGGAAGGTGAACATGTTCTCCAGATGGTCGGCGAACTTCTTCTGCAGCGTGGGGGCGAGCGCATCAAAATTGTCGCGGATGGCCTCCAGCGTGGGGTAGTCCGCAAAGATCTTTTCCGCAGTCTTGGGGCCTATGCCGGGGACGCCGGGGATGTTGTCCGACGAGTCGCCGATAATGGCCTGAAAATCGGCCCACTGTGAGGGTTCAAGTCCGGTCTCTTCACGGAATTCGGCAAGGGTGGTGAGCTTTTCCTGCTTCACGCCGGGGTCCCACATGAACACGTTTTCGTCCAGACACTGCTTCAGGTCCTTGTCCGCGCCGATGATGATGACGGGGCGTTCCTTCTTGTAGCGTGCGGCAAGGGAGGCGATGCAGTCGTCCGCCTCGCAGTTGTCGGAAATTTCCAGATGCAGGCCGAGCGTGCGCACTGCCTGCTTGATGGGGTCGAGCTGCTGCACCAGCGGTTCCGGCGTGGCGGAACGGTTGGCCTTGTATTCGGGATACGTCTCGTGACGGAAATTCTTGCCTTTGCCGTCGAGGATGAAGCCGAAATAGGTGGGCTGCTCGTCCTTGAGGAACTTGAGCAGAATGCGGGTGACGATGAACAGCGCGTTGGTGGGAAAGCCGTCGGAGCGCTGCATGGACTGCATGGCGTAGAAGGCGCGGAATATGAATGCGGAGCCGTCCATGAGGTAGAGCGGTTCCGTTGTAAGGCCGAGGCGTTCTTTTACAGACATGATTATGTTCGGGGTTGGGGTTGGGGCGCGGGCCCGATCAATCGCGTATGGTAGGTGGAAGTTGGGGGGATGTAAATGTTGATCTTAAGAGGGGGCCCTTTTGCCGACTACGTGGAGTTCTGGCTTGTTATGCCCGTTGCCGCCGCTCTGCTGTCTTTATCCGTAAGGCTCGAAGACTCGCCAACGGCTAAAACTCCCGCGGGACCAGAGCGGGGCCTCAGCCGGGGCGTGCCGCCCCTCAGCAAGGCCCCCTCTGGACTCCCCCTGCCTCGCCCCGCTGGGGGCGACTGGTGACTCTGTCTTGCCGTGGAAGCGAAGCGCTTCCAATCGGCACAGGCGTTTCAGGGGGGCAAACATGGGGAACTCATATTCTGTCTCGTCAATCAATCCCGTACTACTCCAAACAAAAAAACCCGGGAGACACCATCTCCCGGGCTTTGAGTATCTTTCAGTCCCTCAATGATCTAGCACTTCGCCTCTGCGTTGCCGCATTCCAGCTGCTGCGATGCCTTCAGCTGGCCGCAGGCGGCTTTAATATCTGCGCCCTTGGATTTGCGGATGATGGCGGTGATGTTCTTGGACCACAGCACCTGTTCAAAGGCGAGAATGGCCTTTTCGGTGGGGGCCTTGTAGGGATCGCCTTCCGAGGGGTTGTAGACGATGAGGTTCAGCTTGCCCTTGGTACGGGAAACCAGCTTTACCAGCTGGCGGGCATGCTCCTCAGTATCATTCACACCGCCGAGCAGCAGGTATTCGTAGGTGATGCGCTCGCGGGTTTTGAGCGGGTAGTTTTCCAGCGCGGTGATCAGATCATCCAGATGCCAGTTGGCGGCCTTGGGCATGATCTGCTTGCGCAGTTCCTGCGTGGGGGCGTGCAGCGACACAGCCAGATAGGCAAGGCCGGTTTCGCCGAGTTCCATCAGGCCCTTTTCTATGCCGCAGGTGGAAACAGTGATACGGCGCGGGGAGAACTGCAGGCCAAGCACGCTGTTCAGGCTTTCGAGGCTGCGCATCAGTTCCTTCATGTTCAGGAGCGGTTCGCCCATGCCCATGAAGACGAGGTTGCGCAGAATGGGGTTGGCGGCATCGTCCTGCAGATATTCGCGGGCAACGAGCACCTGACCCAGAATTTCCGCCATGGTCATGTTGCGTTCAAAGCCCATGGTGCCGGTGGAGCAGAAGGTGCAGCCCATGGCGCAGCCCACCTGACAGGAAAGGCACTGCGTGAGCCTGCCGCTGGCACCGGGAATGAGCACGGTTTCCACCAGCGCGCCGTCTGTGAGGCGCAGCAGAAACTTTGTGGTGCCGTCCTTGCTTTTCTGCATGGTCACCACTTCGGGCCAGATGATGGCAGCCTGCTCCTTGAGCAGTGCGCGGGTAGGCTTGGAAACGTTCGTCATGGCGTCGAAATCACGCGTGTACTTGTTCCACAGCCACTGCCATATCTGTTTGGCGCGGAAGGCTTTTTCGCCGCGCTCTACCAGAAAGGCTTCCAATTCGGAAAAGGTAAGATTGAGAATATCGACCATGCAATGCTCCGGAAAGTTGGCGGGACGAGGAATATACACGTTGGGGGTAGGTCCCGCTGTGCCGGATTGGTACGGGAAAAGGCGAGATTGCGCAAGTGCGCAGGGGATGCCTGTATGCGGCGGCGTGACGGAAGGGTTCTTACAAATGGTCTATGCCGTGTCTGTCGTACCGTGGCGTACTTGCCGTGCCTGTCGTGCCTGTCGCGTCTGCCACACATGGCGGCTATGGCGGGCATGACGCATCAATCGCACCTACCACGCTTGGCGGGCATGGCGTGCAGTCCCGCGGGGGCTATTCAGGCTGTCCGATCTGCCTGCGTATGCGTTCGTATGCCCGCTCCGCATCAAAGGCTGCCTGCACCCAATGTTTGTTCTGCGCGGTGACGAGCAGGTTCAGGTAGTGGGCGTTGAGTTCCTTGTCGAACATGTGGTTCATGCGGATGTTGTGGAACTCGAGCAGGCTTCTCCATATGGGTTTGTAGTGGGTGTTGCTCTGCATGGTGAGTGTGTAGCCGTCGAAGCTGTCGGGGATGAACTGCGGCGGCGTGTTGGGGGCTCTGTAGCCCATGCCGTAGAGGAGAAAATTGGTGGTGTAGAGCTTGCGGAACTGGTCCTGCGTGGCGCTTTTATCCAGTCCGAAATCGCTTTTCATGGAATCGCTGTCGTGGCCGAGGTGCTCCATGAAGGGAGTGTGGTCGAAATAGTATTGGTCGATCTTCAGGCTTTTCAGTTTTTCGCCGTAGTCGCCGTCTTCACATCCATAGAGGCCGTAGTCTTCGCACCAGTAACCGGCAATGTCTGAAATGCCTTTGGGAATGAGTATGGCCCCGCCGGAAACATGCGCGATGGTGCTGCCTATCAGCCCGTTTGGCCTCGGAACAAACGACTTGTTCCGCATCTGATTGTTCAGGTCCGCGCCCCACACGGCATCGCGCGGAGCCTTTTTCATGTGCAGGAGCACGATATCCAGCCACTTGGGGTTGTGGATGACCACATCATTGTCCAGCTTCATATAGATGGGGGCCTGAATGAGCCGCCAGCCCACATTGGCCGCCACTGCCACCCCGTAGTTCTTCTCCAGCCGGAACAGATAATCCAGCTGCCCGTGTTCCTTCAGCTCCCGCAACAAGTCCTGCGTTTCCGGCTCGCTGCCGTTGTCCACAGCAGTAAGCGTGTGCGGGAGTTTGGTGTTTTTCCGCACCGCCTCAATGGTCCGCCGCGTCAGCTCGGGCCGGTTGAAGACAGGGATGGTTATGTTGAGGATGGGCATGGGTGATGTGTTTTTTTTAGACTATTGAGTTGATTTCGAATAGCGCACTTGCATGAGTAATTGTGGTTTGTAGGATTTACAGTATTTATCGATTCCTTGCTTTAAAATTACAGCTGTTAAGCAGGCTATGGTTTGCGCACCCAATATTGGTGCTGTCGAAAAAATGTTGTATGCTATTGTGCTTATTGCTGTTCCTGGGTTGCCTAGTGTGTCAATAATGTATTTACACTTACTGTTCTTTTCGCAAAGTGTTAACCAAGTTCTTCTAGATATTGAGTTGAGTAATCGTTCTCCCAGTTTTCTTTCTTCGTTTTCTTG
>NZ_BLVO01000003.1 GCF_013340285.1 Desulfovibrio subterraneus | reverse complement strand
GCCTTCTGGCACCAAGGCATCCACCAAATGCCCTTAATAACTTATTTTTCTTAGACTTCCTTTCCGTCCCTATCGATTGTCAAAGAGCAGAGGCGTAAAGCCTCAGCCAAGTGTAATACCTGGATCACATGCACCACTTATCGTGTTGCGTGCTACCAACCATTCACTTGTCAAAGAGCACGAAGCTCCTTGCAATTAAATAGCGAGTTGGACAAATTTCCTTAAAGGAGGTGATCCAGCCGCAGGTTCCCCTACGGCTACCTTGTTACGACTT
>NZ_BLVO01000002.1 GCF_013340285.1 Desulfovibrio subterraneus | reverse complement strand
GCCTCTGCTCTTTGACAATCGATAGGGACGGAAAGGAAGTCTAAGAAAAATAAGTTATTAAGGGCATTTGGTGGATGCCTTGGTGCCAGAAGGCGATGAAAGACGTGGTAGGCTGCGATAAGCAGCGGGGAGGAGCCAAACATCCTTTGATCCGCTGATGTCTGAATGGGGAAACCCAGCCGGAGTCATGTCCGGTTATCCTTGAGCTGAATACATAGGCTCTTGGAGGCGAACCCGGGGAAGTGAAACATCTCAGTACCCGGAGGAGAAGAAATCAAACGAGACTCCCTCAGTAGCGGCGAGCGAACGGGGATTAGCCCAAACCGGCTGGTTTCGACCAGTCGGGGTTGTAGGGCGGCCAACATTGATCTGTCAGTAAATAGGGGAACGAGCTGGGAAGCTCGGCCATAGTGGGTGAAAGCCCCGTACCTGAAGTTGAACGCAGCATAGGCCGTACCTGAGTACCGCGGGACACGAGAAACCCCGTGGGAATCTGGGAGGACCATCTTCCAAGGCTAAGTACTCTCTGGCAACCGATAGTGTACCAGTACCGTGAGGGAAAGGTGAAAAGAACCCCTGTTAGGGGAGTGAAATAGAACCTGAAACCATCTGCCTACAAGCTGTGGGAGCATCCTTGAGATGTGACCGCGTGCCTTTTGCATAATGAGTCAGCGAGTTACTTTACAGTGCAAGGTTAAGCGAAAGTGGAGCCGTAGCGAAAGCGAGTCTGATAAGGGCGTCAAGTACTGTGGAGTAGACCCGAAACCGGGTGATCTATCTATGAGCAGGTTGAAGCTCAGGTAAAACTGAGTGGAGGACCGAACCAGTATCGGTTGAAAACGATTTGGATGACTTGTGGATAGGGGTGAAAGGCCAATCAAACCCGGTGATAGCTGGTTCTCTCCGAAATATATTGAGGTATAGCCTCGAGGTAGTTTAGCGGGGGTAGAGCACTGACAGGGCTAGGGGGCTCACCAGCTTACCAAACCCTATCAAACTCCGAATACCGCATAAATGTTCCTCGGGAGTCAGACTGCGAGTGAGAAGGCCCGTAGTCGAGAGGGAAAGAGCCCAGACCGACAGCTAAGGTCTCCAAATCCATGCTCAGTGGAAAAGGCGGTGGAATTTCACAGACAGCCAGGAGGTTGGCTTAGAAGCAGCCATCCTTTAAAGAAAGCGTAATAGCTCACTGGTCTAGAGATTCTGCGCCGAAAATGTAACGGGGCTAAGCATGGTACCGAAGCTTCGGACTCGATTTATCGAGTGGTAGGAGAGCGTTCTCTACTGGTTGAAGGTGTGCCGTAAGGCTAGCTGGACGGTAGAGAAGTGATTATGCTGACATGAGTAACGATAAAACAGGTGAAAAACCTGTTCGCCGTAAGCCCAAGGTTTCCCGGGTAAAGGTAATCTTCCCGGGGTTAGTCGGCCCCTAAGGTGAGGCAGAAATGCGTAACCGATGGGAAACGGGTTAATATTCCCGTACCTGTATGAATGTGCGATGGAGGGACGGAGTAGGATACGCAGGCCAGCTGTTGGATTAGCTGGTGCAAGTGTGTAGGCTTGGAAGATAGGCAAATCCGTCTTCCTTATGGCTGAGACACGACGCGGTGGCCGTATGGCCGAAAGCTGCTGAGTCCACGCTTCCAAGAAAAGCTTCTAAGTTTAGTTCATGCAGACCGTACCGCAAACCAACTCAGGTGGGCGGGATGAGTAATCCAAGGCGCACGAGAGAACTCTGGTTAAGGAACTCGGCAAAATGACCCCGTAACTTCGGGATAAGGGGTGCTCTTTGGTGTGTATGTTTTACACGTAAAGCACCGAAGAGCCGCAGAGAAATGGCGGTGGCGACTGTTTACTAAAAACATAGGTCTCTGCTAAGTCGTAAGACGATGTATAGGGACTGACACCTGCCCGGTGCCGGAAGGTTAAGAGGAGAGGTCAGCGCAAGCGAAGCTTTGAATCGAAGCCCCGGTAAACGGCGGCCGTAACTATAACGGTCCTAAGGTAGCGAAATTCCTTGTCGGGTAAGTTCCGACCTGCACGAATGGTGTAACGATCTCCGCACTGTCTCAACCAGAGACTCGGTGAAATTGAAGTCGCGGTGAAAATGCCGTGTACCCGCAGCAAGACGGAAAGACCCTGTGCACCTTTACTATAGCTTGACATTGGGTTTTGGATTGGCATGTGTAGGATAGGTGGGAGGCTTTGAAGCGTGCACGCCAGTGTGTGTGGAGCCAACCTTGAAATACCACCCTTGCCAATCTAAGGCTCTAATCCGATGCCGTTATCCGGCTCGGAGACAGTGTCTGGTGGGTAGTTTGACTGGGGCGGTCGCCTCCTAAAGAGTAACGGAGGCATGCAAAGGTTCCCTCAGGCTGATTGGAAACCAGCCGTTGAGTGCAAACGCATAAGGGAGCTTGACTGTAAGACAGACATGTCGAGCAGGGACGAAAGTCGGTGTTAGTGATCCGGTGGTTCCGAGTGGAAGGGCCATCGCTCATTGGATAAAAGGTACGCCGGGGATAACAGGCTGATCGCGCCCAAGAGTTCACATCGACGGCGCGGTTTGGCACCTCGATGTCGGCTCATCACATCCTGGGGCTGAAGCAGGTCCCAAGGGTACGGCTGTTCGCCGTTTAAAGTGGTACGCGAGCTGGGTTTAAAACGTCGTGAGACAGTTTGGTCCCTATCTGCTGTGGGCGTAGGAGACTTGAAAGGGCCTGCCCCTAGTACGAGAGGACCGGGGTGGACGAACCTCTGGTGGACCTGTTGTCGTGCCAACGGCATAGCAGGGTAGCTACGTTCGGAAGGGATAAACGCTGAAAGCATCTAAGCGTGAAGCCTGCCTTGAGATAAGGTCTCCCTCTCGAAAGAGCTGAAGGACCCAGGTAGACCACCTGGTTGATAGGCCGGAGGTGTAAGTACAGCGATGTATTCAGCTTACCGGTACTAATAGTCCGTGCGCCTTATTTTTCTTTTAAAATCTTCCTTTCCTCCCTATTTGATTCAAATTTTGGGTCAAAGTCATGCCGATGTGGCAACGGGGTAAATACCGTTCGCCTTTCCGGGTAGACGCAGGCCCGAGAACTTTGTCTTGGTGGTCATGGAGGCGGGGGTACACCCGATCCCATTCCGAACTCGGAAGTTAAGCCCGCCATCGCCGATGATACTGCCAGGGAGCTGGTGGGAAAGTAGGCCGCCGCCA
>NZ_BLVO01000001.1 GCF_013340285.1 Desulfovibrio subterraneus | reverse complement strand
GATCCCATTCCGAACTCGGAAGTTAAGCCCGCCATCGCCGATGATACTGCCAGGGAGCTGGTGGGAAAGTAGGCCGCCGCCAAGACTTATTTCCAGAACGAAAAACTCCGGTACCGATGAGGGCCGGAGTTTTTCTGTTTTTGCGCCTCTCGGCCTGCTTTGGCAGCAGCAACCGGCATAAGTTAAGGCAGGGAGGCAAGCGGGGGCCGCGCCCCTCGCGCAGCCGAGGCCTGATCCCGAGCGCAGCAAGGGGCAGGCTACTCCTGTCAGACAGGAAAGTAGGCCGCCGCCAAGACTTATTTCCTGAACGAAAAACTCCGGTAACCGATGAGGGCCGGAGTTTTTCTGTTTTAGGGGTAAAATCACATCCCTTCAGTTAGCCTTCCTTTTCTTCCTTCCATCCGTCTTCCATCATCCTGTCTTAGTTTCAATGAATTGGGCCTTGGTCTGTACTGGCTTTGTTGGGTTTTCACCGACTACATCAAGTGTTGGCTAGTTTTGCCCGTTTCGCCTTCAGCGGGACCAGAAGGGGCCTCAACCGGGCGGTGCCCGCCCTCAGCAAGGCCCCTCTGGACTCCCCTGCCTCGCCCCAGCTGGTCGCTGAATGTCGTTCTTCTCGCCGTGGAAGCGAAGCGCTTCCAATCGGCATGTGATTCGGGGAGGGGACACTGCTTGCATATCATGTCATATGTGGAGGGTTGAGCCTTGGTCTGTATTGGGTTGGTTAGGCGTTCACCGACTCCATCAAGTCCAATCTACTGTTCCCTTTTGCCGCCGCTCTGCTGTCTTTATCCGTAAGGCTCGCAGACTCGCCGACGGCTATAGCTTCCGCGGGACCAGAAGGGGCCTCGGCCGGGGCGTACCGTCTGGCAACGTGCATCTGTATGGCTCGTGCCTCGCTTACAGCTGCTACTCGCTAGATTGGTGGCTGTATTGCTCCTTCGTCGCAGACAGCCACTGGCACTCCTCAGCAAGGCCCCCTCTGGACTCCCCCTGCCTCGCCCCAGCTGGTGTTGGGTGTAGTTCGTCCCGCCGTGGAAGCGAAGCGCTTCCAATCGGCCTTATGCTTCGGGGAACGATGCGTGGGGCCGCGCGCTGGCGGCCCCGCTCTCCCTGCCAGAGGCAACAACGGGAAATTTTAGTCAGAACCTAATATAGTCGGTGAAAGTCTGATCATGCTCACCCCAAACCCACTCCCGTCCCTCACTCCCCCTTCCCAACATCAACTCCTTTGGGGTAGCTTTATCAGAATTCTACACCCTACTGCCCCCCTAAAAAGGAAATCGTATGAGCACCCCTCTCATAGGCGGTAAAACCCTTCAGGAATGGCTCGCAGACAATCCGCTGTTGCGGGATCTTGTCAGCCTGAATGAAGTGAGCTGGTTCAATCCCGCAACCGTGCCATTTAAACTGGCCATGCAGGGCATGGAATTGACGGACAGCGACGTAGCCGATGCTGCTGCAAGGCTGGAGCGCTTTCGTCCCTACATCGCAAAAGTCTTTCCTGAGACGCGAAATGCGGGCGGATTGATCGAGTCCCCGTTGCAAGATGTTCCCGCCTTCCAGAGGACACTTTCTGAGCGTTTTTCGAGGGGCTTGCCCGGAAGGTTGTTGGCCAAGCTCGACAGCCATCTGCCTATATCAGGTTCCATCAAGGCTCGGGGCGGTATTTACGAAGGTCTCAAACACGCTGAAGAGCTTGCACTTGGTGCCGGTCTTCTCACCCTGACCGACGACTACAGCAGGTTGGATAGCAAAGAATTCCGTGCCTTCTTCAGTCGGTACGCCATTGCGGTGGGCTCCACGGGCAATCTGGGGCTCTCCATCGGTATCATGGGTGCGCAGCTCGGCTTCCGCGTTTCGGTGCATATGTCAGCGGATGCGCGGCAATGGAAAAAGGATCTGCTTCGCTCCAAGGGGGTGAATGTGGTTGAGTATGCCTCGGACTACAGCCTTGCCGTGGCTGAAGGGCGCAAGCAATCCGCAGGCGATCCGTCCTGTTACTTTGTGGATGACGAGAATTCCGTGAACTTGTTCTTGGGGTATGCAGTGGCTGCCCAGCGTCTGAAGCAGCAGCTTGATGAGCAGGGCATAGTGGTCGACGCAGAACACCCCCTCGTTGTCTATCTGCCCTGCGGGGTTGGCGGCGGTCCTGGTGGAGTGGCTTTCGGCCTCAAGCTCATTTTCAAGGATCAAGTACACTGCCTGTTTGCCGAGCCCACGCATTCACCGGCCATGCTGCTCGGGCTGTACACCGGACTTCATGACGGTGTGAGTGTACAGGATTTTGGTATTGATAATATTACGGATGCAGACGGGCTGGCCGTCGGACGTCCTTCCGGTTTTGTTGGCCGGACCATGCATGGCATGCTGGATGGGGTGTTTACGGTGCAGGATGAGAACATGTATCGTTACCTCGCGCTGATGGCAGATACAGAAGGGCTGCGGCTGGAACCCTCTGCGCTGGCTGGCGCACCGGGAATTGCCAGAGTATCTCGTGCGCAGGACTGGTTGAAGGAACGCGGGCTTGTGGAGAACATGCCAAATGCGGCTCACATTATCTGGTGCACCGGCGGGAGCATGGTTCCACAGCCGGAAATGGAGAATTATTACCGGACAGGCAAATCGCTGCTTGGTGATTGAAAGCAGTTACCGGAAGAAACCGTGCCGTTTACAGTAATGTCACGCTCTGTGAAGACATCTCTCTAGCACGCATACGCACAGGTTGGTCCTCATCTCGCACGTGGAAGCAGGGGGCGGGGCAAGCCTCTGTGTTCTGCATATCTGATAGCCACGCACGATTTTCAGAAGACCTGCGGGGCAGACGGAACTGCACACGTGAAGCTGCCCTGCGTGAGCAAAAGAAAAGGTCGCCCGAGGGCGACCTTTTCACCGGCCGGAGGGATGCGGAGGTTCTTAGAAGCGTTCAAAAGCGTCGTCATCTTCCATGGCAAGGGAGAATCCCTCGCCAGTGTCCTTGGGGGCTTCGGTTTTTCGCGGTGCAGCAAGCTGCTTGGCAGGTTTGCTTTTGGGAATGGCAGAACGTGACGTTACTGCTTTAACCTGCCGACGATTGCCGAGAGATGCGTCTGAGATGCGGAAGAATCCCATGGATTCCTGCAGTTGCGATGCCTGCGATGCCAGTTCTTCAGAGGTGGACGACATTTCCTCTGATGCGGAAGCGTTTTGCTGTACAACCTGATCAAGCTGCTGAATGGCTTTGTTAATTTGTTCCGCCCCTGCGTTCTGCTCGTTGGAAGCGGAGGCAATTTCCTGCACGAGGTCAGCGGTTTTCTTGATATCCGGCACAAGCTTCATCAGCATGGTTCCGGCGCGTTCGGCAACCTCCACGCTCGAGGATGAAAGTTCGCTGATTTCTGCTGCAGCCGTGCCGCTGCGTTCTGCCAGCTTGCGCACTTCCGCCGCCACAACGGCAAAACCCTTGCCGTGCTCGCCCGCACGGGCGGCTTCGATGGCGGCGTTCAGAGCCAGCAGGTTGGTCTGTCGGGCTATTTCTTCAACAATTGAAATCTTTTCGGCAATGTGCTTCATGGCCTCCACAGTTTTGGCCACCGCATTGCCGCCTTCCTGCGCATCCAGTGCTGCCTGCGTGGCAAGGCTCTCTGTCTGGCGGGCGTTTTCGGCATTCAGGCTGATGTTGGAACTCATCTCCTCCATGGAGGATGAAACTTCTTCAATGCTTGCCGCCTGTTCTGTAGCTCCCTGCGACAGGCTCTGCGATGATGCGGAAAGCTCCTCGCTGCCCGAAGCCACGTTTTCTGCGGCAGCGGTAACATCACTTACAATTGTGCTGAGCTTGCTCACCATTGTCTTCATGCTCGCATATACCCCGACGGCATTGCCTCTGAAGGCAATGGCCATGTTACCGCCGGCGAGCTGGTCGGAGATTTCTGCAATCTCGGAAGGATCGCAGCCGATTTGCCGCATGACGTTGCGGGTAAGGATGAAGGCGATGAATAAGCCCAGGATAACGGCTGCGGAACCTGCTGTAATGATGACAAGAACAGCTTGATCGTTGCGGGACTGAACTGCCGGACCGATTTTGTCCTGAGCTTCGATAATGGAGAGCTTGAGGTTTTCGGTAGTGGTGGCGATGTCTGGGCCAAGCTTGTCCAGAGTGTTTTTCATCAGGTCGTTGCGGGCAAAAATGATAGAGGTCAGTGTCTTGAAGTCAGTCATATACTGTTGTTCTATCAGCCCGATATCCTTGAGCAGGGATTTGCGTTCAGGATTCTGCTGTGTTCTGTTCAGGTAGTCGAGCCCCTTTTGAAGCGAAGTAAATTCCGAGACCACTCTGTCTGCATCGGCCTGCGCATTGGTCTCAAGAAATTTCATGACATACAGTCTGGTGAGCAGCAGATTTCTCAAGGCCAATCCTGCATTGTAGGCACCGGCCTGATCACCGTCGCGTTCTGCCGTAGTGAAAATCTGAGTCAGCTTTTGTTCCATAACCGGCCCGTTGGCATTGAGCCTGTCAACATGCATATTGCGCTTGGTGCGGAATTCTATCACCTGCTCGAATGCTTTCTGGTAATCATGAGCATGTGCTTCCGTTTCTTCCACCATTTTGCGCCGGCCCGGGTCGTTGATATCCTGCTTTGCCTGCTGGATGAAGTTGACCACTTCAGCGAATCTGTCGCTGAACTGCTTGGCGCTGTCCTCACTGCCGGTAAGGACGAAGTCCTTCACAGACATGCGGACCATGAGCATGTTGGCTTGCAGGCGGCCTATGAGGTTGGATTGGCGGGCTTTGCGTCTGTAGTCTGAAAAGCCGTCCGAAGCGGATTCAATGGCAAGGAATCCGGTGGCACCAAGTATGGCGAGAAGTACCAGAACAACCAGAAAGCCGGAGTAGAGTTTTACGGATAGTTTCATGGTGCCGAACATAATCACTCTCCATGGTTTTGCCGGTTCGGGCAGCTTTGGGTAGAAAGGTACCCGGTGACACGCTGTAATAAAAGGAAACCGATAGGGTATAGTTCAATTCTAGTGCTAGATCAGGTGTAATGATCTTGAAATTATAAGTTCAACTTTCGGGATTATAGATGGAACAATGGGAAGCGTCGGTAAACTGACGTAACACATGGGCTGGGCATGGTACGTCTTTGTATCTGCCTGCTATGAAAGAATAAAAAGAGTGCGGCATCTCCTTTGCTAGTTACAGGCAAGGAGTAGCCGATGCAGATCAATCCACTCGCCATGGGTCAAGTGACCAGCTATATCGACCGCCTCAAGCAACACGGGGGGCAGGCGGGTGGTAATCCGTTCAGTCTGGGAACCAGCAATAAGGTCCTCGGATCGCGCTTTGACGAGCTGCTGAACGACCCCATGGTCCAGATGGGGCAGGGCAATGCCGTGCAGGACTTTCTGGGCATAGGCTCAGGAAAGAACCCCAACGACATGTCGGCGCTGGATAGCGCCATGTTCGGGAGCATGAACCTGACCAACGTCAAAGCTCTGGCTACGTTGACCAAGGTTCTTGGCGATGAGGCAAATCCCTTCGCGTCCATGTTCAGAACCATGACAGCCCCGGAAGGCAGCGCCATTCGCATGGCGGTTGCCCCGCCTCCTGATGCGGCTGGCGGCGCAGCCGGTCCCTACGGTGAAATGGCGGCTGCGTTGCGCGAAATGCAGTCTGCGCAGTCGGTGGAGGCTTCGCCGGATGTTGATATGGCACGCGCAACCCGTAACGTGACAGACGGGCAGCTGATGGGGGTCGGACACAGGACTGCCGAGCCTTTCAGGCCCGGTGCTTTGGCTGCACTGTTCGAATCCGGTTCGGACGGCGGCATTTCAGCCATAGGGTATGACAGGCGCGGCGGCACTTCGTATGGCAAATACCAGCTGTCATCACGCGCAGGCACCATGGATGCCTTCATCAACTATCTGGACAGTCAGGCGCCGGATATTGCCTCGCAACTGAAAAAGGCGGGGCGGGCTAACACAGGTTCCCGGTTCGGCAATATGCCGGCTGCATGGAAACAGGTGGCACAAACCCAGCCTGAGCGTTTTGAAGCCCTGCAGGACAAGTTTGTGCACAGCAACCATTTTTCGCCTGCCTTCAGGGCCATCAGCAAGGCAATGAATATCGATTCCATGCCACAGGCGTTGCAGGAAGTGTTGTTCTCAACGGCCGTCCATCATGGTCCTACGGGAGCGGTACGTATCTTTGCAAAGGCATTCGGCAGAACCGGCGGCTTTGATGAAAGCAAGGAAGCCGACTTTATCCGCAACGTATACTCCATACGTCAGCGCCAGTTCACCTCGTCGACCGAAGGCGTGCAGAGCGCTGTGAAGGGGCGGCTGGGTGATGAACTGCGCATGGCATTGAGCATGCTTGAACAAGGCGATATGGCCTAGCAGGAAAGCGGAAGAAAACGTGACAGGGGCAGCAGGCGCAGGCAGGCTGCCTTTTTTTACGGGCTGGCGATGGGGTTGGGGGGCGCAACCGCCTTGGTGCGGGCCATGAGCGGGGTGACAGTTTCTATGTCGCACAAATCTACCCTGATGCCCGTGTACGAGCCGAGCCCATAGGGCAGCAGGAGCGTATTGACGAAGCGCCACGGCAGGGTGTGCTTCCAGGTGATAAAGGGACCGGGCAGCACCGAGCGCATGGTGAAGGGCTTGTTGCCCGCTGCCTTGCGTACCATGGAGCGCATACGTACCGGCGTGTACCAGGTTGCTTCACGCAGAACGCCGCTATGATGGCCGCAGCAGCGTATGCCGTGGGAGAGGTAGTAGAAGGACCACTTGTTGAGCATGGTGACGATAACCCCGCGCGCGGCAACCCGGAAGGCTTCTTCCAGCGCCCGCATGGGGTCTTCCACAAATTCCAGCACGGTAAGCAGCGCAACGTAGTCGAACTGGTTGTCACCAAAGGGCAGGTGCTCGGCGTTACCCACATGCAGGTCGGCGCGGGTGCCCATTCGCTTGCGCGCGGCGGCAAGCATGGCCGGTGATGCATCCAGTCCGGTTACGTCAAACCCGGTCTCGTACATCATCTCCAGTATCATGCCGGGACCGCACCCCACCTCAAGAAACGAATGGCCGCGACGGGGCCAGCCGGAAACCAGATATTCCAGCAGGCGTTTTTCAGCGCGCAGGGCAAAAGAGCCTTCCTGCGTGTCGAACCACTCTTCGTAGCGACGTACCGTATCCTTGTCCCACATGATGCAATCCGTTTTGAAGTATCGCGTGTTAATTGCACGCGTAAATCAATTCTTACCCAATCCTGCTGATCTGTCACGGGGGTTTTGCATGGAAAAGCGCGATATGGTTATCCGCGCTTCCGGTACCCGCCAAATGAAAAACCGGAGGCCTGAGCCTCCGGTTCCGGTTTGCATCTGGCGTGCTAGAGCAGCCTGTTAAGATATTCTTTAAGTCTTGGCAGACAGTTCAGCTCGTTGCACCATTCAGGCGCACAAGCCAGTTCTCCGTGCCGGGCTCCGAGAACAAGGCCGGTCATAAGCCCGCGTGCGCAGGAATCGCCTCCGGCCATAACGTTTTCAATCAGCGCGGTCTGCGGTTCTGCCTCGTAGTGGGTGACAAGGTGCACAACGCCGTGGAAGGCGCCCTTCATGCCGCACGACTGTCCGAACCGGGCAATGGCCATGCGGGCGTCTTCGTCCGCAGACATGTAGGTGAAAGCGAGCCAGTCTTCGGCGGGCAGCTGGCGGTATCCGGCCTCGGCTGCCGAATCGAGCCCTTCACGCACGGTGGCACCGTGGAGAATGGCGTATACTGCCCGTGCAAAGAACTCTGCACCGTCCGCAACCAGCTCCGAATTGTGCGTCATCAGCGTCTGGGCACGGGCGGCGGCAACAAGACCGGCAAGGTCGTTCAGATATACGGTGAACAGCGGGGCTATGCGGGCTGCTGCGGAAAAGTCGGAAGACTGCGCACCGGAGCTTTCCGGTGGCATGCCTTCTTCAAAATTGCGCAGGGTTTCGCGTGTTGCGCGGTCGAGATAGCCGTCGTAATTCTGCATGCGGGCAAGCCACGCATCACGGAAGGCATGGAGGTCGAAGCGGCCGTTGGCCGTGACGGAATCGAGGAGCACCAGCACCTGATCCCCATAATGGGAAAGATCACCTTCCCCGCGGTTGGGATGGAACTGGTTGCTCAGTTTGGGGGGCAGAAGGGTGGTGACCCTTCCGAGGGCATCTTCAATGCGTTTCTGGTCATATTCCCAGTGCGCGCCAAGCGCCAGCGAATCTGCGGCGAGCGAGGTGAGAAGGGCGGCATGTAAATGGGGCATTCGCGATCTCCGTGGTCTGGCCCGAAGTACAAAAGGGACTCAGGGCATACTGGTCTGACCGTAACGCATTATGCGTGTTATTGTCACGGAAAACCGACCCATAAGACACAAAAATCTGACCTCTCCGCTTAAAAGTGCAACATTCTTACTTTTGGCTCAGGTAAACGCCGACCAGAACCAGGCCGGAAGCAGCGTACTGCGGGGTGGTGAGTGATTCGTTCAGAAACACATGCCCCATGATGAGCGCAGCAACAGGAATGAGGTTGCCCCATGCGCTGGCCTGCCCTGCGGGCAGCTTGCTGACACCGTAATTATACAGCCCGTATGCGCCGATGGTGATGACCGTGCCAAGATAGGCGGTGCTGATTATGGCCGGTATATCAACATGCGTGGGAAGCTCGGTAAAAGGCATGAACAGCAGGGGGACAAAGAAGATTGTTCCTGCAAAACACTGGGCAGCCGTGATGAATACAGGGGGGTAGTGTGCTGAGAGGCGTTTGGCAATGATCACATAGACCGAGGCGGACGCCATGGCCAGGGCTTCCAGAGTGTTGCCGAGAAGGGGGTTGGGGGCTGTTTCCGTGGCAACGCTGCCGAGGGATAGCCATATGACACCGCCCATGGCAATGAAAAATCCTGTCCATACCCGTGCGGAAAGCCGTTCACCAAGAAAGAAGAAAGCGCCGAGAGCCACGAAAATGGGGAGTGACGAGACAATCATGCCTGCCTGCGATGCGGTGGTGTAGCGCATGGCATAGCCTTCCAGAAGAAAATAGATGCAGGGCTCGCACAGCGCCATGAGCAGCAGCGGCTTCCAGTCCTGACGGCGGATGCGTATGTTGCGCAGATAGCGCCACCCGAGAGCAAATGTGCAGCTGCCGAGGAAGAGGCGTCCGGCCATGACAACCATAGGGTGATAGGCGGTTACGGCCACCTTCATGGCGATGTAGGAGCTGCCCCAGAGGATCATGGCTGTGCACAGGGCAATGGAAGGAATCATGGCGGCATCTGGTCTGCGCATGGAACTATCATCCGTCGATATATGGTTGAGCGGGAGAGTCGGGCGGCTGCACCCGTAAAAATACCCCCGACCGTCATTCCGGAGACAGGGGCGTAAATGTGCGCAAGCGAAGGGGATGGGCGGGAAATGCAATCCTGATCGCGTAGGGTGAGCATACACTTTTGTCGTCGCATCCGTCCATCATGATTTGGCGGAATTGCCGTTTTCCGATTCTCCTGCCGACAGCCGGGAGCAACCCGATGTGGCGTTGCCTTGCGCATCGGCGTATCCTGCGGTACAGCGCCACTGCACGGTTTGTGCGAATGAAGGAAGGTGACATGCAGTTCGAGAATACGACTATCTATCTTGCTCCCCGTGGCTATGAGGAAGATCTTGCCAAGGAGCTGTCCAACGTGGTTGCGCAGCGCGGCCGCCTGTTCGTGGCAGAGGGAGCACCGCAGCAGGTGGTCTGGGCGCAGAATGTCTGGCTCGAGCCGCAGGCGATCACCATTGACTCCATCGGTGATGCTGCGCGCAAGCTCAAGGCCATTCAGCGTAACTGGTGGCTGCATAGCGCGGACCACCATCGCCGTGCCAAGCTCATACAGGACAAGCTGCCCCATGTTTCCGCCAAGCCGCTGACGTTCGGCACCCGTCCGCCGGAGGGGCAGCTCGGTTCGTGGACGTTGTGGGATGAGAATCTTGTGGTGGCATCCGCCCGTTGTTCCAGTCCCTTCCCTGACGGCGAAGTGATTTTTGTGGAAGACAAGGACGTGCCGCCCACCCGTGCCTATCTGAAGCTGTGGGAGCTGTTCACTCTTCTGGAAGTGCGCCCGCAGCCCGGTGAGCTGTGTCTTGACCTTGGCAGTTGTCCCGGCGGCTGGTCGTGGGTGCTTGCCGAGCTGGGGGCAAAGGTGTTCAGCATAGACAAATCACCGCTGGCTGACCATATCGCCCGCAACCCGAACATCAACTGGTGCAGCGGCAGTGCCTTTGCGCTGGACCCGCGCCATGCGGGTAAGGTGGACTGGCTGTTCTCCGACGTTATTTGCTACCCCGACAGGCTTCTGGAGATGGTCCGCCGCTGGATGGAGTTCGGCGAATGCCGCAACTTCGTCTGCACGGTGAAGCTGCAGGGTGATGATTACATGACTGCGGTACGTGATTTTGCCGCCATTCCCGGTTCCCGCCTGATGCACCTTTCTGCCAACAAGCATGAGCTTACGTGGGTGAAGCTGGGGTAGCCTGCCGCAGGTATAGTATCCACTTTTTGCCGGATAAGCGGCACCTTCTCCCTTACACAAATAAAACCCCCGTCCGGGATAACCTCGGACGGGGGTTTTTCATTGATTGCGTATGACGGCTATCGCTTCTTTTCGCGCTTGGTGTGGCTGGAACGGAAGCGCACGCGCACGGGGGCGTGTTCGATCTTGAACATCTTGCGCAGTGAACGTTCCATATAGCGGATGTAGGCATCCTTCATCCTGTCCGCATCGTTCACGAAGAAAACGAAGGTGGGCGGATTGGTTTCTGCCTGCGTCATGTAGAAGAATTTGGGACGCACGCGGTTCACCACGGGCGGTTGCTGTTTGGTGACAATGGCTTCCAGCGTGCGGTTGAGCAGGCCGGTGGGCACGCGCACATGGCACTCGCTCCAGATCTGCTCGGCAAGCGGGATAATACGCTTGAGGTTGGCTCTGGTCAGTGCGGAGACATACAGGATCGGAATATGCGAGCTGTAGCTCAGTGCGTCCTTATACACCTTTTTCACGGCGGCCAGTTCGTTCTGCTTCACAAGGTCAATTTTGTTGACCACAACCATGAAGGGGGTCTTGCGCTCATCAAGCAGGTCGATAAGGCGCTTGTCCTGCTGGGTCAGGCCTTCCTGCCCGTCAAGAACAAGCACGGTCACGTGGGCCTTGGTGCTGGACTTGATGGAAGAGTTGACGCTGTAGCGTTCGACGGAGTCGACAATCTTCGAGCGGCGGCGCACGCCTGCGGTGTCCACAAAGGTGTAGCGCTTGCCGTCTATGGAATAGGTCACGTCCACCGAGTCGCGGGTGGTGCCTGCAACGTCGGAAACGATCATGCGGTTGCCGCCGGTAATGGAGTTCACCAGCGAAGACTTGCCCGCGTTGGGGCGTCCCAGCATGGCAATCTTGAGGCCCGCTTCTTCTTCCTTTGCTTCCCACTCGTCTTCGGGGGGCAGCAGGCTCTGCAGGTCTTCCTCGAATCCGCGCATGTTGAAGCCGTGCTCGCCGGACATGGCAACCATGGGCAGGCCCAGCTCGTGAAATTCAGCCGTGAGCATGTCTTCCAGCTCGCCGCCGTCCACCTTGTTTACAGCCAGCAGTACCGGCAGGCCGCTTCTGCGCACGTAATCGGCAAGGCGG
The DNA here is from genome assembly GCF_013340285.1 of Desulfovibrio subterraneus. Taxonomy (NCBI): domain Bacteria; kingdom Pseudomonadati; phylum Thermodesulfobacteriota; class Desulfovibrionia; order Desulfovibrionales; family Desulfovibrionaceae; genus Desulfovibrio; species Desulfovibrio subterraneus. The sequence goes on along the minus strand of NZ_BLVO01000001.1, from coordinate 111,107 downwards.
CGGTCAAAGGGCAGCAGGCCGTCACGGCCGTCCACCACAAGGCACAGCGCCACGCATTCGGACATGGCTTCCTGCGTCTGGCGCAGGATTTCCGCCTCGAATCCGCGCAGTTCGATGGGACCTTCGGTGGCGTCGTGGTTCTCATCCAGATGGATGCCGCCGGTATCAATGACGGTCCACGTGCGGCCGTTGCGCTTGACCGTGCCTTCCATGCGGTCGCGGGTAACGCCCGGACGGTCATGGGTTATGGCGCGATTGCTGCGGATGAGTCTGTTGAACAGGGTGGATTTGCCTACGTTGGGGCGTCCGATGAGTGCTATTTTGGGATACATTATATTTTCCGGATAAGAGGATGGGCGCAGGAATGTTGAGAAATGGCACGCCCGTTGTGGTATTGCAACGAACACAGGGTACGTTGTCCCGCGTGTTCATGCAAGTGGGGAGATGGCCTTACCCTAAACTGCGCGAGGATGCAAGCCGGAATGTGCGAGTGCTGCATACAGGCAGGTTGCCCTGTTTTGCGCAACATATTGATTTGTCATGCCCTGACGCGCTACAAGGGAAATACGAAATCCGCAGAGGAGACTGTCATGAAGCATCTGCTTTCTACCAAAGAAGTAGCCAAATATCTCGGCGTGAACGAGAAAATGGTATACGCGCTCATTTCCGAAAAAGGCTTGCCCGCCACCAAGGCCACAGGCAAATGGCTGTTTCCGTCACATCTGGTGGAACAGTGGATCGAGTCGCGTACCATGAATTACCCGCGCCGCATGGAATCGGCAGCGGTGGAGGGAGAGGTGCTCGTGGTTGCAGGCAGCAACGACATACTCCTCGACAGGATGCTCAAGGTGTTCATGGAGCGCCACTCCGATTATCTTGCTGCGTTCTGCAATCTTGGCAGTCTGGGCGGCCTCAAGGCTGTCAGGCGCGGGCAGTGCCATATTGCCACAAGCCACCTGATGGAAAATGCCGAGGGGGAATATAACTTCGCCGCTGCGGCACAGGAGCTTGATGAAAAGCCCGCCGTGGTGAACTTCTGTTACCGCGAGCAGGGCTTCGTTGTGGCAAAGGGCAATCCCCGGAGCGTTGCAGGCGCTGCCGATATCACACAGGGCCGACTGACTGTGGTGAACCGCCCCCTTGGTACCGGAACACGCCTGCTGTTTGATACCCTGCTCACGCAGGCGGGAGCCGATCCGCACACCGTGAAGGGCTATGAGAATGAAGCGGGCAGGCACATGGACGTGGGCATAGAGGTGCTTGCAGGCAGGGCGGATACGGGCATGGCCATCCGCACGGTTGCCGCGCGTCTTGATCTGGGTTTTGTGCCTGTGCAGTGGGAGCGGTTTGACCTGATAATTCCCAAGGAACATTTTTTCGACAAGCCCGTGCAGCTCTTCCTGGGCCTGCTCAATGAGCCGGAGTTCCACAAGGCAGCGGAAGAGCTTGAAGGGTACGATACTTCCCGCTCCGGCAGGGTGGTGTATCCCGGTGAGGCCGTGAAGCCCTAGTCCGCTGTTGTCACGAAGGCAAGATGCGGTTGTGCCTCTAAGGGGCTTATCAGGTTGATACCAAACCTAGTTTCTCAATAGGCGAACTCCGTTAAGCCGGGACTGAGATTAAAAACGGATTCACATCGCTTATACGAGGTGCAGGAACGTTAGGTTCCTGCCCGGCGGAGCCAAAAACAAATTTAGAATGACTTTGCCAGCAACAAGAGAAGGCCGCCCGAAAGGGCGGCCTTCTGTATGGAGGAAACGCTCCCCGCCCTGTGGGCGCAGGCTAGGGGTGGTTCTTGAATTTGTTCTGGGTGTGATCGGTTCCGGAATGACAGGGGGTGCAGTCCTGCTTGCCCTTGAGCAGCGGAGATTCCTTGCCCTTGCCGTGGCAGTCGCCACAGTATGCAACGGAATCCTGCTTGGCGAATGCGCCTTTGAACGTGCCGTCGATCTTGGCGTTCATGATTTCGATGGCCTTCATGGCCACGTCTGCTGTCAGGCGGCCGCAACGCTCGGAGCGGACCTTGGAGTTGGCGTCGATGCGGTAGACAACGTATACGCAAGCGAGTACGAACCTCTTTCGAAATGCAACGTCGTTAACCGAGCTCGTTGCTTGCACCAAAAGCTTGCCACCAGCTTCTACTTGAGCGATAATCAAACACTCTGCCACCAGGTGAAGAATAGGCTGCGGCAGGCTTGCGTGTTGCAACTATACAACATTCTTTGACGTAACAACTAGCACACAATCGACCTTGCCTGCGTATATTGACATGCGAAGGGCGGATGATATCTGGCAATTAATATTATGAATATTGTTTTAATTTCAGCGCATTATTGCAAGTCAAAGAGAAGAGCAGGGTTTCACTGGCTTGCCCAGGCTTTTTGGGAACAGGGCCACTCTGTAACGTTTGTCACAACTGGAATTAGTTGGCTTTCGTATCTGATTCACGATCATCGCCTTCAGTATAAATCGTTACGTCGAGAGGCAAACAGGCTTGTTCAGATAGAAGATCGCTATTTCAGCTACGTTTATTTTCCGCTTTGGCATCCGATTGCGATGCCTTTGTCTAGTCTTGAGCATATTGTAAAGCCTTTGTGGGACAAGTATCCGTTGTTTCCTATGGACCCCTTGTTTATTGATAAGATACATCAAGCTGATATGGTTATCTATGAAAGCATGAATGGTCTTTTTTTGTTCGATAGGCTTTCAGGGCTGAATCCTGCAGCTAAAAAGGTATACAGGGCTTCGGACGATATTCGTACGCACCGCTCCACTTCGCAGCGTCTTATAGAGATAGAAGAGTCCTTGCTTGATAAATTTGACTTGATAAGTGTTCCGCATAAAACGCTTATTGAAGGAAAATTTAAAAACTCTTCCAATGCAAAGCTCCAGTATCACGGGGTAGCGACATCGCTTTTCGACGCACCTTCTGCATCTCCATACACTCATTCTCCCAATTGCGTTTTTGTGGGTGTTTCCTTGCTGGATGAGAACTTTATTGACATTGCGAGCAGTGAATTTCCTGAGTGTACATTTACGATAATTGGTCCTTTTTCCGCTAAGATTCAGAAGGGTAACGTTAAATATACTTCAGAAATTCCATTTGAAGAAACAGTCCCTTATATAAAGCATGCAGATGTGGGTCTAATTACTCTGCAAAAAAAGAATCAGCACGCTTCTTCATTTAGCGACACGCTAAAAGTGCATCAATATAGATATGTAGGACTTCCCATAGTTGCCCCGGAGTTTATTGATATACATAGAGATAATGCTTTTTATTATACTCCTGATGACGTTGGGAGTATCGTTGAGGCGATGGAAAGTGCCCTTGGGGCGCCCAAGAGCAAGAATAGCAAGTCAGAAGTTAATGACTGGAATGCGGTTGTACGGCAAATCGTAGAGTCGGTTGCATAGGGTTGTGTTGCGTGATGTAGATATGTTCACGTTCAAAAGCGAAGACAGCTTGTTGCTACAACGTTACGTTTTTTTTATTGCAGTTTCTATAGCTCCGCTACAGATTTATACTGTTTCCATATTTGGGGTTTATTTATCCCTATCAATGCTTGCTGCGTATGTGTGCTACGCATTTGTTCCTGTATTTGGGCTTTCTTCTGCGCACAAGGTCACAATTCCCCTGTTGGCTATGTTTGCGTGGATGGTCTTGGTCCTGCCTGCGCACCAAGAGAAAGATTATTTGCTGAAGGTGATGTTTTACAATATGCCGTTCGTATCTATTTTGATATGTGGCTATTATTTAGCATCAAGCAAAGTGGAATGGCGTCTTCCATTCTATACTGCTATTGCTTTTTCCTCAATAAATGCTGTTCTCATTATCCTTTTTCGGGTTCACCATCCTGCAGAACAGTACTTTTATCATCTACCAATCGCAAAAATTTTTATTAACCCAAACAGGGTTGATTATATTTTAAGAGCAACCGAGTTGGCGAATTCATACATGGATTCTAGAAAGGCTGGGGGTGTTTTCCCCAATGCCAATTATGCTGCTGTGTTCACAGGCATTTCCTGTTTGGCAAGCTATGGCCTCTACAAGGCAACATCTAGTAAGATTCTTCTCATCGCCAGTTTGCTACTTCTCACTGCAGTGCCAGCGACAGGGTCTAAATCTGCGTATGTTGCGGCCTTGGTTATCGCCCTGTGGATGTTTATCCGTGAAAGAAGAAGTTGTCGTATTTTCATAGCCACGTGCCTTTGCGTCAGCTTGGTAATTTCGTTCACTACAGGGAATATTGTTAAGCAATTCAATGCCCCTACGGTTGTGAATGCTGCAAAGCAGTCTCAAAAAATGCTGACATACCATGCAAACAATACGGCTGCTAACTATGGTACACGGTTACAGCTCTGGAAGCATTCATACAGCCTGCTTTTACAGCGACCTCTGCTGGGAAATTCTCCTAATCAACTGGAAGAGGTTGGCGGGGTGAAATTCAGAGTCATGCAGTCTCACAACGTGTATCTGAAAATCGGGGTTTATTTCGGTATCCCTGCTCTTATTTTTGCAGTGTTGTTTCATCTAGGTATGCTTCACAGTCTATTCAGGGCGACTCAAGTCCTCTCTTCCCCGTATAAAGATTTTGCCTTTTGTACTTTTTTGTCTTTTTTTTGGATGGTAGCACAGGGGCTTGTCTCTAATGCAGAGCCGGTAGGCGAATTTCATAGTGCGGCTTTGTTGGCAGGGATGAGTGGTGTAACTTTGGGGCTAGCCTTCCCTACAACGCAGGATTAGGTTGTGAAAGTAGCTATATATAGGCACCAGTTGTTTGCAGCATCTGAGCCTTTCATTACAACACAGGCTGGCCATACGTCCGGTTTCGATCCTCTCTATGTCGGGACAGAACTTCTTGGCCAAGTTCCTGATGGCGCAGTCGCGTTTGCAGCTGCCAAATGCCGGTTTTTGCAGCGCCTTACTCGATATAATTCAGCTTTAACGTCATGGTTGCATGCCCAGCAACCAGACTTGATACATGCCCATTTTGGGATAGACGCAGTTTACGCTCTGCCTATAGCCAGGAAGCTGGGACTGCCGCTTGTTACAACTTTTCATGGAATAGATGCGACAGCGTCGACCAAAACGCTTCTCACGAGTGGGAAAATCGCTTGGTTAACATACCTTCTCAGAAGATCCGAGCTTCGTCGCGAGGGCGCTTTATTTCTCTGTGTGTCCGAGTTCATCAGGGAACGAGTGTTACGTCTTGGTTTTTCAGAATCTCGCACGGTTACTCTCTATACGGGTATTGATACTCAGCAATTTGTGAGAACCTCTCCGTATGGTGCCACCGGCCTAATTCTTCACATTGCCAGACTGGTTGAAAAGAAAGGTACAGAAGATGTTTTGCAGGCTTTTGCAAAGCTTCCAAAGCAGACGGCCTCTAGTCTTGTAATTATTGGTGATGGGCCTCTCAAGGGAGAGCTCCAAGGGCTTGCAGCGCGATTGGGGATTGCCGAGCAGACGCACTTTAAGCCCTTTTGCTCACAGGACGAAATTAAGAACTGGTTATCCAAAGCCGCCCTTTTGTGTGCCCCTAGCAAAACCGCTAAAAGTGGAGACTCAGAGGGGCTCGGTCAAGTTGTACTCGAGGCTCAGGCCATGGAGGTGCCTGTAGTTGCAACCCATCATGCAGCTTTCAATGAAGCCGTTAAGGATGGTGTGACAGGTTTTCTGGTGCCAGAAGCAGCCCCGGAGTTGCTGGCAGAGGCCATGAAGGCGGTTTTGTCCAATCCGACGAGGGCCGCTGAAATGGGTGTTGCCGGTAGAGAGTACATGCTTTCCCGCTTCGATGCGAGAGTGCAGGGCCGAATGCTCGCGACGCTATATAAAAGCATATTGAGCTAGCAGGAACTGCTCCATGCGCCGATTTTTCTTTACGTTTTTCTTTTGGGGAGTTCTCGGAAAAATTCTCGGCTTGCTGCGGGAATTGTTCATGGCGTCTATGTTCGGGACCGGAGTGGCCGCTATGGCCTGCAGGCTTAGCCTGTCCTGCGTCACTATTCCCGGAAAGCTGCTAACGTCAGAGCCGGTCACTGGCGGGTTCATGCCTTTGTTCGGGAAAGCCTGGTCTGACAAAGATGAGGCCAAAGCCGCTTGTATTTTCTGGTTTTTTTTGAGTGTTACCCTCATTTTTTCCTTATGCGTCTCTGTCTTATTACATCTTTATGCCCCGTTCTGGATACAGTCCTTGGCCCCGGGGCTTAATGGTGATGAGCATGAGCTCGCTGTTGACTTTCTGCGTATTACCTCTTTAGGTCTGCCTGCGTTCGTCATGGCCGTGACGCTTTCCATTCTTGAAATGGTCCGAGGCAATTCACTTATTGCAGCGATTCAGGCTTCTCTCCAGAGTCTTGGGCTTCTTGCCGGCATTGTTCTCTTCTCTTTTTTCAGCGAAGTCCGGCTGCTTGCCTGGGGCTTAAACGTGGGGTGGTTTAGCCATTTGCTCATAGCGCTTTACAGAACCCGCGCACTTATTCCTCCGGTTTCCATGCCAATTTTGCGATCCCGTGTGTGGATATTGGCTGGAACGTTTTTCAAAACGACTCTCCCGCTCCTTCCCGTTCCGCTGCTGGTGCAAGGCAATCTCGCGTTGGAAAGGATTGTTGCTTCCCATATGGGTGGCAAAACCATTCCTGCCCTCGATTACTCGCGGTTCATTTGCGAGACGGGTATGGCGCTGGTTGCTATGCCTTTGGGCTACGCCATTCTTAGCCATTTAAGTCACTATGATATTGAACGTCTGCGGACCCGACTGATAGAAATTATTGCCCCCATCCTGTTGGTCGGGAGTCTTTGCTCATACTGGCTTTTTGCCTCCAGCAACCTTATTGTGGAACTGCTATTCGGACGCGGAGAGTTTAGTGAGGCTGACGTTGTCCTTACGGCCTCTATACTCTCATGGTCCATATTGGGGTTGTGGGCGCATGTTGCAGGCTATGTCCTGTTGCGTGGGTTGAATATATCACTAAAGAATAGGAGTTATTCTTTTTCTCTTTTGTTATCGACAATAGTTAGCATGGTTACTAATTGGCTGTTGTGGCCTTATTACGGCCCTGCAACTCTCGGTATTTCCTATTTTTTATACTCAGTAACGTTGTTTTTTTCGACAATTACACTGTTGAGATTGTGGAATGCATTTATAATGCGTTGCCTTTATCTGCTTATTCCGTATATGGCAATCTATTTGCTGCATTCGATAAACATCGCAGATATTCAAAATGACATCGTCTTTCGGACATGTATAGTTATTGTCATGGGAAGTGTGCCATTTGCTTCGCCTAAAATACGGCGTCAGTTCCGCCTTTTGTTTGCCTCTCGGCAGTAGCTCCTTGCGCAGGGAAAGGTGTATTATGGCGCTCGTTTTGCTTCGTTGATTGGATAACTAGAGAAGGCCGCCCGAAAGGGCGGCCTTCTGTATGGAGGAAACGCTCCCCGCCCTGTGGGCGCAGCCTAGGGGTGGTTCTTGAATTTGTTCTGGGTGTGGTCGGTTCCGGAGTGACAGGGGGTGCAGTCCTGCTTGCCCTTGAGCAGCGGAGATTGCTTGCCCTTGCCGTGGCAGTCGCCACAGTATGCAACGGAATCCTGCTTGGCGAATGCGCCCTTGAACGTGCCGTCGATCTTGGCGTTCATGATTCCGATGGCCTTCATGGCCACGTCTGCTGTCAGGCGGCCGCAACGCTCGGAGCGGACCTTGGAGTTGGCGTCGATGCCGGTCTCGTAAGACCACTTGGATACGGAGACGTGACAGAGCACGGAACCGGCCACGTTGGTGGGAATGGCGTCGGGAACGCGGCTGTCGGCACCGGGGTTGTATACGGGCAGGGCGGTCTTTTCATACCAGCGGAACAGCTCGTCAACCATGGGATCGCGTTCCTTGCGGCCCCAGAACATGGCAAAGGCCGAAGCCGCACCCAGCAGGGCGCCGCATATGGTACCCCATTCGGAAATGCCGCTCTTGCCTACTTCCATCATGTGGAAGGGGAACTGATTGTAGGGCGCGCCGTATTTTTCACCCATGGTGCCGACAATGCTGTAGAATACGCCGTAGCAGCAGCCATAGCCGTTATGCCAGTATCCTTCGTGGGCATAGGGGGCGCAGGCAACGGGATCGAGCTTGTGGGGCGTCCATACCTGTCCCATGGGCAGTGTGGGGGCGGCCACTGCGGGCATGGCGGAAACAAGGGCGCCGCCGACCACGGCACCACCGAGAGCAGTCAACATCTGACGACGAGAAATACCTTTAGTCATTGCTTTTCCTTCTCCTTCCTCATGGTTCTGACCGAGCCACACGCCCGGATGCTTTGTGATATTTCAATGATTGTGCCATTTTTCACAATCTCCAATTGGCTGGAATCGTATGATTTTTTGACACAGCCCAGACGTTTTGGTGCAAAGTGAAGTGTGCACTCGCAAAGGTGAGTTTTCATATGGTGTGTCAGGAGCATGCCTTCCAGTGCGGGCGGCTGCGGGAGAAGAACGGAGGAATATGGTGTGAGGGGGCGTTTGCGTCTTGCAAACGGTCGGGCAGATGGTACAAGAATCCCGGATGGATGAAACAGATGTATGTGTCGAGCCTGTCAGTCTGTCTGGTTGCCCGCACTGGTTACCCTGTTCGGGTTGCGGATCGATACAGGCTTTTCTTGCCTTATTTCACAAAAAAGTGATATTTTGATCCTGATTTCGCAATGCATGTGCGGGAGCGATCTTCCGGACGGGGATGGCGAAGCGGGACTATAATTCAATGGAGGTTCGGTTTCATGAGCAACTATCCGGTATTCAACTGCAAGAACGGTGATGACGTTATCAAGGCCGTTAAGGAGTTTCATGTAAGCTTCGTGCAGTTCTGGTTTGTCGATATTCTCGGCAACCTGAAGAGCTTTCAGGTGACGCCGAGCGAACTTGAAGCCGCCTTTGAAGAAGGTATGGGCTTTGACGGCTCATCCATTCTCGGATTCACCCGCATTGAAGAATCCGACATGGTCGCCTATCCCGACGCAACCACCTTCCAGATCTGCTCGTGGCGTCCGCTTGAGCGGCCTGTGGCCCGCATGTTCTGCGATATCAAGAGCCCCGACGGCACCCCGTATGAAGGCGATCCGCGTTACATCCTGCGCAAGCTGGTGGAGCGTGCCGCGCAGAAGGGCTACACATATTATGTGGGACCCGAGCTGGAGTTCTTCCTGTTCGCAAGTTCCACTTCGCCGCAGCCGCTTGATTTCGGAGGCTATTTTGATGCCCCGCCGCTTGACCTCGGGAACGACGTGCGCCGTGAAATCATCTTTGCGCTGGAGCGCATGGGCATTCCGGTGGAATACTCCCACCATGAAGTCGCCCCCTCGCAGCACGAAATCGACCTGCGCTACAACGAAGCCATGAAGATGGCCGACATTGCCATGACCTACAAGGTTGTGGTCAAGGAAGTGGCCCGCAAGCACGGCTGCTACGCCACCTTCATGCCCAAGCCCATTTTCGGCGAAAACGGTTCCGGCATGCATGTGCATCAGTCGCTGTTCAAGAACGGCAAGAACGCCTTCTTCGATCCCAACGACCCGCATCACCTTTCCGGCGAAGCCCGCGCATACATTGCAGGTCTGCTCACCCACGCCAAGGAATTCACCTGCGTTACCAACCAGTGGGTAAACTCCTACAAGCGTCTGGTGCCCGGATATGAAGCTCCCGTGTACATCGCATGGGCGCAGCGCAACCGTTCTGCGCTGATCCGTGTCCCCATGTACAAGCCCGGTAAGGAAGCTGCCACCCGCATCGAACTGCGCAGCCCCGATCCGGCAGCCAATCCCTATCTCGCCTTTGCCGTTATGCTCGGTGCCGGTCTTGAAGGCATTGAAAAGGGCTATGAGCTGCCCGCCGCCGTGGAAGAGAACATCTTTGCCATGGAGAGCGAAGACCTGACCGCCAAGGGCATCGATTCTCTGCCCGGTTCGCTGTACGAAGCCGCCATGCTGATGAAGGACTCCAAGCTGGTGAAGAGCGTGCTCGGCGAGCACATGCACCGCAACCTTGTGGGCAACAAGCTCATCGAGTGGGATGGCTACCGCACCCACGTTTCTGAATACGAAATCAAGAACTACCTGCCTATTCTGTAAGCGTTGACCGCGGGCAGACAGACGAAATTGAACAGGCCGGAATCACACTGTGGTTCCGGCCTTTGTTGTGAATAAGAAACAAACGGACTTAAGCTGGGGCTGAAGTCAAAAAACATAAATGTATCGCTTATACGAGGTGCAGGAGCGCTAGGTTCCAGCCCGCCGGAGGCGAAAAATAAAAATTCTCTTCGCCAACAATCGGAAAGGCGCTCATGTTCAGTAATGCCGCATTTCCGTTAAGCCGGAACTGGGGTCCCTCCAACGGATTTGCATCGCTTACACGAGGTGCAGGAACGTTAGGTTCCTGCCCGCCGGAGGCGAATAAAAACAAAACGTTCTTCAATTGAAAGGCCGGAGACACATATGTGCCTCCGGCCTTTGTTGTTTTGTCTGGCGGGTGGGTTATTGGGCTTCAAGCTCCGTGATGAGCTTGCGCAGCTCTGCGGCCTGCTCGCTCAGCTCGTTCATGGCGGCCTCTGCGAGGCGCATGGCCTGTGCGGTGTCGTCGGATATGCGGCTCACGTCGCCCACGGAATGGTTGATCTCTTCCGTTGCGGCGGACTGCTGCTCCGCTGCGGTGGCAATGGTGCGCACCTGATCCGATGCATCCAGCGCAAGCGCCACGATGCTGCCAAGCAGGTCTTCCGCTTTGCTCACACCGGCAACGGACTTGGCCAGCACGCCTTTGTTCTGGTCCATGCTGGAAAGGGTGCTGCGCACGGCATACTGAATGGCGTTGATGGACTGCCCCACTTCCTTGGTGGCGGTCATGGTCTTTTCCGCCAGCTTGCGCACTTCGTCGGCAACCACTGCAAAGCCGCGTCCGGCGTCGCCCGCACGGGCCGCTTCAATGGCGGCGTTCAGGGCAAGCAGGTTGGTCTGGTCGGCAATGTCCTCGATGGTCTGGGCAATGGCGCCGATACCGTCGGCCTGACGGCTCAGTTCGTCCACGGAACCATGGATGGACTGGAAGCCCTTTTCCACCTCGGATACGTCGTTGAGGACTATCTTGAACTGGTCAGAACCGGCTTCGGCGGCCTTGCGCGATTCTTCTGTCAGCGTGGAGGTGTTTTCGGCATTGCGGGCAATTTCCATGACCGAGGCGCTCAGCTCCTCGATGGAGGTGGCCGTCTCGCTCACGCGGGCGGACTGTTCTTCCGCTCCACGGCTGGATTCGTCTATCTGGGCGGCAAGCTTGTCAGAGGCGGAGGAGACGATCTCCACCACGCCGCGCAGACGCTGTGCGGCCTGATGCATGCCTTCGCGCTTGGCGCTTTCAGCTCTGCGGGTGGCTTCTTCCGCCACCAGTTTGGCCTGTTCAGCCGCCTGCGCGCTTGCCTCAGCCTGTTCGGTATGGCGCTCGGCCTCGTGCATCTTCTCTTTCAGTGTTGCCACCATGGAGAACATGGAGTTTTTGAGCTTGCCGAATTCGCTGTTGTAGGTGCCTGTTATCGTCGCATCAAGATTGCCCTGCGCAACCGAGGCCGAATAGTCGGCAAGGTTGAGAATGGGGCGGATGACCATGGCGTTGAGCACCATGAGAATGACGCCGGAGAGCACCAGCAGCGCGGCAATGGCCCCGATGGTGGTCATGGTGTTGGCCTTGGCGATGGCATAGACTTCTGCAAAGAGTTCGTCGTCCGGCACCACAACGCCGAGGCCCATGCCCGTGGGGGTTACGCTGTAGTAGACGGACTGGGAGCGGCCGTTGATTTCGGTGGTGAAGTGTGTGCGCTCGCCTGCCTTGAGCTGCAGCGCTTCCGCGACCTGATTGTAGAAGGGAAGCTGACTGGTGGGCTGGGTGACGAGGTCATCCTCTGCGGGGTAGGCGGTGATGAGTCCGCTGCGGGTATCAACAGCGAAGGCCTGTGACGATTCTGTGATGCGGATGTTGCCCACGACCTCTTTGAGGTTGTTCATGTTCAGGTCGAAGGTGGACATGCCCTCTATGCGGCCGTCCGGGCTGTACATGATGCCGCCCACGGTGATCATCAGCGACTTGGTGCCGCCGGTATCCAGATAGGGTGCCGACCAGTAAACCCGCGAATCGCGGCGTTTGTTGCGGTCCCAGTTTTTGGGAATGGCCTGCGTGTACCAGTCCTGATTGTGGTAATCATATTCCGGCGTGTTGTATTCCATGGTGAATACGGTCTTGCCGCCGTCCCAGTACACATAGGGGCCGAAATATTTTTTTTCTTCTGCAAAACGGTCGGGTTCGTACCACAGGCCACAGCCTATGGCATTGGGATACTTGGAGATGATTGAGGTGAGGTAGGCCTGCACCTGCGGGGCGATGTCTGTGCCGTTTGTCTGGGCGGCTGCGCGCTGGACAAGCTGTAAACCTTCACCGCCGGAGGCGATGTTGTCTGCAACATTTTCCATTACCGCCATGTAGGTGTTGATTTTTTCAGCTTCGGTGGCGATGCGGTTTTCTATGGCAACGCGGGCCTGCTGTTCATGCTGGACCTCCATTTTGCGGATGTTGCCAAGCAACAGCACGTATCCTGCGAGCGCCACCAGGATGGTTACGGCTATGAGAAATAGAATTTTGTACCGTACCGACAGGTTCATTGTACTTCCCCTCTGCTAATGATTCATAACCCCGCTAAGTTGGCATTTTTCGCCATATATAAATGTAGCGGTGTGATTGAGCAGACAGTTGCATGGTTGAATTTGTTTGTCACGAAAATTGTAAGGTTGAAAATGTCGCTATTTGTTCAAAAAACACAGGGCAGGCTGGTGCCTGCCCTGTAAATACAAGATGCGCTGTCTGTTATTGCTCATGTGGTGAGCGCGTTGCATGCTGCTGTCAGCCTTTCCGCCCCAAAGCAACACAGGCACCCTGTGCCGGAGCATTGGGAGTGTAGATGAATTCCATGTCCTTGAAGAACACGCCGCCGCATCCCGGACGGGTTGTCCATGTTTTCAGCCAGCGGGAGATGCGTTTTTCGCTGTCCATGCTGGAGGTGTGGAAGTACTGCACAGGGCGGGTATAGACGGTTTGACGGTCTATTCGGGCAAACATGTCTGCCAGCAGGTTTATCTCCCGCCACAGCGTTACCGGAGCAGCGTCCGCGGGGGTGAAGATGTCGTATATGCGGAAGTGCGGGTTACCCTGCTGCACGGGTATGAGCACGCCGTCCAGATGGATAGGGCAGCCGAGCTCTGCTTCTGCATGCTGCAGCACCAACTGGAATTCAGGGGTGAGGTGATCCAGTCCGGACATGCTCACGCCTTCTTCTGAAATGAACTCGCCGGTGCTGCTGTCCCACAGGACACGGGAGCCCATATACCGCGCACAATGCATGGTGCCGCCCAGATGCCCGCCCCGTCCGGCAAGAAAGGCGTCCAGATCGGTGGGGTACTGCATCTGCCGCAGGGGGCTTTTGGCCATGGTAGCAATCTGCATGGTCGGCAACCTGCTCTCTAGCCCTTGGCCTTGTAGCCGATCATGCGCAGAAAGCCCTTGCGCTTTTCAATGTCTGCCTCGGTTTCCACCCCTGCGGGGCTGAAGCCGTCGATAACGCCCATGACGCCGCGGCCCTGTTCGGTTTCCGCAACCACAACCTGCAGGGGGTTTGCGGTGCAGCAGAACAGGCGGACCACTTCAGGCACGGCCATGATGGTGTTCTTGATATTGATGGGGAACATGTCGCGCATGAAAATGAAGAAGGTGTGGCCTGCGCCCACGGCCTGTGCGTTCTTTTTTGCCAGTTCAATCAGGGCTTCGTCGGTGCCGCTCCAGCGGATGAGGCAGTCGCCGGAAGCTTCGCAGAAGGCGATACCGAATTTGGCGCCGGGCACAGCGCAGGTTATGGCTTCGTGAATGTCTTCCACGGTCTTTATGAAATGGGACTGGCCGAACATGAGGTTCAGGGCATCGGGATTTTCAACGGAAACAAGCTTCAGTTCCATGTGACCTCCGTTTCGCGAGGTTGATTCGCGAGTATTGCGTTATGTCGGGGCGGCGTTTGCCGCCCTGTCATTTTTGCCCGCGAAGCCGAAAAACCGCAAGGAAAAGCCGTTGCGCGCCACTATGGGAGCCTGATTGCGAAGCTGTAGAGTGCACGGAACGAGAGCGCGCCGAATGTGCCGGAACAATGCCCTTATGTATGGGGCAGAAATGTGCGCCAGAAAAGTACAACTGAAACGAGCGCTAAATTGTGCGCTAAAACAATCGCCCGAAACGCGTGCCGAAATGTGTGTCCGAAAAGGGCCTCCGGACCAGCCCCGCTCCGGCGGGGTATTCCGGAGCGGGGCCTGCATCCTTCCTGCCTTGCCGCATGGCGGCAAGAGTTTGTCGCGCAGGCCGGATGTTACCGGATGCTGCCGGATGCAGCCGGAAGCTGTCGGATGTTACCGGATACTGTCGGAACAATGGAGTAGACGCGGTGATTATCCGGCTGAAATGTCTTGCCGTGTTTCCTGCCCGTCCTGTTCATGAAGGCTGATGAATCGTGCTGCGGCTTCCTTGCCCATGTATCGGGCAAGCATGTTGGCGGGGGCCTGCGTGAGGTCTATGAGCAGAAAGGCATCGAGTGTGCCGAAGCTGCTGTCCACATGGAACGCGCCTATTCTGCCGCCCAGCTTCAGGTAGTGCTTAAAGAGGATTGGCAGGGTGCGCCCGTCTTCCATGTCCTTTACCAGCCCGTTCAGGCCGGAGAAGGACAGGTTCTCTATATTGATATCGTGGGTCACACCTTTGGGGGGCTTCAGCTTAGGCTGCTTGCGGCCAAGGACCATGGTGGCAAGCTCCCTGTCCGTATGGTGGGTGTCGAGATACCGCATGGTCGTGGAAAGGGTGTAGTGGTTGAACACCAGCGGCAGGCTGCACGGGCCGAAGAGATAGCGCAGTTTGGGGCGGCGCAGCACGAACTGGCCTATGCCCTTCCAGAGCAGCATGAGCGGGTTGTAGTCGCGCTGGTAGTCGGGGTGCACAATGGCGCGGCCCAGTTCCACGGAATCGCCGTATTTCGCGAAGAAGGGCTTTTTCAACTTGAACAGAGATGAGCAGTACAATCCCTTGGAGCCTGCCGTGGTGGTGAGCTTGCGCACCTGCCCCAATCTGTATGCTCCGGCTATCTGCTGGTCCGCATCATTCCACAGGATGATGTGGTTGTATTCATAATCGTATGGATCAAGATCGAGATCACGACCGGAGCCTTCGCCCACGGGGCGGAAGGTGGCTTCGCGCAGGCGGCCGAGTTCGTGGAGTATGTTGGGCATCTGAAAGGCCCGTGCCTCGAAGACGGTATAGCCGTTTTCGCGCAGCAGAATCTGTTCCTGCGGTAGCTCGTCCATCTCTATGAGCAGGCTCGCCTTGGGGCGCGCAAGGGCAATGGGCATAGGCTCCGGTGCCTTGCGCACAAAGGGCAGGGCAAATATGCGGCGTTCTTCGTGCTGGCGCATGGAGTAGCTGCGTACCCGCAGGTAGTTGGTGACATCGTCTTCCGAAGCAAGGCCGTGCTGGCCTGTCAGCAGGGAGGATGGGATGATCTTGCCTACACTGAGCTTAACCGAGGAGCCCTGCTTCTTCAGCAGCTCGCGGGGCAGCAGTGCGGTGCGCGCAAGCGGATGCATGAGGCCCATGAGGTTGAACATGATGCTGTTGCGGCCATGGAAGTAGAGGGGCAGCACATCCGCCCCTGTCTTGCGGATGATCCGGGCCACGTTCCTGTTCCATTGCGGGTCCATTATGCCGCGGTGGGCGGGCTGCAGGTGCGAGACCTCGCCGGAAGGAAATACCGCAAGGCTGTTGCCTGCGCCCACGTGGCTTATGGCGCTGCGCAGCCCCCTGATGTTCTTTGTGCGGGCATCGCGGGTATTGAAGGGGTCCACATCGATGACCACGTTTTTCAGTTCGGGGATGATGCCGAGCAGCGAGTTGGCAAGAAACTGCATGTCGGGCCGCACGGGCAGCAGCGTGGCCATGAGCACCAGCCCTTCCAGCGCGCCGAAGGGGTGGTTGGAGACGACCACCAGCGGGCCTGTTTTCGGGATGCTGTCAAATCCCTCGCCTTTCAGCTTGATGCTGACATCAAGAATATCCAGTGCCTCGCGTGCGAATGCCAGCGGGCAGGTGCGCTGTGTCATGCCGCTGTAGAGCGTGAACAGCCGGTGCAGCTTGGATATGTGCAGCAGCGGCATTTTGACAGGTGCAAGCAGGCGCTTTGTGGCGGGGGGAATGAAGTCGAGGTTCAGTGTGTTTTCCTGAAAAACCTGATCCAGCATACAGAGTACCTCGTGGCGGTTTTGCGGTTGCAGGTGCCGGCCATAGGGTCTGACGGCGGTTCTCCGCCAGTATGCCTGCCCGTGTATCTGTTTGGCCGTTTGCCATTGGCAGCCGGTCCGGATCACCTGATGCGCCAGATGTAGGCTGGCAATGTGTGCATTTGGTTAAGCGGCGGTGACAGTTGAGCGGCATTGAAGGATGAAGGGAAAATGTAACCGAACCGTTGCCGGAGTAGTGTGTTTTGTCACCGGAGCGTCATGTCCGGGGGCGGTTTTCATGGCATAGACACTGCCCATCGGAAACCATTTCACCCGTGAGGAGAATGCCATGACTGACAGTCAGCGTCGCGAGATAGAACGCCATCTGGAAGATACCCTTTCCGCCCTGCGTCTTCAGGATCGTACCGGCTCCGATCAGGATATGTATTGCGCCGATGAAAATGAATTTGCCTCCCGCCTGAGCGAACTGCGCATGAACGTGGCTTTACAGGCCCGCATCCGCAAGCAGATCAGGGCGGTGGAAGAGGCCCTGCACCGCATAGACGTGGCTGATTTCGGCATATGCGCCGAGTGCGGGGAAGATATTCCCGTGCAGCGTCTCAAGATCACTCCCACGGCCACGCTGTGTGTGCATTGCCAGCAGGAGCGGGACAGTGCGCCACGTCCTGCGGGCATGATGCATCCGACAATGGGCCTGAGCGCGTAGCCCGGGCATGAGCGTGTAGATTGGAGATGCACGTGTAGATTGGGCCTTTTGCGTATCAGCAGCCGGTAATGGCGGAATATGGATGGGCAGTGCGCAGCGCTTGCATATGAACGGGCAGGAGAAGGCCGATGCCGTCTTCCTGCATTTTTAGCATTGAGCTAATGTTCAACACCCTGTATGCAAGGCATCGGAACATTGCCGCCAAGAACCTGTTGTCAGGGCTGTGAGCGGTACTTCATATCTCACCGCAATCAGCGCCGGAGCATCCGGCATCAGGATACGCATCTGTGAACCCCAAGAAAAAAGACGTCCTTCTTCCTCCGGCCCGGGCCGTTGCCCTTGAATGTGTGAACGAGATTCTGGAACACGGTCAGGATTTGCAGGCCGCGCTGGACGCAAGATTGCGGAGCGTGCGCATTTCCATGGTGGATGCCGCCCTGTGTACGGAGCTTGTTTACGGGTACATGCGCCTGAAAGACAGGATTGCCGCGCTGCTCTCCCGTTTTCTCAAGGACGATTCCAAGCTGCCGAACAAGTGCCGCATAGCGATGGGGCTTGCCGCGTATGAAATGCTGTATCTTGACCGTATCCCTGTCTACGCTTCCGTGGACTGGTGTGTGAACTACGTGAAGCGTCAGTTCTCGCAGGGGCTGGGCAAGCTGGTGAACGCCGTACTGCGCAACCTCGACCGCATGGGCGGCGAAGCGCATGACATGCAGGCCCTGACTGCTGGCATGCCGCGTTCGAAGCAGCTGGCCGTGTGGTATTCCTGCCCTGAATGGATCGTGCAGATGTGGCTTGCCGCGTATGGCGAAGAAAATACGCTCGCCTACCTGACGGCGGGAATTTCTTCTGCGCCAGTGGGCCTGCGTGTGAACCGCACCAAGCCGGGTGCCGATACTCTGATTGAAGAACTTGCGGCGCATCCCGATTGTCTCAAGCGCAATGGCTACTCGTTGCTGTTCCCTGCCGGTGCTGCGCCCGTGGGCATGAAATCCATGCTTTCGGAAGGGCAGATATCCCGTCAGTCGTTTGCCTCGCAGGAAGTGCTTGCCGTGACTGAGCCGGAAAAGTGGCAGGGTCCTGTGTGGGATTGCTGCTGCGGCCGCGGCGGCAAGACTATCGCCCTGCTTGAGGCGGGAGTGCCTGTGCGTTATGCCAGCGACACCTCCCGCGAGCGCCTGCGCGGTATGCGCGAAGAACTGGAGCGGCTCGGCATTGAACCGCCGTTCTCGCTGCTCCGTTCTGCTGCCGACCCTGTTGCTCCGGAAGTATGGGAAGAAGTGGGCGAAGTCGCATTCCGTACCATTCTTGCCGATGTGCCGTGTTCCGGTCTGGGCACGCTTTCCCGTCGGCCGGATGCCCGCTATCACCGCACACCTGAAGGCGTGCGCGACCTTATCGCCACGCAGGCGGCCATTCTTGACAATATCGCAGGCCATCTCGCTCCGGGGGGCAGGTTGATCTATGTGACCTGCACCGTGAACCCCGACGAGAACGAGCGCCAGATAGCCGCCTTCCTTGAGCGGACAGAAGGCATACGGCTGGAGCGTGAATGGCAGAGCCCGCAGGATTCGCCCTACATGGAATTTTTCTACGCGGCCATGCTGCGCAGGGCGTAGGCCGCTTCAGGCACCCCGCGCCGCTGCCCCAGTGTGGCAGGTGAGGGAGGCCGGAGAAATGGTTTTGGGGGAGCTTCAGAGAAATGAACTCATTTGAAAATAATTCTCATTATCACCTTGCCAATCGGTCAGGGGTGTTTATACTTAAAGGCATGACTAGGTTTCATTAACGAACTAATCAGGGAGGTTCTCCCATGCCCAATATGGATTACCCCGGCCCGTGCACAAATTGTGTGGGCGATAACGAATGTGTAATCGAGCATGATCTTCTCAATGACTTGATTACGTTAGAGGATGTGAAGGACGAATAAGTCCTTCCGGAACGAACGATGAAGGACCTTCAGACCGCCCCGTAGCCTCGGCTGCGGGGCGGCTTTTTTGCGTGGAGAAGGGGGGCTCTCTTGCTGCCGGAGTTGCCGGTTGTGCATAGGCATTGGCAAGCTTGGCAGGCATTGAGAGGTGGGGGGCTTGCCCGCACGTCTATGAGAACAGAAAAAGCGGTTAGCCTGTTTAAGGCTAACCGCTTGTGTTCACATGGTGGGTCGTGCGGGGCTCGAACCTGCGACTCTCTGCTTAAAAGGCAGATACTCTACCGACTGAGTTAACGACCCATGCGAGGGGGCATGTATATAGAGATCTCACTGCCCTTGTCAACCCGGAATCGGGTGGGCAGTGAAAATTTCTATCTGCCGGCCGCCATGTCGGGGGTAATCACTTCGATTCCGCCCATGTAAGGACGCAGCGCTTCGGGTATGACTATGCTGCCGTCCTCCTGCTGGTAGTTCTCCAGAATGGCCACAATGGTACGGCCCGTGGGCAGGCCGGAACCGTTCAGGGTGTGCACGAATTCGGGCTTCTTGGCACCTTCGCGCTTGAAGCGCAGGTTGGCGCGGCGGGCCTGGAAGTCGGTGCAGTTGGAGCAGGAAGAGATTTCGCGGTACTTGTCCTGACCGGGCAGCCACACTTCAATGTCATAGGTCTTGGCGGCAGAGAAGCCCATGTCGCCGGAGCACAGGGTAACCACACGGTAATGCAGGCCAAGGCGCTGCAGCAGGGCTTCCGCATGCTGGCGCATGAGTTCGAGCTGCTCGAAGGAATTGTCAGGGTGCGCAAGGCGTACCATTTCCACCTTGGTGAACTGGTGCTGGCGGATGAGCCCCTTGGTGTCCTTGCCGTAGCTGCCTGCCTCTGAGCGGAAACACTGGGTCTGCGCGGTAAAGGCGTAGGGCAGATCAGCCTCGTTGAGCTGTTCGCCGCTGAGCAGGTTGGTCAGCGGCACCTCTGCCGTGGGGATGAGGTAGAAATCTTTGTAGTTCAGCTTGAACAGGTCTTCCTCAAACTTGGGAAGCTGGCCCGTGCCGGTCATGGTGGCGCTGTTCACGATGGCGGGCGGACACATTTCGGTGTACCCGTGTTCGCGGGTCTGGATGTCGAGGAAGAAGTTCACCAGAGCGCGCTCAAGGCGGGCAGCCCAGCCCCACAGCACGGTGAAGCGCGAACCGGCCAGCTTTGCACCGCGTTCGAAATCAAGGCCGCCGAGCTGCTCTGCAATTTCCCAGTGTTCTTTGGGCTTGAAGCTGAATTCGGGCTTGGTGCCCCACTTGTGCAGCTCTGCGTTGTCGTTTTCGTCGGCCCCTTCGGGTACGGATTCATGCGGCATGTTGGGCACGGAAATCAGCCATTCGTTCACCTTGGCGACGATTTCTTCGGCTTCAACGTCCAGCGTCTTGATGCGGTCGGACAGGTTGCCCAGTTCGGCGATGCGGTCGGAAGCGTCGCCCCCGGAGCGCTTGATCTTTGCGACCTCTTCGGATGCCTTGTTGCGTTCGCCTTTCAGCGCTTCCACTTCGCTGAGCAGGGAACGGCGGCGTCCGTCCAGTGTGAGAAATTCACTCACGTCTATCTTGGAATGCCGCTTTTTCAGGGCATTGATGATGATCTCGGGGTCTCTTTGAATAAGCTTGAGGTCGAGCATGAAACGCATCTCCTTACATTGATGTGCAACTAGGGAGAATAGCTGTGCGGGCGACAAGCGTCAACATGCCGATGCGTAAAGCAATGCGCAGGGAAGCTGAAAGGGGGACGGCAAAATGCGTCCTGCCGCAGCAGATGTGCGAAAGGGGCGGGCTTGCGGTGCGCCCGCGTGTCCGGAAACGGCCGCTAGCTCTGGCCTGCCGCCAGTTCGGAAGGGGTCTGGAAGGCTTCCGGATGAAACTCGCGCAGGTAGTCCACAAGCTTTTCGTATTCGTGGAACTGGATAAGCTCCACAGGTTCATCGGGGGTATAATATCCCACCCAGACAGGAGCCAGCAGCGAGCGGGGCCACGATGAAATGGATTCATCCGCAACCCACACGTTCACCGTCATGCCTTTGTACATGGTGGGGCGTGTAAAACCGGGGTTGCCCGTGGGCGTCAGGGCCATGGCGTAGCCGAGAGCCAGCATGATGCGCTGTACCCGGTCATGCGGCGGGCCGCTGTCCGATACTTTGCGCAGTCGGGCTCGAAAGGCATCCGTAAGGGCATTGAACTGTGCTTCGGTATGCGTGTGTGCCATATGGTTCTCCGTCAGTGCCTTGTTGCACTTTCCGCAGGGCGGAAAGTGATCAGACATAAGGTGGTGTCACGCCGCAACGTATGCGGCAACAGTAAATACTTTTTTACCCATACTACAAATATGGGCGAGTAGTGACACGGTGTCAACCAGATTACCGTTGTTTTTCTTTCCGATTCATCAAAAGAGAGCTGCCGTGCGCAATGGAAAACGGGGTGCAAAGGCAACGCGCCTTTGTACCCCGTATGCTGCGGAGACGAAGAAGGGTATCAGCTGCAGGAGCAGCCATGGGAATGGCATGCATGGCCGTGCTGACGGTTCAGACGGCTGAGAACCATCTGCCGCGCCACAAGGCCGATGAGCACCAGCGCGGAGATGACGGCGATAATGCCGTGCCCCTGTTCTTCTGTAGCCTGCACCCAGTTGCTTACTGAGAATCCGAGCACGCTGTATACCTGATTGACAGCCAGCCCCAGCAATACGGACACTACGGCAATGCTGGCCACGTACACGGCGGCAACGCGCTTGCCCAGCATGCGCGAAACCACGGTTATGGTCGCGGCGTTTGTTGCAGGGCCTGCCAGAAGGAAGACCAGCGCCGCGCCCGGCGAAAGCCCCTTCAGGGCGAGAGCGGCGGCGATGGGGGTGGATGCGGTGGCACATACATACATGGGTACACCCACCACAACCATGAGAATCATGCCGAACAGGCCGTCGCCCACATATTCCTCAATAAAGGATATGGGGAGGAAGGTCGTGATGAGTGCGGCAATAAAAATACCGATGATCAGCCACTTGCCTATGTCGGCGATAAGCTCGCCAAAGGCGAACTGCATGCCCTTGCGGAAACGGTCCATGAAAGAAGCCGGACCGTCTGCCGGGGTGTCGGAAGGGGCAGAGGTCGAGCAACTGCCGCTGCTGCAACCGCATCCGTGGTCGTGTCCGCCCATGTGCACGGCCTGCGCAGGGTCAAATGCCTGCAGGGGAGCAGTGCCAAGGGGCTTGGCGGAATGTGCGGCCGGTGTGGTGGCATCTGCAGAGGGGGCTGCGGAGGGCGCGGGCTTTGCCTCATCGCGTTCCGCAGGCAGGGCATCCACCAGAAGGCCTGCGGTAATGGCGGAAATGAACGCGGCCAGCGGGCGAAGAACCGTCATTATCGGGTCCAGCAGGGCGTAGGTAACGGCGATGGAATCCACGCCTGTTTCCGGCGTCGAAATAAGAAATGAGGTCGTCGCGCCTTTGCTCGCACCCTGTGTGCGCAAACCGGCAGCAGCGGGAATGACTCCGCAGGAACACAGCGGCAGAGGAATGCCGAAAAGGGCCGCCTTGAAGACCGGTGCCCGTTTGCCCTTGCCAAGATGACGGGCGACAAAGTCTGCGGGCAGAAAGCCCTTGAGCAGGCCCGCAACAAAGAAACCGAACAGCACGTAGGGAGAGGCTTCGAGAAGAATGTCCCACACTGCGGCTAAATAGGTGGTAATGATATCCATGCTGGATGCTTCCTTCCTCCGACTGCTTCATGATGGCAGGGAGCGAATGTGGTTTACATATGAACAACTGTTCATATGTTAGCTATGACGAAAAGCTCTTCAGGTCAAGAGGCGGAAGCGGAAAAGTGGCGGACAATGGGCTCCGGTGAGTTCTTTCACCGGAGCCCCTTTTGTATCTCTCTAAATTGTCAGATGTTTTTGCAGGTGAGCCGGTCTGTATGCGGACCGGACGACAGCATCATCTGCAGCCTTATCGGTGGAAATAGATGTAGTTGCCGAGGTCGCAGTTCCAGTTGGTGTAGACCACATCCAGCTTTTCCGACCACGAATAGTTCACGGAAATGGTGCTGTTCTGCGGCACGGGTTTGTAGATGGATATCCAGTTGCGGCCGGGAACAAAGGTATATTGCTTGCCGGCCGCGAGCTGCACACCGTTCACCCGCACCCAGTTGACGGAGGCTATGACCTGCTGCGGCAGATAGACAACGGATTGTCCGGTCTGGGTGTCGCTCCAGTTTTCATTGCTTACTGTCAGGTTCATGGTTGCGGATTGTTCCTGTCGCCGGTCGAGGTCGGCCACCTGAATGACTTCTATGATGGACGTGGCGTCGGACTGCCATACGGGAGTCTCGGTGAACAGGCCGCCGTTGCCCTGATAGATGAGCAGCCTGCCGTTCAGGTCGTTGAAGCCAGGCGTGTTCCAGCGGTGGGTGAGCATGTCGAGGTTGTTGTCGCCGTCAACATCCGAGAGGCGCACGCCGCTGCCCCAGTCGCCGTATTTGGACTGCCAGTTGGGTACGCTGTTGTGCGGGGCATATTGGACAACAAAGGGGGAGAGGAAGCGATAGAGCGAGAAACCACCCCGGCCCTGACCCATGTAGCTGTTGGATGAGGCAGCAATGGAAAAGACCGGCTTTTCAAGTGACTCCGGCAAGGTCATGGAGGCGGCATAGTCAAAGCCGTTGCCGTAGTAGTTGGCGTCCACGCTCATCCAGCCGGGGGTGTTGAGAATGCCGCCCTGTCCGCCTTTCTGCATGCCCAGGTAAATGCGTATGGGGGCGGACTGGAAGATCACGTCCATGAGGCCGTCGTAGTTCACATCGGCAAAGTCCACGGCCATGGCAACAAAGCTTTCGCTGGTTGTCCATATGGCATCCCTGGAGAATTTTCCGCCGTTATTGATGTATATGCGCCCCGGCGTGACAAAGGGCGGTTCCTGTGTTCCGCCGGTTGCCGTTTTCTGAGAAGCGGCTCTGAGGCGGGCAGCCTGCGTTCCCTCATGCCGGGCGAACGCTTTGCCGCTTCCGCAGGTCTGGGTGGCAAAGCTTTCCACCTCGGGGATGGGCTCGCCGCCTGCCACGGCAAGGTCAAGATCGCCGTCGCCGTCGATGTCTCCCAATGCGCAGCCATAGGAAGGGTAGCCGGTGTCGGTGAACGAGGGATCCGCCATCAGGTAGTTGGGCGGGCCGTAATTGTAATAGACCTTCACTCCGCCGCCCTCGTATGCCAGATCTTTGCCGAGAAAGACGGAAACGGCCAGATCCGGCCATCCGTTGCCGTCAATATCGCCCACGGCAATGGTGCCGTGATGGTCCTTGTCGGCCGATACCCAGCCCGGATTGGGCGATATGTTGTTGTTGCCGTAGTTGAAATAGACAACCACGTTCTGGTTGTCCTTGTCGTTGCCGGCAGAAACCACAAGGTCGGGATACCCGTTGCGGTCAATGTCGGCGAGCACGAGACCGGTTCCCCATTGGCCTCCGTCACCCAGTGCAAAGGGGTTGGTGGCAAAGTCCGGTGTCGTGGCATACGGCACTGCCATGCCTGCCTGCCCTGTGGTTCTGGGCGTGCATCCTGCCATGGCAAGCAGGGTTGCGCAGGCAAGGGTGAAAAGTGAAACCGTGAACACGCTGTGTCTCATGGAGCCTCCTGTGGCGCAGCCGCGCCGGAAAGGGATACGCGGAACCTGTCGGAAGAACATTTGCCCAGACATAGACGAATCTATGGTTTGAGGCAATGCAGCGGCAAACAATCTGCCGTATGAGTCCGTATGCGGGGGCAGGTCTGCAGATGCGTTGCACAGGCAGGGAAGAAGCACGGCATATGCCGTTTTTCAGGCGGGAGAATGGGTCTTGCAGGGCGGACGCGAACGATTTTTCCATGCAGGTTGATATTCAAGGCACTCTGCCTGTATACTCACGCATCGACGGCGGGGAGAACATGGTTCTTCTGCCGGAACAGGAACATGCATGATTCAAAAAAGTACATATTCTGAGCAGGTTGTAGAGTACCTCAAGGACAAGATCCTGAACGGCGAAATTCAGTCCGGCCAGCGCATCAAGGAAAGCGTGGTTGCGGCGGAGCTGCAGATCAGTCGCGCCCCCGTGCGCGAAGCGCTGCTGGAACTGATGCGTGAGGGCATTGTGGTGTCGCGTCCGCAGGTCGGCAAGTCCGTGGTTTCTCTCACCGCCAAGCAGATTCTGGACAGCTACGTGCTGGGCGGCGTGCTGGAAGGCTTCGGCATTGCCCAGACCATAGAGCAGTTTTCAGAAGGGGATTTTGACCGGCTGACCGAAATCGTCGAAAAAATGGGCGAAATTGCTGCCGGTTCCCGCGATCTGAACGAACTGACCCGTCTGGACCACGAATTTCATAACACCCTGTTCGCCAAGGTGGATAACGAACTGCTGGTGGAGTTTTCCCAGCGGTCCAGCAGGCGGGTAACGCACTTTCTGCTCAGCCACCACCTGAAGGCCCTGTATGCGCCGGAAATCATCTACAAGCGCCACAAGGCACTGCTTGCAGTGCTCACGACAGGCGACGGCGCGGCCATAGAACAGCACATGCGCAACCACTATCGCGAGACCGGCGAGCTTATGGCTCAGTACGGGTCGGATGTGTTTGCGGGATAGAATGTAGTTTTCAGCTCCTTTTCATCCTCAATAAAAGGAGAGCCCCATGAGTACATGGAAAAAGATCATCTGTGTCATCATGATGATCCTCATGGCTGCCGTTGCGGTGGCTCCTCTGGCCGGTTGCAAGCACAAGGCCAAGGGCGAGTATACCGTAGGCACCGAAAAGACCGGTTAACATGCCGGTGCATCGGCCGGGCCTGGACCGTCAAGTCTGGGCCAGTCGAGTCTGGGCCAGCTGCGTCTGAATGCGTTGAGAGAGATGAAAAAAAGCCCCCCGGCCAATGCCGGGGGGCTCCTGTTTTTCTGAAGAAGAGGCTACTTGCCCGTCGTGAGCAGCGGGTCAGTTTCGGATGTTTCGGCAAAGAAGAATTCCTTGTCGTACGGGCCGAAATGCTTGTGATCGCCCAGCAGGGTGAAAAATTCGATGCGGCTGTACCGCTTGAGGCGCTCTTCGGTAACGCCCATTTCCTGATAATATTCGCTTTTGTGCATCGGATCGCGGGTGACAGTCAGGTCGTATACGGCAAGGTCGGTTTCACCCCACGCGTGCACGGTCCACACTCCGTCCACGTGTACCCATGCGTGTACTATGCTGCAGTCTTCGCATTCGCTGCCAACCTCTATGCATGCCTCAAATGATTTGGGCCGAAATTCCATGCGCTTCTCCTCCGGACTGCGTCCGTTTCTGCGTTAACGTATCGAAATGCGTCAGAAATGTCTGTTATAGCAAACCTACGTGCAGTTCAAGCGCAAGGGGGGTGCTTTGCCCGGTTGCGGATCATGCGTTGTTTCCTTTGTCCCGAAGCAGCGGACGGGCCATGAGCGCCGCTCCCAGAGCGTTGCCCACCTCATGCCGCTCGGGGAAGGTGATGGTGGTGCGCAGCCGTCTGGCCACGCCGGGCAAGAGCAGGCGCGCAGCTGCGCCGATGCCTATCATAGGCACATTCAGAGATACGTCTACGGTAATGAGTGATTGTCTGTCCCTGTTGGCAAGAAAGGCCGCAAGGCCGCCGCCCACTTCGCGGCGGGTTACATGGCGCAGAACGGTTTCTTCGATAATGCGTTCTGCATCGGCCAGAACGCTTTGCGCAAAGGCGTGCGCATCCTGTTTTCGGGGAGCACCGAGCAGTGCGGCCGCCGCTGTTGCGGCCTCTGCATCGCCAAGGTGCAGCAGGTTCAGCACGTGCAGGGCGTCTGTGGGGGTGAAGCCGGTTTCCGTTACCTTCTGCTTTCTCGCCAGTTTGACAAGCCGTTGCTCAACGGTGATTTCCGCCAGCTTCAGGCTGCGCATGAGCTGTTCGGGCGTGGCCGGGCCATGCTCCGCAAGGTGTCGCAGAATGTCGTCAGAGGCTATGTCGTCCTGCGTCAGCGCGGGGGCGGGCAGAATGCAGCGGGCGTTCAGGTCGTGGCCGAGCCATTTTTCCGGCGCGGGCAGGTTGCGCGCCATGCACAGGGGCAGCACGCGCGACGGGCCGAGGGTGAAGGTGCCATCCTTGGCGGGGCGGACAAAACTGTCGCCACCCACGCCCACCGTGAACATCTCCACGGCTTCCACGTGGGTTTCCCATTTGCCTATGGTCATACCTGCGGCATCGATGACGGGTTTGCCGGAGCGTATGAGCGTTATGTCGGTGGTGGTGCCGCCCACGTCCAGAATAAGGGCATCCTGTATGTCGGCTCCCTGCATCTGTGACTGGTGCGAGCCGAACAGGGCGGTTGCAGCGGGGCCGCTGGCAACGGTGGAAGCCGCCTGCCGGAGCGCCTCGGCCATGGGCATGGCGCGGGCATCGCCGCGTACCACATAGACGGTGCCGGTGATGTTCAGGCTCTTCAGCGCCCGTTCTATGCCGTCCAGAAAATCACTCATGACCGGCAAGAGCTGGGCGTTCAGACAGGCCGTGGTGGCACGTTCCTTCATGCCTGCCCGCATGCTTGCCTCGTGGGAGCAGAATACCGGCACTTTGCCCGCAATCTGAATAGCCTTGGCCGTGACCAGCTCATGCGCGGGGTTCATGAAGGCCATGGAGCCGCATACGGCCCATGCGTCGACCTGTCCGTGCAGTTCCTGCAGCGCATCCAGCACAAAATTGACGCCAAGCGGTTCGACCTCTTCCCCCTTGATGGTGTGGCCGCCGGGAATGAAGCGGGCTGCAACGGCGGGAACTTCCAGCCGCTGATTGAAACCGATGATGAACAGGCCCACTTCCGCCCCTTTGCCTTCCACAAGGGCGTTGGTCGCCAGGGTTGTGGAAACACTGGTCACACTCACGGCCTGCGGGGGTACCTGCGATTCGGTCATGACAGCGCCAAGAACGGCGCAAATGCCTTCGCTGAGATTGTAATGGGTGGTGGGCCGCTTGGCGGACGCGACAACCTGTCCGGTGGCCGCATCCATGATCACGGCGTCGGTATAGGTGCCTCCGGCGTCCACGCCGATTATGTACTGCTGCTGTTCACTCATGGGTATCGTTCTTCCGGTTGCATTCTTCGGGCGTATTGTCGGGGAGCAGTTGTCCGGCTGGGGGAGTGCTCCTGCGCCTTTTGCCGGGCGCTTTACGGGCTGAGATGTACCTGCCCGCCGTGGCTTTGGCAACCGGCAACCGGTAACCTGCAACAAGGGGCGCTGTCTGTTTATCTGCCGGATGTATTTACGGCAGCCCCATGCCGGGGGACAACGATTGACCTGCACAGGCCGGAGTGGGACGAACCCTGCATCATTTATTGATGAATGTAATTTAATTCATCTATCTCTATCGCCATTATCGATTGGATGCAGCGGATATGCGTTGGTACAAGGTGCAATACCCTTTCCCCGTGCCGGTATCCGGGCTGACAAGCCTGACAAACCTGACAGGCCTGACTGGCCTACTGGCGGGGAGCCGCCGATACTCGCCCACCCGTTCGTTGCCGGACGGCGGTCGCCGGAATTCTGCGGCGGGCTGGCTGGTCCGATGTGTTGCAACGGGCCGGAGCCGATGTTTTTCCGTGCTTCGGCCGATCCTGTTCTCGATGGCATGACACTGCCAATGCAATGAAGGAGTATTGCGATGAGTAACGCTGCGTACAAGGAAATGTGGGAAAAGCTGGATCTTGATATCGATGCCCACGACGGCCTGCTTGCCGTGCTGGGCAAATTTTACGGCGATATTTACATGTCCCAGCAGGGTCGCCTGAAAGGGATGGAGTATCTCGATTTCGTGCTGAGTGAAGTGCACGGGCTGCGCGTGAAGGAATTGCAGGACGCCAAGGCCGAGGGGCGCAAGATCATCGGCACCTTCTGCGTGTTTGTGCCGGAAGAGCTGACCCTTGCCGCCAACGCCGTGCACGTGGGCCTGTGTGCCGGTGCGGACGCAGGAACAGAGCAGGCAGAAAAGCTGGTACCCCGCAACACCTGCGCACTTATCAAATCCTTTATCGGTTTCAAGCTGGCACGCCTGTGTCCGTATACCGAATCCTGTGACATGGTCGTGGGCGAAACCACCTGCGACGGCAAGAAAAAGGCATATGAAGCCTTTGCCGAGCATGTGAACATGCACGTTATGGAACTGCCCCAGACCAAGAGTGCCAGCGCCCGCGAACTGTTCCGTTCCGAAGTGCTGCGCTTCAAGAGCGAGCTGGAAAGCCTGACCGGTGTGACCATAACCCCCGATAAGCTTGCCAAGGGCATCAAAATCGTCAACGACAAGCGTCGCGCATTGCAGCGTCTTTCCGCTCTGCGGGCGGCCAACCCCGCGCCCATTTCCGGACGCGATGCCCTGCTTATCAATCAGGTTTCGTTCTATGACGATCCGGTGCGCTTTACCCAGTCTGTGAACGCGCTGTGCGACGAGATGGAAGCCCGCATCGAACGCGGCGAGGGTGTGGTGCCGGAAAAGACGGCCCGTCTGCTGCTTTCCGGCTGTCCCATGGCCGTGCCGAACTGGAAGCTGCCTTATGTGATGGAAAGCTCCGGCGCGGTGATCGTGGGCGAGGAATCGTGCATCGGCACCCGCAACACCCGCGATCTGGTTGATGAGTCTGCCGATTCGCTGGACGCCATGATCGACGCCATTGTGGACCGCTATATGCGCATAGACTGTGCCTGCTTTACCCCCAATACCGAGCGCCTCGACAATGTGGTGAGCATGGCCAAGGAACTGAAGGCCGACGGCGTGGTGCATTATTCCCTCATGTTCTGCCAGCCCTATGCACACGAGGCCCTCAAGGTGGACAGCGCCCTGCGTGAAGCCGGTATTCCCATGCTTTCCATTGAAACCGACTACAGCATGGAAGACGTGGAACAGCTGAAGACCCGTATTGAAGCCTTTGTGGAAATGGTGAAATAGACCGTGCGCATTGCCGGGATAGATATCGGCTCGCGGTCCATGGAACTTGTGGTTCGCGAGCCGGATTCAGCCTCAGGCTGGACCACGACGGTGCAGCGCCGTCTGCCCACAACCTTTGACCCCGTGCGCCAGTGCCGTCTTCTGCTGGAAGACTGTATGCCGGACAGAATAGTGGCTACGGGGTACGGGCGCGCGCTGGTGCAGGATATGGATCTGGGCGTGCCTGTTGAGACCGTTACTGAAATCCGGGCGCATGCGCTCGGGGCCTGCCATCATTTCCCGCAGGCGCGCACGGTGCTGGACATAGGCGGGCAGGACACCAAGGCCATTGCCCTGCTGCCGGGAGGCAAGGTCGGCCGTTTTGAAATGAACGACCGCTGCGCCGCCGGAACCGGCAAGTTCCTTGAATACACGGCCACCGTATTCCAGATGGATGTGGCCTCGTTCGGTGCATACGCCATGCTCGGCACCGAGGCACCCGTCATCAACTCCATGTGCACGGTGTTTGCGGAAACCGAGGCCACGTCGCTCATGGCGCAGGGGGTGAAGCCGGAGAATATTGCCCTAGGCCTGCACCAGTCCATTGTCAGGCGCACGGTGAACATGCTTCGGCGGGTGGGGCTGGAGTTCCCCCTGGTCTTTGCGGGCGGGGTGGCGAACAACCCCTGCATCCGTGATCTGCTGGCCAGAGAACTGGGGGCGGATAGCGGTTCCCTGCTCATTCCGGACGAGCCGGATATGGGCGGAGCACTGGGCGCTGCCCTGTGGGGGGCAACGAGCCTCGGCTGATCCCGTTTCGTGCCTGTGCCATATTGGATAACTCATGCGGCAGACTGCGTTTTTGTAGTCTGCCGCTTTGTTGTTTGTCGTTACCTACAAAATTGTATCTTGTTGTCATCATAGTTATTTTACGCCAAGAGTGTAGCCTTGTCCGACACTGGAACAGAATGAGGTGATATTCCATGAAACGAGAAGAGTACCATGGCGCCAGCGTCATGTGCAAAGGTTTGGCGATAGCTCTGTTTATGGGATTGGGGCTGCCCCGTTCCGTTCAGGCTGCCGTGGGGGGCGTGGAAACTGCAACTCTGACAACAGGGGTGGTGGCCGTTGTTTGCTGCGTGTTGGCGCTGGCTGGCTGGCTGAAATACGTGGGGGCTTCGCGCAGAGAGGCGCGTCTGCTGGCCTGCATTGACCGTATGGCCGAGGGGCGTATTGCGGCCGGAAGTGCAAGCGTGATTGGCGCGGACGATGTGTCCGGATTGAAAAAAGAACAGATTCTATTGGTGGAACGGCTGGTTTCAGCTGTGTCCGCCCTGCGAGAAGAGGGGGGGCGGTCTGCGCGTGAGGCGGGCGAGCTGCGTGCACTGTCGGAAAAATACCGCAAGGGCATTGCAGAGACGCGTGAACTTGCCGAGCTTGCCCGCTGCAAGGGGCTGCTCAATTCATCCGAAACTCTGGACGGTTCCATCTCCGGCATCCGTGCCGCACGCGCCGAACTGCAAAAGGCAGCCCGCAGTGCCAATGAAGGCTCCGCCCGACAGCAGGAAATGGCAGGCGAGGCAACCGTTGCCATGGAGCAGATGAATGCGGCCGTGCAGCAGGTGGCGGAAGCTTCCGAGGCGGCTGCCTCGCACAGCGACACCACGCGGGCGAGGGCGCAGGAGGGAGCCGTGTCGGTGGAGCAGACCGTACAGGCCATCACCGACGTGCATGCGCAGACGCAGGCGCTGGAAAGCGTTGTGAACGGTCTTGGTGCCAAGGCGGATGCGGTTGACGAGGTCATGGAGATTATTTCCAGCATTGCGGACCAGACCAACCTTCTGGCACTGAATGCCGCCATCGAGGCTGCGCGGGCGGGGGATGCCGGACGCGGCTTTGCCGTTGTGGCCGACGAGGTGCGCAAGCTTGCGGAAAAGACCATGCAGGCCACCGGCGAAGTGGGCAGCCAGATTGCGGCCATAAAGCAGGGCGTTGCGCAGACGCGTGAAGGCATGCACCAGACTGCCGGACTTGTGGATTCCGCCACAGGCAAGGCTTCACTTTCCGGCGAGCTGCTGCGTACAATCGTTTCCCTTGCCGAAGACAGCGCAGGGCAGATTCAGTCCATAGCTGCGGCCGCAAGCCAGCAGGCAGCAAGCACGGAGCACATCAGCTCCATCATCGGGCGGGTGGATGAAATATCCGGCACCACAAGCAGGCATATGCAGGAATCGCTGACTTCGCTTGCCACGCTTTCCGGCGAGGTGGACAATCTTGCAAACCTGAACAGCGTGTTCAGGCTCATCGGCGGCGGCAAGGTGCATGAGCTGATCAATTCGCTGGTGGCATCACCCGATATTCTTTCCGGCAAGCCCGAGCGGCAGGAGCAGGCCATGCGCTCCGTCATCGGCAGGTACCGCTTCGTGGAACTGCTCTACATGACCGATGCGAAAGGCGTGCAGCCCACTGCCAACATTCCCCGGCCCGGAAGCGAGAGCAGGGACGATGCTTCGGCACGCGGCAGAGACTGGTCGTCGCGACCGTGGTTCAGCGGCCCCATGGAGACGGGCAGCCTGTACGTTTCCAGCGTGTATGTATCTGACGCCACAGGCGCGCCGTGCATCACGGTTTCCAGCCCGTTCAGGAACGCACAGGGCGATATCCTGGGCGTAGTTGCCGCGGATATTTCTATTTAGTGGTGAGTATGCCCGGAGGATAGCCTCTGCCGGACACACCGTAGATTGATATGGATTTGTGGAGGGCTGAAATCGGTACCCCAAGCGCACGGCATTGTGCGTGCGCTTTTTTTATGCTGTGACGTAATGTGTCGGGAAAATATCCATATTGAGTGAGTTGGTTCGGATAAACTGTCATTTTTTGAGTTTGCATGCCGGAGGTGCAATGGAGGTAACATACCAATGTTGTTTTCATAGTCATGCTTGGTATGGTGAATGCTACGTGGAGGTAGGTGGAAGAATACAATATAGAATGGAAGGTCGTCATGATGAAACATACTCTTCGTCTTACCTTAAGCGTACTGCTGGTCGCACTCCTCGCGATTCCTGCTTCGGCGGCTGTCGTGAACACGTGGAGTTACACGTATGATGCAGGTTTTGTTGAGCTGAACATTCCGAGTGGCGATTTCGGGCTTGCCACGTACGGGGCAAACTCCATAACGATTGAAGATGGTACCGCAGTGGACTCCTATACGCAGGCCTGGTGGGGGTCCAGTAATCCTTATCAGTTGGCCACTCCCCGAAGCGGTATTGTTCTCGGTTCTCCTGTAAGCGGCCAGATTGATACCAATTCAGCTGCCGGAGCGGCTGCTATGACAATGACCCATTACAATCGTCCCATATATGGCAGCTCTCTGACGTCCGGTACCGTGCTTGCGGCCCTTGAGCTCACTGCTCTTGACCCGGTCAACGCGCTTACCAAAGTGCTTGCAACCACGCTGAGCTTTAATTTTTATGAAACATCGAATACCGGCAATCTTCAGTCGGACGTATTCATATTGCAGAATCCTGAAGTGGGCTCCGGGATATTTGAATACGATGGGGAAACCTATACTCTTGATTTCACCGGCAGCTTTCAGCGTATCTCGGATGCCTATGTCTCGCTGCTGAATCTGAATCCTGATGTCGAGTATTACGGGTGGACAACCAGTGAGTCAGCTGTAACCGCCATTAATACCAGCTTCACCATTACCCATGTGCCTACCCCCACGCCTGAGCCTGCCACATTTGTTCTGCTGGCGCTCGGATTGGGCATGATTGGTCTGCATACGTACAGAAGGCAAAGAAACGCAGCCTGATGGTTTGGTTAACAGGAATAATGAGAACGGACTCTGGTGACAGAGTCCGTTTTCTTTTTGAGCTTAAGAAAGAGGATGATTCTGCGGTTAAGGTGCGGCTGGAACTAACATGTATGAGTGGTTGGACTATGCATCTGCATTCTGCACAAGGTGCTTGATCGGGCAAGAGTCTCAGGCTACAACACCGCGGTAAGAAGGCCCTTTCACGGGGGGCTTCTACCATTCTCCCTGCCGAGGAAACAACCGCCGAGATGAAGTGTATCGCCATTGACTACGGGACCAAGCGAACCGGCCTTGCCGCAACGGACACGGGCGGCCGCATGGCTTTTCCCCGTCGTACGCTGGTCATGACGACCAAGGACCGCTTTTTTGCGGAACTTCTCGCCTTCATTGAGGAGGAGAGCCCTGCTGCCATTGTGGTGGGGTTGCCAACTTTGCTGGACGGCACGGAAACACTGATCACCCGTCAGGTGCGTAATTTCGTGGAGCGTCTGAAGCGTCGGTGCGATTTGCCGGTCTACTACATGACCGAAGTACTGAGCTCGCACGAGGCCGAGGGAGACCTGCGCGAAGCAGGGCTGAACGAGCGCGAGATAAAGAAGGTTGTGGACCAGCAGGCAGCCGTGCGCATTCTTGAAACCTTTCTCAACCAGCCTGAGCACCAGCGCTGCATGGCAGATGGCAACGCATGAAAAAAGCGCTGACTGTCAGCATGGGCACCATTGCGGCCCTTATTCTGTTTGCCAGCCTGTTTGCGTGGCAGCAGGCCAGATCTTTTCTGGATACGGCTCCCGAGGAAGTGGGACAGGAAGTGCACATCCGCATCCGTCCCGGCATGAGCTTTGACAAAGTGGCGGCTGCGCTGCACGAGAAGCATGTCATCACCAGCGTGAGTAAGTTCCGGTTGCTGGCGCGTTACCGCAAGCTTACCGGTTCTATTCAGGCGGGTGAGTTCATCGTCAATACAGGCTGGACGCCGGATCAGGTGCTGGACATGCTCGTGAAGGGCATGCCTGTGCAGTATCGTCTGCAATTTCCTGAAGGCCTTGCGTGGTGGGATGTGGCCAAAGCCGTGGAGGCACAGGAATTTGCCCGTGCCGGTGACTTCCGGCAGGTCATTCATGATCCGGCCTTTCTGAAGGAAAACAATATCCCCTTCGATAATGCGGAAGGCTTTTTATTTCCTGAAACCTATCTCATGGACAAGCCGGAGATCATGACCCCCCGCACCGCGTGGGACACCGCCTCCCGACTTGTGAAAACCTTCTGGGCCAAGACATCTCCCCTGTGGCCCGCCGGTCCGCCCCCTGCCGAGGAGCTGCGGCGTATTCTCACCATTGCCAGCCTGGTGGAAAAAGAGACCTCTGTGCCTGAAGAACGGGCACTGGTGGCGGGTGTGTATGTGAACCGCATTCGGCGCAATATGCTGCTGCAGGCAGACCCCACCATCATCTATGGCATAGGTCCCGCCTTCAACGGCAACATCACGCGTGCCGATCTGCGTAACGCGACCAATCCCTACAATACCTATTCTCATCCCGGGCTGCCGCCCACACCCATATGTTCGCCGGGACTGGAATCCATCCGCGCGGCACTATCTCCCCAGCAACATGCATATCTGTATTTTGTGGCCAGGGGCGACGGCAGCCATCAGTTCAGCAAGACACTGCAGGAACATAATGCGGCTGTGGCCAAATACCAGTTGAGGCGTGGCCGCAGATAGTCGTTGCGGGAGTTTCTCTGCTGCAGTGAACCTTGCAGAAACTGCAGAAGTTCTGTTTTAAAACTGATGCCTGCCTTGACGTGACTTGTGGAGTATTCTACAGGTCTGGTAATGTGTTGTACTGTATTGCGATAGAGTGAGTTGGTGGGTGTTGCGATACAGTGCTCTCAGATGGGGTTGCTGTCCTTTCCTGTCAGGGGGTGGTCTTGTTGTCCGGTGCCGGATGGCGGGGCCCTATCGCTGCGCAGTCACTGCGTACGGGAGGCTCTATGCAGTTTTTGCTTCGTTCTTTGGGAATGAAGGTTCTCTTCCTTGTCACTGTGGCTTCAGTTCTTTCCTTCTCCGGCCTGTTTCTCGCGAATTCCTATAATCAGAAGGAAACGGCCTTTTATCTCATCCACGACGCGGCGGCATCTATTTCAGACATGCTGCTGAGCGCCATCGAAGATCCCATGTCCGTGGGTGACGATGCAGGCACCCGAGCCAAGTTTGCCCATATCCGGGAGGAATACGAGCATATCGACGTGTTTCTGACCGACTTCAACGGCGTGGTGAGCTACGGCACGCGGGAATCCAGCGAGCGCAAGGAGCTTGTCCGCGAGGTCAAGAGCCCGGTGCTTGCGGCCATGGTGCAGGAGGCGCTGGACAAGCCCGTGAAGCGGTTTGAGACCCTCACCCTTGAAGACAAACCGTATTTTGCCGCCACCTACACCATCGAGAATGCGGAAAGCTGCCACCACTGCCACGGGGCAAGCCGCAAGATTCTCGGTTCCATGGTCATGCTCAAGGACATCTCCGGTGAAATGGGCATGCTGCACAAGGCGCAGTATGTGGGGGCCGGTCTTTCCTTTGCGGGTATGGCGGGCCTTATTGCGGTTCTGCTGCTCTTCATGAAGTTCGGCATCGTGAACCGTATCCGCTGCATTACCGGCATCAGCCACGAGATCGAGAAGGGAAATTACTCCATCAATTTCAACGATTCCGGTACCGACGAACTGGGCAGACTGTGCGGCAACCTTGCCAAGATGGTGGCGACCATCCGCGATCAGCTGCAATATAACCAGTCGGTGCTGAACGGTATTATCGTCCCCCTTGTGGTGGTGAACAAGGAGCAGGGCATAGAGTATGCGAACTCTCCCATCAAGGCCATTCTCGGCTCAAACGGTTCCACAAGCAAAGATCATCGTCTGGACAAACTGCTGCAGGGCGGCGGCCATGACGAGGATATTGCCGGCAAGGTGCTGGCAACCGGGCGCAGTACCAGCGGCCGCATGCATTATCGCCGCAGCGACGGTGTGCACTTCCCCCTTCAGTACGAGTTTTCTCCTCTCAAGGATGCCAGTGGCGCGGTAACCGGAGCCATTGGCGTCATGATCGACCTGACGCAGGAAGAGCAGGACAAGGCCCGCATAGAAGCGAACCGCAAGAGCCTGCTGGCCGTTGCGGAGGAGGTGACTGCCATTTCCATGAACCTTGCGTCTGCGGCCCAGCAGCTCTCCGCCCAGATGAGTGAGGTGACCGGCAAGTTCGAGGAAACGGCAGGGCAGACCAGTCAGGTGGCCACCGCTATGGAAGAGATGAATGTCTCTGTGCTGGAGGTAAGCCAGAGCGCCACCACCACGGCCCAGCTTGCGGAAAAGGCCAATGACGAAGCCACGCAGGGCGGCCGGGAAATGGATTCCACCGTGCAGGAAACGCAGAATATGTCCACCCGCGCAGCAGAGCTTGCGGGCAGTCTGGATGAGCTTGCCACGAGCGCGCAGAATATCGGCAACGTCATCGGCGTTATCAACGATATTGCGGACCAGACCAACCTGCTGGCGCTGAACGCCGCCATTGAGGCCGCGCGGGCCGGAGAGGCCGGTCGCGGGTTCGCCGTGGTGGCGGACGAGGTGCGCAAGCTCGCGGAAAAGACCATGACCGCAACGCGCGAGGTTGAGCAGGCCATCGTGCATATTCAGGAAAGCACCCGCAATGCAGTTGCGGGCATGCATGAAACCCAGCAGCGCAGCGTGCGCACTGCGGAAAAGGCCGGAGATACCGGCGAGATATTCACCAAAATCATGCAGCGTTCCGAGCAGATGGCGGATATGGTGCGCTCCATTGCCACCGCTTCCGAGCAGCAGTCCGCCACGAGCGAAGAGATCAACAGAAGCATCAACTCCATAAACCATCTGTCGCAGACCATTGCAGGGCGCATACAGGAGGCTAACGAGGCCATTCGCGAGGTGGCGGGCATGGCGCACAAGCTGAGTGCCATGGTGGAACGCTTCAAGGAATAATCATGGAGAGGGCCCTTTGCGGGGCGTATTTTTGGAAAGTATCATGGCGTTGGAACAACGGGGATACGGACCTGCGGCGCTGACGACGCATGCGTCCGGGGGCTGTATTTTTCACGGCAGGATTTGTTGCGCATAACCGAGAGCGGGGGAAATATGAGCGCATCACACGTTGATCGCAGAAAACATTCGCGGCTGGAACTCAAAGCTTACGGCTTCAGACATGTGTGCCGGGTGCAGCACGGGGGCAGAAATCTGGAAGTGCATCTTATCGACATAAGCCCCGGCGGAGCCAGGATACGCTTTCTCAATGGTGCGGACACGCGTCCGGCCATACAGGCTGCAGTGTACTTTGATACCATGCTGAACATGAACGGGGTGAAGCTGAACGGGCTTGGCAGCTCGGTACGCTGGGTAAGCGGGGATGAATGCGGCCTCATGTTCGAGCGCGAGCTTGAACTCGCCGCCTCGGACCTGCAGTTGCTGCTCAATCCTGCTTAGAAGGCATCGCTGCCTGAGGACTGCTTGCGATATCAGACTCGAAAAAATTTCACTTTGGGATTGAACTGACCGCGCTAAGGATGTATGATGCCTGTGTTAGGAATTGTTACTGACAAAATATATTACTGTATTCAATCAAACATTAACGATAGCTAGGAGTCATTCATGCCTAATTTCCTTGAAGTCTACAAGTGCAAGCACTGTGGTAACATGGTTGAAGTTCTGGTCGGCGGCGGTGCCGAACTTGTATGCTGTGGCGAAGAAATGCAGCTTCAGGCCGAAGGCACTGTTGACGCAGCCAAGGAAAAGCACGTACCTGTCATCGAGAAGACCCCCAACGGCTTCAAGGTGAAGGTGGGCGCTGTTGCTCATCCCATGGAAGAGAAGCACTGGATTCAGTGGATCGAGCTGGTTGCCGACGGCGTAAGCTACACCAAGTTCCTGAAGCCCGGCGAAGCTCCGGAAGCAGAATTCTGCATCTCCGCAACCAAGGTCACTGCCCGCGAATACTGCAACCTGCACGGCCACTGGAAGGCTGAGCTGTAAGACCAAGAGAAATACGAGGACTATCCAATGCAGAAGTACGTTTGCACCATCTGTGGCTATGAATACGATCCCGCCGAAGGCGATCCCGATAACGGCGTAGCAGCCGGTACCAAGTTCGATGATATTCCCTCTGACTGGGTGTGCCCCGTGTGCGGCGCTCCCAAGAGCGAATTCGAACCTGCCTAGGCAGTGATTTGAATTGAAGACGAAAGCCCCCGCAAAGCGGGGGCTTTTTTTTGTGTCTTTCTATCCGGGTGCATCCATTCTCAAGGCAAGCTATGTTTAGGTGCCCACAGTAAACCGCTGCCGGTGGTGTCTGGGCGTTTCTATCTCGTCCAGCATGGCAACCGCATAGTCTGCAGTGCTCATGTAACTGCGCCCGGTTGAAAGCTCTATGATCAGATTGTCTTTTCCGGTTCTATAGCTCCCGGTACGTGGTCCTTCTTCCAGAAAGTTCGGCGGCGAGATGAACACCCAGTCAAAGGCGTCTTCGGATTGAAGCAGGTCTTTGATGACAGCTGTGGAGCGTGCGCCACCTTCATATTCCGGCGGGAAGAAGTAGCTGTTCATCAACGGCACTCCGGGTGCCACTTCGGCAGTTCCTGCGCCGCCCACTGCCACCAATCTCGGGACTCCCGATTGCTTGATGGCTTTGATGATGCTCCCGGTACCTTGCGCCTGGCGGGCTATGCGCGTTTCCATGGAATCCGAACGTGGAGGGGCAAATGCGTGTATGACCACATCATAGCCGGCTATTGCCTGCGCAAGAGCTGCGGTGTCGTGTACGTCAACCTTCTCTACTGCTACGGAGCCGGTCGCGGGGATATTCTTCGCGTTGCGCGTAAGGGCCAGCACTTGGTGCCCCCGCGAGACGGCCTCTCGCAATATGGGGGCGCCCACAAAACCTGTCGCACCGATAATCGCTATTTTCATGAGAACCTGCCTTGTGGTTTCAAATCCGTTTTCCAAGCGTTACTTCGCCTGGGTTTTCCCGCCCCCCTCTCAGGGGTAACACCACTTGAAGTGGCATATTGCTGCCTCCCCCCTTTCTCTCGGAGAGGGGAGGACGTCTTTCTGATATACGTCCTGTTCGGGCTCCGAAGGCAGCAATATGTCGATGGATGTGCGGGAAGTTGCGGGATGCATTCCTCGTTCAGGTCAGAGGCTGCCCCAGCTTCCCCATGGTGTTAGAACATGGTGTTGGTATTTTCCGCAGTTTGCGGCACCGGCTGAATGACATCCCAATGCTCGACGATCATGCCGTTTTGTACGCGGAAGATGTCGACAACGGCCTCGCCGGTATCCTTGGCCTTGTTAACCGAATGGATGTGCAGCCACACTATGTCGCCATCGACCGCACTGCGCACGATGCGCACCTTCGATTCGGGGTTTTCGTTGAAGAAGCTCCGGAAGTATGAAACGAACGGCTCTTTTCCGTCCGGTACAGTGGGGTTGTGCTGAATGTAGTTGTCGGCCACCACTTTCGCGGCTTCATCTACTTGATGCTTGTTGAAGAACGTGTCGTAAAATTTCAGAACCAGTACCCGGTTTGCTTCTTCCGTCTTGATGTCGCGAACAGGTTGAGCGTTGGCGGTTCCGGCCAGAGCCAGCAGCATGGCAGCGCCTGCCAGAATGGTTTGCTTCAGAGATATCATGATATCGCTCCTTGTTATGTGTTGTTTGTGCGCCGCCAGCCGTGCCGTTTGGCGTGTGGGGAGGGCGGCTCAATTAAGATGGTATTTATTTCAGACTTGGTCTATTAAGTAGACCGAAGTTGTTTTTTAGCAGAGCCTGAAATCTCGCACAAGAAGTCAGAAAAAAAGTACCAGGTCACTTTTGTGTGACCGTGTAAGAATAAGGGAGCCGTATGCCGGAGCTTGAGAACGAAATTGGTGGGGTTGAGTTTGAACAGCCGTGCCCCATACGGGACGTGCTGGACCGCATAGGCGATCAATGGAGTCTGTTGGTACTGGAAGCGCTGGAAACCAGAACCTTGCGTTTCAACGAGTTGTTGCGCGAATTAGGGGATATCTCCAAGCAGATGCTTTCCAGAACATTGAAGCATCTGGAACAGGACGGTTTCATCTTGCGCACCGTGTATCCGGAAGTGCCGCCGCGTGTGGAATATTGCCTGACAGAGCTTGGCCGCTCGTTTCTGGTTCCCATGCAGACACTGATCGGCTGGGCGGATGCCAACCACCGGGCAATCTGTGACGCGCGGGTCGAGTATGGCCGTAAGGACAAACGGTGATTTCGCCGCAAAGGTAAGGCTGCAAGCCTTCGTATCCTCTCATATGCATCGTCGGCAGAACGCCCTTGTGCGGCCTGCATATCCCTGCACGGTTTTAGTGGGCGCGGATCGTGCTGCAGCTATTATTGTAAAGCCTGTTATTTCAGAGTGTTTGCTTGTTTATGCGGTGAAAGGGGAAAAGAAATGAAAATTTTACTTGATTATGAAAATCATTTTCAATAAAACAGATTCAACGCAGCCGATAACAGCATCGCAACAGATACGCATTGGAGGGAATATGATCCGGAAATTGAGCATCACGTCTCCGCAGGCAGGGACAGGCTCTGTTCGTCGTTTTTTCAGAAACTCGCTGAAGTTCCCCGACTCACAGGGCGAGCGTACGGAAAAGGGCGGTGCCGCAGAGGCACAACCGAATCGAATTCCTTCCGAATAAATTTGGATAGTGGCAGGAAACCCTTATGGACTCTTTGTATATGCTTGGCTTTGCCGCTCTTGTGGTATCGCTTGAGATACTGGCCGCAAGCACCCTCGGTGGTTGAAAACACGTTGTTCTCCTTCACATGACCCTTCGCCGGAAGCCCACCCGGCAAAAAGGCCGCCGTGTTTCGTGCACGGCGGCCTTTCTCATATGTGAACACAAAACAGCCGGAAGGAGAGTTTCTCCTTCCGGCTGCGTCGTTCGGTTCAGCGGCGTGTTCGGTCTGAGGCGGATAGGGTCGCTAAAGAGCGCTGTCGTCCACAACGCGGACGGCATTGCCGTTCAGCGCATCGGTGGCAAGGCGTTTGAAGGTCTTTTTCCAGTCCTCGCCGTACATGTTGGCCGCAAGGTACTCAAGGGTATGCAGCACGGGGCGCTTTTCATGCATGTTGATGAAGCTCCGGGCAATGCCCACCTTGCATGAGGGGCAGCCCACCACAACGGGAGCGCCTTCCGGATACCCGGTGAGACCTGATTCCAGATTCTGCTGCTTGCGGGTGCGCAGCTTGTTGTAGATGTCGGGGTTGGTCATGGCACCCATGCCCGATTCGCCGCAGCAGCCGGGGTTGAGCACAACCTTGGCTCCGGTCATCTCTGCAAGGGCCTTCTGGTATATTCCGCCCGCCTTCACTTTGTGCACGCCGCTCCATTCCGCATGGCAGGCCGCATGATACAGCAGGGGCTGACCCTGCGCAAAGCGGGGAATCTGCAGTCCGCCTTCCTTGCCATCCTGCTCGGTGATGATCTGCACGATGTCCTTGTGCACAAGACCGGCCTTCAGGTTGGCAGGCAGCTCATACTTTTCCAGCGCTTCGCGGCAGGAACCGCAGGCCGTGGCCACGCAGGTCACGTTCAGGCCCTGCGCCGCAGCCTTGTCGAACAGCGTCTTCATGGAAATGATGTTGCGTTCGCGGTTCTGCTTGTAGATCGTGTCCTTGCCGGCCGCCAGCAGCGGATAGCCGCAGCACTGGTGCTCTTCAGGCATGATGACGGCGTAGCCTGCCTTGAGCAGCAGCATGAGCCCTGCAAGGCCTATGTTGCGGTAGAACAGCGAACCACCGCAGCCGGGGAAGTAGAACACGGCGTCCAGGGCATGCTGGGGCGCGTTGCCCGAGCGCGACTTGGGAATGAAGATGGAACCCTTCTCAAGCTTAATGGCCTCCGCAAGGCTGCGGTAGCCCATCTCGGGGCCGGGGCCGGAGAACAGCGGGTTCTCAAGGCCGGAGCGCCATGAAGCCGGAATGAACTTGAGCGCCCTGTTCTGCATCTTCTGTCCCATTGCGGCCATCTTGGCGGCCCGGGGCACGCGGGAATGGATGTCTCTGGAGAGATAATCCAGCACCTTGGACTTGATGGGGTGACCGCCAGCGCCTTCTTCATCCACAAAGGCACGCAGTTCAAGCGCCACGCTGGAAGAGTTTATCTTCACAGGGCACACGGCGGTACACTTGCCGCAGCCGGTGCAGTGTTCCATCATCTTGCGCAGCTGGGTGAGCAGGCCTTCATCCGGCTTGCCCTTGTTCACCTGCGAATAATACACAGCCTCAAGCAGTGCGCCGAGGCTCAGGTTCTTGTTGCGCGGGTGGAACTGCAGCGACTTTTCGGGGAAGAACATGGGGCACACCTGCTTGCATTTGCCGCAGCGGGTGCAGACCTGAATGTTCGTGAGCAGGCCGATGAGGCGGTCCTTGTCCGCCAGACCGGAGGCCTGGATATCCCTGATGAGCCTGTTGAAGGAGAAGGTGAAGGGCTTAACCGGCGTTTCGCGCTGGGTAAGCTTGGCAGGGTTCATGATGGAGTGGGGGTCCACTCTGCTCTTGAAGGTCTTGAGCGCCTGCATCTTCTCTTCAGACAGGAACTTGATCTTGGTAATACCTATGCCGTGCTCGCCCGTTACCTCGCCATGCATTTCCTGCGCCTTGGCCATGACCTCGTCGGCCACTTCTTCGGCGTTGTGCAGCATGACGGGGTCGTTGGAGTTCACGGGAATGTTCACGTGACAGTTGCCGTCGCCCGCATGCATGTGGTTGGCGATGATGATGCGCGTGGCCAGCATGTGGTCGTAGATTTTCTGGAAATGCCGCTTCAGGTTCGGGTGCGCTTCGGCAAGTTCGTCAAAATACGCTGCCGCACGCTCCAGCATTTCCTGATCGGAAAGCTCGGAGGTGGGAATCTTGCCCTGAGCCACCTTGGAGGCATAAGTGAATTCCCGGTTCATGGACTTGTCTTCCAGCGGCATGCCGTGCACGCGGCCCACGTCCTGCAGGGCGGCGCGGTATGCCTTGCCCATGCACTTCTGGTTCAGGGCTTCGATGAAGTCCGAGAAATCGGGAATGACGTCTATGGGAATAACGATGTCTTCGTTGATTTTGAAGCCGGAGGTGCGCCGGGCAATGGCGGAGAGCTTGTGCCGGTCTTCCCAGAAGTGCTCTGCCTCGGCTGCGTCCTTGGCCACAAAGGCGTCCACCTGATCAAAGGGTGCGCAGATTTCCACGATGTCGCGCACGCTCTTTTCCAGCGCATCTTCGTCGTTGGAGTCGAGCTGCAGAATGAGCACGGAAATGGGCGTGCCTTCGTACAGGGTGGATTTCTTCTGGTATTCAATGGCCTCAACGTATTTGACGCCGAATTCCTCAAGGGCGGAAATCTTGACCAGATCGCCCTGTGTGCGGATGGTGTTACGCAGGGCCACAACTTCCTTGATGACGAGCATGGCGTTGTGCATGGAGCGTCCGAAGAACTCCAGCACCACCACGCGGAAGTGCTTCTGCTGCGCATGGCAGATGAAGCAGCCTTCGACGATGACGCCGTCGGTGCCTTCTTTCTGCACACCGGGCAGGCCGCCGAGGAACTTGTTGGTCACGTCCTTGCCGAGGCCGGGCTTGCGGATTTCATCGCCCTTCAGGGTGATGACCGTGCGCACGCCGCCGGAAATGTCCTTCACTTCAAAGACGGCAGTTTCATCTTCCATGATCTTGTGGCGGGGGTGGTTCACACGCTCCACGTCCACGATTTCCCCTGTGGGGGTGAC
This sequence comes from Desulfovibrio subterraneus, assembly GCF_013340285.1. Taxonomy (NCBI): domain Bacteria; kingdom Pseudomonadati; phylum Thermodesulfobacteriota; class Desulfovibrionia; order Desulfovibrionales; family Desulfovibrionaceae; genus Desulfovibrio; species Desulfovibrio subterraneus. The sequence continues at coordinate 66,553 of NZ_BLVO01000001.1, read as the reverse complement.
CATGCGGTAGGAAAGAATATTGTCCAGCGTGGTGCCGTATTCGAAAGCGAAGGGGCCGCCGGAGTTTTCCGCAATATTGCCGCCGATGGTGGATGCCGTCTTGGAGGCGGGATCCACCGTGAAAAGCAGGTTCTTGTCCGCTGCGGCCTTGATGGCGGAAGCGGTGATAACACCGGCTTCCACGGTCAGGGTCATGGCGGCGGGGTCCACATCCTTGATGCGGCTGAGCTTCTGCAGCGTCATGACCACAGTACGCTTGCGGGCGGGAATGGCACCGCCCGTACAGCCGGATGCACCGCCACGCGGGATGAGCGCGAACTTCATCTCGTTGGCAAGGCGCACCACGGCGCTCACTTCCTCGGCACTGGAGGGCGCGACCACCAGCAAAGGAAGTTCCATGCGCAGGTCGGTGGCGTCTGTGGAACATTCCACGAGCGAACCGGGGCGGGTATCTATGCGGTCTTTGGGAACCACCTGCCCGATGCGTTTGATGAGTTCTTCACGAAATGCCATGTCGGAGTCGAAGGAACTCCAGAACATGGTAAGCCCTTCGCGGAGCGTGGTGGCGTAGTGATGCGCCAGACTGGGAACAGCCTGATCGAATCGGGTCTGCACGCTCTGGCGGACGGTTTCGGCGTCGATGAATGGGTTGTATCGGACGAGAAAAAGTTCTTCGGCCAGCGCGATGGCCGTTTCACGGACGGCTTCCGGCCAGTCCTCGAACTCGTCAAGATCAATACGCAGCACCCGGTTCACTAACGATTCGGAACTAATGGATATGTGTGGACCTTTGTGCGGCATGTTCTATACTCCCAGTGTTACGGAAAAGAGAACCCTGATGTATAGTGACTTTTATCGGGGTTGGCAACCGGACTGAATGCTCACTCAGTGTGAAGAAAGGCGCATTTTTATAGAGATTTCTTGCGCAAGTCTTCGAAAAAGAGCTTCCAGCAGGGCTTGGTTTATACATAGGCTTTGTGTACTATGCCGAAAGTGGTACTGCATATTTTTTCAGGTGGTCATGATGTCTCTTGTTTCTGACAGAATAAAGCTCGTTGCAGCCCTGTGCGGGATTATGCTTACGGGCTTCATCTTACTTGGTGTGGTGAATTACAACGTCTCCCAGCGTTACATACGCGAGGAATTGGTCAATTCCTCCCTGCCCCTGCTGCGCGATACCATATATTCCGAGATTCATGCAGATCTCATGCAGCCCATTCACGTGGCATCGGTCATGGCAAACGATACCTTTCTGCGGGACTGGGTGCTGGAAGGGGAGCAGGATCCGCCCAGAGTCATAAGATACCTGCAGCGCATTCACGAGGAGTATGGATTTTTCTCCTCGTTTTTTGTGTCAACGGCAACCAGCCGGTACTATCACTTCAGGAACGTGCTCAAGGATGTGAACCCGGATAACGCCCACGACAGCTGGTTTTACGACTTTCTCGCTTCCGGCCTGACCATGCGGCTTGATGTGGACACCAACGAGGCTGCTGAGAACGAGCTGACGGTGTTCATCAACTACCGGGTGCGTGACGCAGCCTCTCGTACCATTGGTGTGACCGGCGTGGGGCTGCGCATGGCCACTCTTGCCAAGGTGTTCAGCGACTACAAGCGGCTGCACGGCAAAACAGTGTTCATGGTGGACGGCAAGGGCGTGGTGCAGGTGCACCCCGATATCACGCTGATCAGGGGTGTCTCGCTTGCGAAGATGACATCGCCGGAGGTCGCGGCAGGGGTTCTGGCCGCCAAAGAGGTGCCAGCCGACTTCGAGTTCAGGGGAGCAGATGGCGGGGTGTATCTTACCTCGCGCTATATCCCGGAAATCGATTGGTATATTATTGTGCAGCAGGCGGAGTACGATGTCATGGCCTCGGCCCGCGACAACTTCATCCGCACCGTTGCGGCGGGGGCCGTGGTGACGCTGGCCGTTCTGCTGGTGAGCCTCATGACCGTGCACCGCTATCAGAAGCGGCTTGAATCCGTTACGCTTGTGGACTCCCTGACCGGACTTCCCAACCGCCGCGCTCTTGAGCAGCGTTTCAACATACAGCTTTCACAGCTGAGCCGCGGCGGAGAAGTGTTCTCTCTGGCTGTTCTGGATCTGAATGACTTCAAGTCCATTAACGACACCTATGGGCATCTCGTGGGCGACCGCATTCTTCAGGAAGTAGGACGGTTGGCCGGCAACGTGTTCAGGGAAACCGACATGCTTGCCCGCTGGGGCGGCGATGAGTTCATGTTGCTTGTCATGGGCGGAGCGGCCAGTGCCAACAACGTTGTGCACAGGTTCAACACCGTGCTCGCACAGACGCCGCTGGCGGAAGTGAAGGGAGTTCCCCTTCGCATTCAGATGAGTTGCGGGCTGACCACGGTGCTGCCTTCTGATACACTGGATTCTGCCTATCTTCGGGCAGACAGGGCCATGTATGACGCCAAGCGCGAGCATACGCTTGAATGCAGGGTAGGGGACTGACACGGGAAAACAGCTGTTGCAATGTGACATGAATTCCTGTGGCACCTGATCGTACGGTTCCGGCAGAAGGCCGGACAGACCGGTCCATCCGTGCGGATGGACACAAGGGGTACCATGCAGCAATTCTGTTATGTCCACCGCAGCGGCACCGAGAGCAGGTTTGCCCAGTACAAGGAACTCATGGCGAGCAAGGTGCGCAACATCCTGCTTGTCTCCACGCCGTATGATGCGTGGGTGATGGAAGAAGACTGCAAACTTTCCGAGCGACTTGTCAGCGAATATCGCGGGCTCAACCTGAGCCAGCCCCCCAGCCTTACATGGGTGTCTTCTTTTGCCGAGGTGCCTGAGCAGCTGGATATGCATGCCTGCGACATGCTTATCCTCATGTCCAATTTTACCGAAGAAGACCTGCATTCCCTGAAAAAGGCGGTGAAGGAACCGCATCCGGACCTGCCGGTGGTCATGCTCACGCACCAGCGTATAGAGAATCCGGCAGAATACCGCGAATACGGGGTGGACAGATCCTTTGTCTGGACCGGCAACGCCGACCTGCTGCTTGCCATCGTCAAACTCTCCGAAGACCGGCGCAATGCCGAACGCGATACCGAATTTGCAGGGGTGCGCGTCATCATCGTGGTGGAAGATTCGCCGGACTACATATCCTCGCTGCTGCCCATTCTGTACAGAGAGCTTGTTCTGCAGGCGCAGCAGGTTATTCACGAGGGGCTCAATCAGGAACACCGTCTGCTGGCCATGCGCGCCCGTCCCAAGATTCTGGTGGCGGACAATTATGAAAGGGCCATGGAGTATTTCAGAAAGTATGAGCACTACGTGCTGGGTGTCATTTCCGACGTGCGATTTCCCATGGATGGCACCGTGGTGGCCGATGCCGGAGTGCAACTGCTGAAGCAGATACGGACCGAGAGAGCGGACATACCGCTGCTGCTCACCAGCTCGGAATCAGTAAACGCGGCACGGGCTGCTGAAGTTCCTGCCTTTTTCGTGGACAAGAATTCCCCCTTTCTGCTTGCCGAGGTGCGGCGCTTTGTATCCGAGCAGCTCGGGTTCGGTGACTTTGTCTTCCGTGATGCCGAAGGCGGTGAGATTGGCCGCGCCACCAGCATGTACGGTGTGGAAAAGATGCTCAGAACCATCCCCGATGATGTGTTTCTCGCCCACTGCAGCCGCAACGATTTTTCCCGCTGGTTTTTTGCGCGTAACGAGTTCGAGCTGGCGTGCGCCATGCGTCCGCTGACCAATGCGGACTTTACCGATGCGCTGACGCAGCGGGATTTTTTGCTCACCCTTATCCGCGACCGCATCCGCGACAGGCAGCGCGGGGTTGTGGTTTCCTTCCACGCGGCAGACTTTGATCCGGGAACGGATTTTCTCAAGATGGGCAAGGGCTCGCTGGGCGGCAAATCCCGCGGGCTGGCCTTTCTCTTCCGCCTGCTCACGCAGAATGGCTGGCTGCAGGAAAAGTATCATGATGTGCAAATTTCTCCGCCGCGCACACTGGCCGTGGGGGTGGATGGCTTTGAAGCCTTTATACGCAACAACAACCTGAAATACCTTGCCAAGACCGATGTGCCGGACGCCGAGGTTGCCCGCCTGTTTCTTGCTGGCAAGATGCCCGGCTGGCTGGAACACCACGTGCGGCTGTATCTGCGCGAGGTGAACTACCCCATCACCATCCGGTCCTCCAGCCTGCTGGAAGACGCCCAGTATCAGGCCTATGCGGGGCTGTATGCCACGTTCATGCTGCCCAACAATCATCCCGACCCGCAGGAACGGCTGCGCCAGACCCTGCGGGCCATACGGCTGGTTTTTGCATCCACCTACTATCAGGCACCCAAGGCTTTTTCGCGGCGTGTGAAGCTCAGAACCGACGAAGAGAAAATGGGCGTCGTGATTCAGGAGGTGGTGGGGCAGCAGTACGGCGAATATTTCTATCCGGCCATTTCCGGTGTGGCCCAGTCGCACAACTATTACCCCTTCGGCCGGATGGACACAGACGACGGCGTGGCATCCATTGCCATGGGGCTGGGAAAAATGGTCATGGATGGCGGCCAGATTTTGCGGTTCTCCCCCAAACATCCCCAGTTGCTGCCGCAGTTCGCCAAGGATGCGGACATGATGCGCAACTCGCAGACCGGTTTCTACAGTCTGTATATGGGAGGCGCATCCGCAGCATGGGAACCGGCGGATACGGGACCGGCTGCAGGACCATCGGCGGTGGCAGCTTCCGGAGCTGCGCCGGTATCTGTCGCAGGCGCGGGTGTTCCGGATTCCCCGGACCGTGTGGTCCTGCGCGAGGTGTATGAGGCGGAACCGGACGGGCCTATCTCGATTGTGGCAAGTTCCTATGACCCGCGAGAAGGCGTGCTGCGGGATACGGCCTCTGCCCCCGGTGCAAAGGTGCTGCTGTTCTCGCAGGTGCTGCGGCATGACTCCTTCCCCCTGCCAGGCATACTGCGCGATGTTCTTTCCATGGCGGAGCAGGCCATGGGCGGGCCGGTGGAGGTGGAATTTGCCGTGGACCTGCCTGTGAGTGAAGCGCAGCGCAGAAAGCAGGAGGAAACAGGCTACCCGAGGGGGCGCTTTGCCTTGCTGCAGTTGCGCCCCATGAGCGCAAGGGCGGAAGTGCGCAAGGTCACAGTGACGGATGAGGAGCGCCAACGTGCCTTCTGCTACTCCCGCAACGCCTTGGGCAACGCGGAGCGCAGGGATATCCGCGATATAGTGTTCGTCAGGCCGGATGCCTTTGATGCGGCGCATACGCGTGACATAGCACAGGAGATAGGGCAGATGAACCGTGTGCTGCAGGACGAAGGCCGTCCCTATCTGCTCATCGGCTTCGGGCGCTGGGGGTCTGCGGATGCATGGCTCGGCATTCCCGTGGGGTGGCAGGATATATGCGGGGTCGGGGCCATGATTGAAACCTCAACGGAGACGCTGAAGGTGGAACCTTCTCAGGGCTCGCATTTCTTCCACAATATCACTACACTGGGCATCAATTATATCATGGTGGAAGGCAAGGGCGAGGAAACTCTGGACTGGGCGTGGCTCGGCAGCCTGCCCGAAGTATCCCGGGGAACCTCTATTTCGCGTGTGCAGCTGGATGATCCGCTGCTTCTCAAGGTGGACGGCCGTTCTTCGCAATGTGTGATACTGGCCGAAAAGCAGAGCGGAGGGGCCGGCAGCGCTGTCCTGCCCGGTATTGCCGGAGAGGTTTCGGATGTCGGAGAAGCGGACGGGAATGCACCCGTCAGCAAGACCTGTAAGAGGGATGTATTCCATGTTTGAATCGGTGCGCCATAATTCCATGAAACGGGGTGAGGCTCCGGGCACGGCCATATATTCCGGAACAGATAAGGACTTTGCTCCTTCTCTGCTGTGCGTGGATTATTCCGCAGATGCCATGGTGGAACAGGTGCTGCCGTATCCCTTTGAGCTGCCCGCGCAGGCAGAAGGCATGGACAGACTGCTGCTCATGTCCGGCCTGCATGAGGCCGAACAGGTGCAGGCGCTGGCAGAGCGCTACGGCATGCACCCTCTGGCCGTGGAAGATGTCCTCAACACTGGGCACCGGCCCAGCATGGACGAATATGACGACCATGTGGTCATTTCCCTGCGCCATATAGAATACGACAGGAATGCCGTACGCCTCAGAGAGCGGCACGTGTCCATTGTCTGCCGTGAAGGGGTGGTGATCGGCTTTCTGGAAGAACGGGACAGCATATGGGAAGGACTTCTGAACCGCCTGCGCAAGGGAAAGGGGCGCATTCGCAAGTTCGGCTCCATGTATCTGGCCATTGCCATGCTGGATGTGCTGGTGGATGGGTATTTTGGCGTCATAAGTACCATAGGGGCCGATGTTGAGGCGCTGGAAGAAAGCCTTGGCGAGGATGGAGCGGATGAAGAGACGCTCATGCGCATCTACGCGTTGAAGCGGATTGTGGTTGCCCTGCGCAATGCCCTGCTGCCTGCCCAGCAGGCCCTGAGCGCGCTGCACCGTAACGAGGAAGTGGAGATAAGCGAGGATGTGGAGCCCTTCTTCGGAGACGTGAAGGGACACGCCGATCAGGTGGTGGAAGCCGTGCAGGCCCTGCACGACCTGCTGTCCGGCCTGCTTGATCTGCAGATTTCCCTTGCGGGCATGCGCATGAACAATGTGATGAAATTTCTTACGGTCATTGCCACCATATTCATTCCCCTGACCTTTATTGCAGGACTGTATGGCATGAACTTCCGGTATATGCCGGAGCTGGACTGGCGTTACGGGTATCCTGCCGCGCTTGTCATTATGCTCGCTGTGGGCGGAGTGATGCTGTATTATTTCAGAAAGAACAAATGGCTGTAGGCGCTTATGCACCGAAGCCGGACTTCAGAGCATGCATGATGCTGTTTGTTGTTCCGCACAGCCGGCGCTTGTAATACGGAAAAGGGCGGAGGATGATCCCCCGCCCTTCAGACTGCTGACAAAGTCATTTCTGATATTTTTTGGCTCCGCCGGGCAGGAACCTAACGTTCCTGCACCTCGTATAAGCGATGAAAATCCGTTTTTGGGCCTCGGTTCCGGCTTAACGGGAATACGGTTTTACTGAAAACGAGGGTTTGTCATTACCCTGAAGGGCGGAGGTGTTAATCCTCCGCCCCTGTTTTTTGAGCATCTGCGGGAGACGCGTTTGTTCCCGCAGTTTCTGCAAGGCTATCTGCCGCCTGCGAGCATGTTATCTATGAGTTCCTTGAGCCGCTGCGCCTGATTGGCCAGCTCTGCCACGGCTTCGGAGGCCTGATTCATGGCCTGCGAGGTTTCAGAGGAAATGGTGTTTACCTCTTCCACGGAATGGCTGATCTGTTCACTGGCTGCGGACTGTTCTTCCGCCGCCGTGGCGATGGTCTGCACCTGGCTGGCGACATCTTCCACAAGGTGGAGGATTTCATCAAGCGAGTGGCCTGATTCCGTGGCCAGTCGTGTGGCTTCTCCGATCGTCTTCACGGTAAGGTCCAGATTGGCTGCCGTCTGGCGGGTGCCGCTCTGAATACCCTTGATGGCGTCGCCAACTTCCTTGGTGGCGGTCATGGTCTTTTCCGCAAGTTTGCGCACTTCGTCGGCAACCACGGCAAAACCGCGCCCTGCTTCGCCGGCACGTGCGGCTTCAATGGCGGCGTTCAGTGCCAGCAGGTTGGTCTGGTCTGCAATGTCGGAAATGACGTTCATGATCTGGCCGATGCTTTCTGCCTGTTTATCAAGCTGGGTCATATCGTTTTTCACGATGGTGGACTGCTGCTGAACCTGATTGATTTCTCGTACGGCCTGCTGCACAACGCCCGATCCTGCCTGAGCCTTGAGCCGGGTTGTTTCCGCAGACTGGGAGGCGGCTGCCGCGTTGCTGGCCACTTCTATGACCGAGGCGGTCATCTGCTCCATGGCTGTGGCGGCTTCTCCGGCGCGCTGGGTCTGAATGTCGGCGCCCTTGCTCGACTGGTCGATCTGGGCGGAAAGTTCTTCGGATGCAGAGGTGACGACTTCCACCACCTGCTGCAGCTGTTCGGCTGCCTGCAGAATGGAGGCGCGGCCCGCCTCTGCCTTTTTGCCTGCTGCTTCGGCCGTGCGCATGGCTTCCTGCGCTTCGCGGGCGGCTGCATCGGCTGCTTCTGATTTGTGTGCGGCTTCTTCTATACGTTCCTTGAGGCTGGCCACCATGCTGCGGATGGCGTCGGCCAGCTTGCCGAGCTCGTCACCGCGATGTTCGGAGAGCGCAGCGTTGAGGTTGCCCTTTGCCACTGCTTCGGCAAATCCCACAACGCGGCCGAGGGGGGCAGTAATGCTGCGGGTGAGCGGCAGGGCGATGCCGATGGCAAGCGCAACCGCAAGGCCCAGACCCCAAAGCAGGATGCTGGCGGCAACGCCGAGGCTTTCGTCGGCATCTACTGCGATGGTTTCCGTCTGGCTGAGGCCTGCTTGCGAAATGGCAGCTGATGCAGCCACGACCTTGTCGGCCGTTTGAGAGCGAATGACGTTTATTTCCTCAAGCTTGCGGATGTTATCCGCAACTTTGAGCACAGCATTCTGATAGTTTCCAGCAGCCGCTCTGGCTTCCTTCAGATGCTCCACGTCAGCAGGAATATGGGTGAGGGGAAGAAGCTCTTCAAAAAGATCGCCCAGCCCCTGAAAGTTGGCGCGTGCCAGTTCAAACTGCTTCGAGTTGCGTGCCGCGAAGGCCTTGAATGCCAGAATGCGCGTCTGGTAGAGCGTATCGGAAATGGCGGTGTAAATCGTGATTTTCTTGTGGCGCTCTGTTAGAGCGTCTTGTGATGCGCCAAAGGCTATTTCCTGTGTGAGCTTGCTCTGCTGCCCCCCGAGAAGGGCGTCCATCTTGGCCGAGAAGATGCCTGCTTCCTTGTCCATATCCTTGCGGGCGTCAAGAATGCCGGTGCTGGCCTGCTCGGTCTCATTCATGAGGTTTTCATAGGTATCCATGTTGGCTTTGAGTTTTCCAAGCCCGTCACGGAGTTTGCTCAGCGCCGGTTGTTCGGTGATCAGATTCTCCGCCTTGCGAATACCTTCTCTGACCTTTGTCAGGTAGTCCTGCCCCTCTTTAAGATATACGGGGTTATCGGAAAGTGAATAGCCCCGCATGGAATACATGGTGAGCAGCACGTTGCGTTCCAGCTCATTGATTATCACCACTTCCGGAACATAGGCGTGTGCCATGAGCTTGGCCTTGTCCTCCACCCGCCACATGCTGGTGATACCGACGATGCCGAGGATGCAGGTGATGAGGACGAGAAGACTGTAGCCCCCGCCGATCTTTGCTGACAACTTGAGGTTCTTTAACATGGTAATCTCTCTCTTGTCGGTTTCGGGCCTCATTCGCCCGATTCCGGATTTTGCAGGGGGATATAAGTCTGTGCTGTGGGTTGTTGTATTCCGTGTTCCGGGCAGTATGGAGACCATTGGCCGGGGTCCGGATGAGGTGGCGGTCATTCTTCTGTGAGAGATGGTATGGCTCTGTGTTGCGGGAATGACACCGTGCTCATATGTTTATCATTATGTGTTTTTGGTTTTTTATATCCAGTATATCATTACGCGCGGGGTCGTTTTGTATTGATGCAACACACTCGTTTGGCGTGCGTATCGGTCAAAGCCCGTATTTCATAAGGTTGTTGTTGAAAAAACGCAAAGATTTGCGCGTGCATATCATTAGCCGCTGCGCACGGAACATTTTGCTCCGTGCGCAGCGGTACGTTATGCTCTCTTTTTCCAGTAGGGGTTCTGGATGTCTTCAAAAGCGGAAAGAGCCGCTGTGGCCCCCTCGCCCACGGCGGTGACGATCTGGCGGACCCCGCCGGTCACATCGCCCGCAGCGTAGACACGGGGGATATTGGTGCGCATGCCCCGGTCCACCTTGATGGTGCCGTCTTCATTGAGGTGCACCCCGATATCCGATGCCAGTTCCGTATTGGCAATATGCCCTATGGCCACGAAAACGCCGTCGCATTCATGCAGGGTGTCTTCGCCCGTCTTCAGGTTGCGCAGTTTTACACCCTTTATCCGCTCTGCATCACCGTAGATTTCTTCAACGGTGCTATCCCAGATAACCGGAATCTTTTCACGGTTCAGCGCATCCTGCAGGGCTTGTTCCGCACGGAAGTTGTCGCGGCGGTGCACCACGGTGACTTGCACGCCGAGGTTCTTGAGGTGCAGCGCATCGGTCAGGGCGCTGTTGCCGCCGCCGATCATGAGCACCTTTTTGCCCTTGAAGGCGTAACCGTCGCACGAGGCGCAATAGGAGACGCCATTGCCGAAGAACTGCTTTTCTCCCGGCACCCCCAGGCTGCGCCACTGGGCTCCGGTGGCCAGAATCAGGGCCTTGGCGCTGTATACACCCTTGGCGGTGTATACCTCGATGCGTTTGCCGATTTTTACCTCATCAACAGTCTCGTTTTCGCGGACATTGGAATATTCCCGTGTATGCGCCGTAAGCACTTCCACAAGGTTCATGCCGCCCACATTCTTGAAACCGGGATAGTTCTCCACATTGGGGGTGACGGCTACCTGCCCGCCGATGATGGACTTGTCTATGACAATGCTCTTCAGGCCGGATCGTTCGGCATAAATGCCTGCAGTAAGGCCTGCGGGACCGGCACCGAGTATGACAACGTCATATTCCTTTGCCTCTGTTCCGTGCTCGTGGGACGGCTTTGCCTCCATTCCCCGGTCGCTCAGCGCCTGCTCGGCATCTTTCAGCGCGACCAGTTCAAGCACAAAGCGTTCTTCCGGCATCATGCCCACGCCTGAAAAGCTGTCGGTATACTGCGTATGTGGTACCGAGCCCACTTTGTATTTTGCGGAAAGATCAGGGAACTCGTCGGAATCCACGCATTCGGCTGAGACAAGGTCAGGCTTGGCAATGGCGCACTTCACGGCATTCATGAACTGGCCGGGGCAATAGGGGCAACTGGGCGAGGTGAACACGCGCGGGTTGCGGGGTTCTTTCAGTTCCTCAAGCAACTGCTTGGACGCGGCGGAAAGCCCGCTCTGTCCCATGGAAACGAGAAATACCGTCTCTATGAGCGCCCGTGCCTCTTCGCCCATGGGGGCTCCGGTGAAGCGGATGCGGTACTGCTCGGGGTTTACCAGCAGGGTGGGGGTGAGCTTCACATCGTACTTGGTGGCGGCTTCGTCTTTCACCGTATGAAATTCCGCATGTATCTTGGGCGAAAGCAGCGCAAGTTCTTCGGCAAAACGGCGGATGTAGGTGTCGAACTCGTTTTTCTGATCGCCGGACGTGAACGCTACAAGGTGGACATCCCCCTTCAGTCCCTTGAATATATCTTTAAGGTGCTTCTGCCCTTCTTCGGGGATGAGCCACTCGCGGGATTCCTTGTTCTTTTGTGCAGTCATGTCAGTCTCCGGGTATGTTGTCCGATGCATTCAGATTGTTGCATGGGATTTTGACGATTGGGAGAAGCATAGCACACAGCGGTTGCTATATTCAACGCTCAGTTGAAGAAAGATGGAAATGTATGCGCACAAAGACGGGCCTATTGCCCGCACGAATGATGCGGCGCTCCGTTTGCCAGGTCCGGCCCTCGCCATGCGGGCGGAGAGGGGGTCGGGAATATGAAAAGGGCCGGAAGGAATAATTCCTGTCCGACCCTGTATGGTTTTGCAAGCTGGCTGCAGATTGCCGACAGCGTCTATTCAGAGCCGCTTCGCAGTATATCAAAAAGATACTTGAGCTTGCGCTGACGCTCTTTGTTGAACTCGGGATCATCAGGCTTTTTGCGCCATGCGGCCGAATATTCTTCGAGCACTTCCACAAAGCTCCAGCGATGGGTGAATGCCTGGCCGACAAGAGACTCCACAGCGTCCATTTCTTCTTCGGTCAGATAGGTGTGGTCCACATTGTTCACGCCTTTTGCCGTGACGCGGAAGGAATCGAGCTCGGCGTAGTCCATGATGAGCGGAACCAGCGGAGAGTTTTGGCCAAGCCGTTGCTCCAGAGCGGTTCTGAACGCCTTGGCGTTGGGGTAGCGCTCTATCCACATGTCATCCAGCGCTTCGTGGGTGGCTTCGCTCGCCCCCGGCAGGGTGGTTATGCGGTCCCACACCATGGGGGTCAGTTCATATTCAACAGGCCGGTAGGTCTGCTGGTTGAACACGTTTTGCAGAAAGAACAGTGAAACGAAGCAGAGCACCGTGGCGAGTATGGGGGTGGTGACCCAGCTTGAGGCAATGCCGCCAAGCGTGCGCCAGCGGATGCCGCCCCCGCCCTTGAGCAGGCCCACGCCGATGACCGCGCCCACTATTGCCTGCGAGCTGGAAACCGGCACAAGGGGAATGCGGGGCAGGCCGAGGCTGTGCAGGGTGTCAGAAAGCTCCTGCGAGGAGAAGACAAACAACACCAGCGAGTGGGCCGTAACCACGATAAAGGCCGCAACGGGGCTTAACCGCACAATGCCCTCGCCCACGGTCATCATCACCTGTCTGGAGTAGGTGAACACGCCCACAGCGATGGCAAGGCCCCCCAGAAAGAACAGCTGTTGTTCGGGGGAAAAGGTGATGGTCTTGAACAGCGTTATGTCATGAAAGGGCGCAACAGGCACAAACACACCCATGACGTTTGCAATGTTGTTGGCACCCAGCGCATACGATCCGAAGGCCCCGGCAAGGATGAGTCCCCAGCGCGTCATGGTATCCAGCGTGAGGATGTGCAGGGGCAGCCGTTTGATGGCATAGGCTATGGGAATGTACATGCTCACGGCAAAAAGGGCGGAAAGCAGAGGGCAGGCCACCCACGTCATCATGATCTTGGTGAGTGACGAGGGATCGGTTATGGCGCCGGTGAACAGGTTCCAGCCTATGATGGCACCGACTATGGCCTGCGAGGTGGACACCGGATAGCGGGCCACGGTCATGAGATACACCGTGAGCGCAGCGGAAAGGGCAACCATGAAGGCCCCGGCCAGCGCATTTACCGCCCCCAGTTTGCCCAGCGTGTGCGAGGCCCCGGCACCGCCGAACACTGCGCCGATGATGACGAAGACAGAGCAGATGATAGCGGCGGTTTTGAACTTGACCATGCGCGACGCAACGGCGGTGCCGAAGACGTTCGAAGCGTCATTTGCGCCGAGAGACCAGCCCAGAAACAGGCCGCTGGAGAGAAAAATGGGCAGCATGTCGGGCTTCCGTTACAACATGCGTTTGATGGCGTAGATGCTCAGACGGTCTGCCACGTCCTCAGCCCTGTCCGCAATCTTGGAAATGCGGCGGACAAAATCCTTGAGCTGTGCTTTGTGGCACAGGCTCAGGTCGTCGCGGCGGAATATGGCCATCAGCATGCGGGTGGAAACCTTGTCCGACTCCGTTTCCCAGTAGGATACCTTGTGGATGTGGTCGGCGAATTCCGGACTGGTGCGCAAAAACGCGCGCGTGGAGCGTACGATGGCCTCGACCGATTCCGCGGAGTGCGAGGTCAGGTCGCGCAGTTCTCCATGGGCTTCTTCCGGAAAATCGGGAAGTTCTATCTTGAACTGCCAGAGCATGGCCTTGCAGCTGTCGAGCAGGGTATCAAGGCGCTCCAGAAGCTGCAGCACGTCGCCGCGCGATTCGGGGATGAGCGTTTTGATGTAAAGCTTCTTTTCGATGTCGCGTCGCATTTCATCGCCGCGATGTTCAATATGAGTGATCTGTTCAAGCTTTTCATCAAACGCTTCTTCACGTTCGGAAAGATACAGATCCACGCCCTGACGAAGCAGCAGCGACGCTTCGCTGACCTGGTTGAGAAATTCATCCAGTTGCTTCTGTAAGCCGAGCTGCTTCTTGAGAATGCCGAATGCCATGACTCTATCCTGATTGTGTTGTGGTGATGGATTATCGTTGACATCTTACGGGGATCGGGAATTGTAGCATATATCGGCATGCAGGGTCACGTCCAGAAGTCTTGAAAGGGAATTCCAATATTTTACTGGCAAAAACGTTGATCTCTTGGCATGCTTTGTGACGGTTGGATTAGCCGGTATGATTGGTCAAATAAAGGGATAGGACATACATGCAGGACGCTCCCGCACTAATCTTGACGATTGATGACGACCTGACGGTTCGCGAGAATATCGTTGCCTATCTGGAAGATAGCGGATTTGAGGTATGTCAGGCTGAAAACGGAGCGCTTGGTCTGGAAGTATTTCGCGCCAGGCAGCCCGACCTTGTGCTGGTGGACCTGCGCATGCCCGTTATGGACGGCATGGAAGTTGTCCGTCGCATGAAGGTAGAGGCCCCTGCCGTTCCCGTTATCGTGGTTTCCGGTGTGGGGGTGCTTGAAGAAGCGGTGGAAGCCCTGCGCATAGGCGCGTGGGATTTTGTTACCAAGCCCATTACGGATATGCTGGTGCTTGAGCACGCCGTGGGCAAGGCGCTGGAGCGTGCCCGCCTGCTTGAAGAGCGCAACCGCTATCAGGACAGGCTTGAGCAGGAAGTTTCCATGCGCACCAGCGAACTGCGCAACGCCAATGCCCGTCTGCTGGAAGTGCAGGCCCTGCTGCAGGAGAAGAACCAGTTCCTCGAAACGCTTATTGAATCCATCCCCAATCCCATTTTCTACAAGGATCTCAACGGCCTCTACCTCGGCTGCAACAAGGTGTTCAGCGACATGCTGGGCGTGCGGCAGGAAGATGTGGTAGGCCAGTCCTCCCACCGGCTGCTGCCGGATGAGGTCGCCTGCCGGATGTCGGAGATCAACAGTCAGGACGGTATGCTGACCAACTGCCTGATGGAGCTTTCCGCGCCGGACGGGTCCCTGCATAATTTTGTTCTCTACAAGAGCTTCTTTTTCGACCGGGACGGGGCGCGCTCCGGCGAGGTCGGCACCTTCCACGACATTACCGAACTGAAACGCAAGGAAGCCCAGATAACCTATCAGGCGCATCATGACGAACTGACCGGACTGCCCAACCGCCTCAAGATCAAGCAGGAAATAGCCGCACTGATAGCACGGTATGCAGAAACCAATCTGCAGTTCGCCGTCCTTTTCCTCGATCTCGACAATTTCAAGACCGTCAACGACAGCCTTGGCCACAAGGTGGGCGACAGGCTGCTTACCGAGACTGCCGAGCGCCTGCTCGCTCTTACGGGAGAACGCGGTATGGTCGCCCGTCTCGGTGGTGACGAATATGTGGTACTGCTGCCTCACATCATGGACGAGACAGAGGCGGGGCACTGGGCGGAAACCGTGCTCAATGCCTTCCGCAATCCTTTCATGATAAGTGAGCATGAGCTGTACCTGAGCACCAGCATAGGGGTGACCTGTTATCCCAAGGACGGCGCGGACCCCGATACCCTGATCAAGAACGCCGACATCGCCATGTACCGTGCGAAAGCCCGTGAACGGTCGAGCTGGCAGCGGTTTGATATTGCCATGGTGGAACAGGTTACCAAGCGTCTTGCCATAGAAAAGGATATCCGCAAGGGGCTTGAGAACAACGAATTTATTCCCTACTACCAGCCCCGCGTGGATATCAGAACCGGCCGGGTTGTGGGTATGGAAGCTCTGGTACGCTGGCACAAGGCAGACGGCACTGTGGGTAATCCCGGCGAGTTTATTCCCGTAGCGGAAGAAACCGGCCTTATCGTGCAGCTTGGCGAGCGCGTGCTGCGCGAAGCCTGCAGGCAGACCCGTATCTGGCATAGTGCAGGCATGGACGGACTGCGCGTTTCCGTTAATATTTCCGCGCACCAGTTCCGCGCAAATCTCGTGGATATGGTCTTCAACGCGCTGGATGAGTCCGGCATAGACCCGGAGCTGCTGGAACTGGAAATCACCGAATCCACCATGATGAGTGATCTCGGTCAGACCGTATCCCTGCTTGAGCGGCTGGCGGGAAGAGGCATTCTGACCGCCATCGACGATTTCGGCACCGGCCACTCATCCCTGTATTATCTCAAGACCTTCCATATCAACACGCTGAAGATTGACCGCTCTTTTGTGGAAGACATTCTCAACGATGAGAACGATGCCAACATAGTTTCCACCGTTATCAGCATGGCCAAGAACCTGTCTCTGCAGGTTGTGGCTGAAGGGGTGGAAACGCAGGAGCAGCTTGACCGCCTGCGCGAATACGGTTGCCCTGAAGTGCAGGGCTTCTTCTATTCCCGTCCGGTGCCTGCCGACGACTTTGAGATCTACGTGCGCAAGACGAACGGCTGGTGAAACCCCGTTCGTAAACTTAACGAACCGTAAAGCAAACGAACAGGCCGCCCCGCTGCAAGCAGGGCGGCCTGTTCGTTGTTTAGGCTGTTAAATCAAGTTGTTTCAGACTGTTGAGGGATGTCCTCTGTGTTGTAAGATTCCGGCACGATGTGTGCTTTGGTAGTGGCGGGTCTGTACTTGAGGGAGGGCCACTACCATGACGATGAAACGAAAGTTGTATCTGCTGCTTGCTGTGTGTCTGGCCGGATACCTGGGAATTTTTTGTGCGGGATGGTATGGCGAGCTGGCAAAAGGCCGGCTTGTACGGATGGAGGAAATGGCCTCCCAGGCACATCTTGATGTGCTGCAGGCCCGACGGCAGGAGAAGAACTACGTCCTGCGCGGGGGCGATAAATACATCAGTCAGGTGGCCAAACACCTTGAGGATGCCCGTGCAAATGTTAACGGCCTGTGCGAAATTTTTCCCGGTCACAGAAGGGCGGGCGATGCGCTGCTGCGCAAGATAGACGACTATCAGGCTGCGTTCCTTGCGCTGGATGCGCAGACAAGGCAGGAGTCTGATGCGCTTATTCAGGCAGGGCGTGCGCTGGAACCGCAGGTGACCGAATTCCGGGCCACGGCGGTTAAAGAGTACCATGCCACCAGCATGCGTATAAACATGCTCATTGCCGGTACGGAAGTGGCGCTGGCCCTGCTGACCGCGCTGTTCACGCTGTTTGTCATACGGGATATCACCCGCTCCATGCGCTCGTTGCAGGGCTATTCTTCGGGTATTGCCGCAGGGCGGCTTGCTACGCGTCCGCCGGAAGGTTTGCAGGGTGAATTTGCTCTGCTCGGCAGGGACGTGGCTGAAATGGTGCGCTGTATCGTGGAACGGATGGACGCAGCCAACGCCAGCGAGCGCGAAGCACGTGCTCTGGCAGAAGAAGCGCGGGCTGCCAAGGCCGAGGCCGACGTCAGCGCCGAGCGTGTACGCATTCTTCTGGACAGGATTCTTTTGGTGGCGACTGATGCCAGAGGCGTTGCCGACGACCTTGCCAAGGCTTCTGCAGATCTTTCTTCTCAGGTTGCACAGGTGACCAAGGGTGCCTCCGTACAGCGTGACAGGCTGGCGGAAACCGCTGCAGCGGTAACGCAGATGAATGCATCAGTGGGCGAAATTACGCGTAGTGCGGGAGATGCCTCCGAGGCGACACAGGGCACTTCCGAACGGGCGCGCAACGGCGCGGACGTGGTTCGTCAGGCCAGTTCATCCATGAACGCGGTCCACGATATCGCGTCTCGCCTACGACAGGACATGCATGCCCTGGGGACGGATGCCCGTGCCGTAGGTGATGTCATAACGGTGATCAACGAGATTGCCGATCAGACCAACCTGCTCGCGCTGAATGCCGCAATCGAGGCTGCGCGGGCAGGTGACGCCGGACGCGGGTTCGCCGTGGTGGCGGACGAGGTGCGCAAGCTGGCGGAAAAGACCATGCAGGCCACCCGCGAAGTGGAAGAACGCATTGCCGCCATACAGGCTTCTTCCAATCGCAATATACACGGCATGGACGAGGCGATGCAAGCCGTGGAATCGGCAACACAGCTCTCTTCCCGCTCCGGCGAGGCGCTGTCTGCGATTCTGGAGTTTGCCGAGGAATCGGCCGAGCGGGTGCGGGCCATTGCTGCCGCCACGCAGCAGCAGGCCGTTGCCACAACCCAGATTGCCCGAGCCGTGGAAGAAGTGAACCGCGTGGCCGACAGCACCGCCGAAGGTATGAATCAGTCCGGCGGAACAGTGCGCCGTCTGGCGAGCATGGCAGAGAATTTGAACAAATTGATGCACCAGTTGCGGAACTGATGAGGGGGTTCCGAACTGAAAAAGGCCGGCGCGCAGGGGCGTCGGCCTTTTGTCTTTAATGAAGGAATCCGCTAGCCGAGCAGCCCGCACTGGGCGAAAAAGGTCTTGGTGCGCGGCGTAAGTTCGGGCAGCGCCTCATGCACGCATTGTCTGAAAAAAGCATCGTCCAGCGCCTGCACCTGTCTGTCTACCTGCGCAAGGCTTTCACCGGATATTTTCATTTCCATCTTCATGTGGTTGCCCCACACATGGCCCCAGCCTGCTTCGGTGCGCGGGGCGGCCCGTCCGGCATCCTGCCGGTGCACCACGCAGACGCGTCCGTCGTATAGCACGGTTCCGCCGGAAAGCCACACCTGAATGTCGTGTTCCAGATCATCCACCTGAGAAGGGGTGAAGCGCACGTCAAAGCCCGGCACGTTCAGGCTTTCGCAGGCACTGCGGTTGAACAGATGGCAGCAGCCCATGACGGAGAGGCATGGCCGCCGGTATGTGTATTGCTGCATGTCCATGAACAGCGGGGCGTTGTTGGTGAACCTGATCATGTTGTTCGCCGTCTGTGAAAAGAAGCGGGCAACGTACTGGATGGTGGGAATGGTACCGGGGTTCACCACACGCGGGCCTATGACTGTTGCTTCGGGAAATTCGGCGGCATCCTGCAGGAAGCAGCGCAGCCAGTTCTTCGGCAGATACACGTCGTCATCAAGAAATGCGGTATAGTCTGATGCGCGCGATGATTCCATCTGCCACAGCCAGTTGCGGGCGGCGGGTGCACCTATGTTCACGGGCAGCTGGACAACCTCCACCTCTCTGCCCTGGGCCACGCCGGCAACCGCTGCGGCAAAGTCGTCCTGCGTGAAGGCTGTGGAGCCGTTGTTGAGCAGGGCGATGTGCGCGTTGCCGATGTCGGATTCCAGCAGGCTGCGCAGGGTATCCATGGTCACATCGAGTTTGTTCCATGTGTAGAACAGAACGCTGACCCGCTTGTCGGATGCAAGGGCATCCAGCGATGCGGGCTGCGGGGCGGCTTGCAGTTCATGCAGGCGCAGCAGCAGATGGGTCTGCACGGGCAGGGCGTCAAGCGAGCGGAGCAGCAGGCTGCGCGCAGTGACCGTATCTCCTGCGGATGCGGCACGTTCCGCCTTCAGATTCAGGGTGAGCGGATTGATGAGCGCACGGGAAAGCAGCCCTTCGCACAGGGCAGGTTCACCTGCGGCAAGTGCCGCAAAGGCGTAAAATCCGCTGATGAGCGGGCCTGCCTCGGAGGATGCGATGGCGCAGGCGGCATCTGTGAAATAGGGCAGATTGCCGAGTTCCCACAGCTTGACCAGACACGCATGACGCAGACAGAGGGATTCGTGATTGAGGGCCGTATTGCGAAGCAGGGTCTCGTCCCGCTTCCATTCTTCGGCCTGCTCGAGTGCTTCGCCCACGAACACGTCGTTCGTGCCGTCCAGCACCTTGTTGCAGGCACCGAGCCATGCCGTATAAATTTCAGAGGCGGGGGCCGGATTGGCAAGCTGGTTCACGACACCGCGTAAGACCTTGTCAAAGGGATTGAGCAGCAGGGCCTGCCGCAGCAATCCGGCTGCCAGCGCAATGCGTTTCTGGCCTGTTTCCGGCGGCAGGGCTTCGAGTCCCTTGAGCAGTTGTTCGCCGTAGAACATGGCCAGCCCCGGTTCCGTGTATCCGTTGACGCGGTGATTGCGGAGATAGAAGGAAAAGACGGAATCGTGCATGGTGGTGTTCCTGTCGCGTGCTGTCGTATGAAGAAATACTGCCGCCGGGTTGGCCAGCGGCTTCTGCCCGAAAAGAAGTGCTGTCCGCAAGGCGAAGCGCTCGTCAAAAGGAACTGCCCGCCAAGAGACATTGCCGCCAAGTGGCGTTGTCTGAAGAGAAGCTCTGCCCGAACAATATGATACGGCCTTCATCCTTCTACTACAAAAGATGGCTCTAAGCCAGAGGCGTTATGGCGCAATGCGGCACAGGTGGCGGCACAGGTGACGATAATGTTGCCGGAGTGCCGTACCCGGCGCATGCGGCACTTGCCGATGCATGCCATAAATGGTGCCGGTGGGCGCCTGCCCTTGCTTGACGCTCAGGCCGCGGCCTTCTAATGTCGACGCCATGCTCGTATATATTCATGTTCCCTTCTGCCGCAGCAAGTGCGGGTACTGCGCGTTTCATTCCGAAGTGCCGCAGGGCGATGCCATGCAGCGCTATGTGGATGCCCTGCTGCGTGAAGTGGCATTGTGGGGGGACAGGCTCGGTAACGTGCCGGTGGAAACGGTGTTCTTCGGCGGCGGCACACCATCCATGCTGCCTGCCCGTGCCGTGGCGGTTGTCATGGACCGTATCCGCAAGGCTTTTGCCGTGGACCGCACGGCCGAGGTGAGCCTTGAGGCAAACCCCGAATCCGTCGCCAACATGGATTACATGAAGACCCTGCTGGATGCGGGCGTGAACCGCCTGAGCATGGGCTTTCAGAGCATGAATCCGGCCTCGCTGCGTCAGCTGGGACGTCCGCATTCGGTGCGCGATGCCATCCGCACCTTCGAGCTTGCCCGTACCATGGGCTTTGCCAACATCAATC
This sequence comes from Desulfovibrio subterraneus, assembly GCF_013340285.1. NCBI lineage: Bacteria > Pseudomonadati > Thermodesulfobacteriota > Desulfovibrionia > Desulfovibrionales > Desulfovibrionaceae > Desulfovibrio > Desulfovibrio subterraneus. The sequence goes on along the minus strand of NZ_BLVO01000001.1, from coordinate 45,926 downwards.
TTGATTTCATCTGGGGGCTGCCGGATCAGCGGCTCAAGCTGTGGCTGGAAGACCTGCGCGCCATTGTCCGGCTCGGTCCTGACCACCTTTCCTGCTACGGCCTGACCATTGAAGAGGGTACCCCGCTGGAACTCGCCGTACAGAAAGGCAGACTGACCCTGCCGGATGACGGCGAGCAGGGAAAGATGTTCATCTACGGCGCGGATTATCTGGAATCGCAGGGGTACCTGCAGTACGAAATTTCCAACTTTGCCCGCATGGGTTTTCAGTGCCGTCATAACATGGGCTACTGGGAAGGGGCGGACTATCTGGGCATGGGGCCTGCTGCCGTTTCGACCCTGCAGGGCAGGCGGTGGACCAACCCTTGCGCGCTGGATGAATACGCCGCCACAGTAGACGCCGGTACCATAGGGCATGATGCCGAAACGCTCACCCTGATGGAACGGGTGCAGGAGCTGGTGATGCTGCGCCTGCGCACCACGCGCGGGCTGCGCGTGAAAGCGTATCGTGAGCTTACCGGCCGCGACTTCATCAGAGACAACAAATCGCTCATCCACGCCCTGCATCGCAATCAGCTGGTGCGCATCCGCAATGGCTATCTCAGTCTCACGAGGAACGGCCTGCTGGTTTCCAATGCCATACTCGAACGCTTTTTCAGCGAAATGGAAACCGTACTGGGCGATTCCCGTCCCGTTCCTGCCAAAGAACCGGAGGTGCTGGGCAATGGTTCAGGCCCTGGTTCCGCTAGCGGCCAAGGCGACGGCCAAGGTAGCGACCGAGGACGTGGCCGAGGAAATGACCGGGGAAGCGGCCAAGAAAACCGATTGTCCGGACCGGAGCAGAAAGAAGGTTCAACTGCCGCACCTGAACACGGGCAAGGCGGAGGGAGTCACTAGCCATGCGTGATGTGCTGCGAGGTAACCCGCTTCTGGTGCTGGTCATTCTGTTCAGCCTGCTGCTTGTCTCCGGCTACTTTGGCTATCGTTCTCTCATTGAAGACCGACGGCAGATAGTAAAAACGGCCTCGCTTCGTCTCAAAGACCATGTGTGGCTGCTGCAGGAGCAGACCGAGCGCCTGTTTGACGCCATAGACAGCACGTTCCTGCAGCTCGGGCTTGAACTGGAGCAGGGGCGGCTCGAATCCATGTCCGATGAGCAGGTGCGCCTTGCCGCTTCCCGCGCACTGGTCTACCTGCCCGCTCTGACAAATTTCATGGTTCTGGACGCCACGGGTGATATCCGCTTTGCCCTGCGACAGGATTCCCAATTCAGCAACCGGCAGGCAATGGACCACTATGCACGGCACTGCGCACGTGCCGACCGTGTTTCGTTTTCCACGCTTCCACCTGAAGGCTATGCGCCGGGACTGCTTATTTTCAGCCGCCGTCTCGGGGGCGTGGGCGAAGCCTGCAAGGGTATGCTGGTCGCCACCGTGACTCCGTCTTCCTATTATGAACAACGCCCCAGAAGCCGCGAAGGCGTGGATTCCGTCATGTTGCTGACCGGAGATGGTGAGCCGCTTGCAGCATGGCCTGCGACATTGCTGCAGCACGGTGGCGGGAACTTCATCCCCGCAATGGAAAAGGCCGTGGTTCCGGGGCGAAAGGCCTCTGTGACGGAAGGAGACAACTACACGCTGGTCTACGCCGCAGTGCGGTACCCGCTCAAGTTCGTGCTTTCCGTTTCCATGGAGGGGGTGCTCTCGGACTGGCAGGCGCGCAGGGACTGGCAGACGGTACTGTTTGTCATCTTCGGCGTGCTGGGCGGGTGGGGCACCTTTGCCGCGTATACCCAGAACCGTATGCTGATAAACGCCCGCGAGGCTGTCATCCGCCGCGAAAAGGACTACCGCACGCTGGCGGAGAACTACCCCTCCGGTATCATCATGCTGTTTGACCGTTCCGGGCGCATTCTCATAGCGGCGGGGCAGGCCCTGGAATCTGCAGGCTGGAGCCGGGGTGAACTGGAAGGCAGGATGCTGGAGAATGCGCTGCCGCCGGATGTGGCTTCGCTCATGGCTGCCCATCAGGGGGTTGTGCTGAGCGGCATGCGCACCACATTCACAGTTACGGTGCGCGGCAGGGTATATCAGGCGCATGCGCTGCCGCTTCTGGACGACAGAGGGCATGTGGCCTCCGGCATGGCTGTGTTTTCAGACATCACCATGCGGGAAGAGTATGAATCGGCCCTGCGTTCGGCCAAGGAAGCAGCGGAAAATGCCAATGTGCTCAAGGGGCAGTTCGTTGCCAACATCAGCCACGAACTGCGTACACCCATCAGCGGCATAATGGGCATCACCGAGGTGGCGCTGAACGAGAATCCACCTCAGAAATGGCAGCGCTATTTCGCCATTATCAAAAATGTTTCCGACGGCTTGCTGGCCGTTATCAACGATGTGCTGGATTTCTCGCGCATAGAGGCCGGCAAACTGACCCTTGTTTCCCGCCCGTATGATCTGGAAGAAGTGCTCATGGACATATGGGTCTCCATGAGAATCAAGGCGGAAGGCAAGGGCGTGCAGCTCTCGTTTGAAATGGAGCAGAGTGTCGCCCGCCGTGTGGAAGGTGACGCGGGACGCCTGCGGCAGGTGCTGGTGAACCTGCTTGATAACGCCATCAAGTTCACCGAGTCCGGCGGGCGGGTCATTCTGAGTGTTTTCATGGCCGGCGGAACAGGCGATGTGCAGCAGGTGGCCTTTTCCGTTTCCGATACGGGAATAGGCATTCCCGCCGACAGGCTTGGCGATCTGTTCGACAGTTTTTCGCAGGTGGATGGTACCCTTTCGCGCCAGCACGGGGGCAGCGGACTGGGGCTGGCTATCTGCAAGCATCTGGTCGAAATTATGGGCGGCCAGCTGCATGTGGCAAGCATATTGGGCAAAGGCAGCCGCTTCCATTTTTCCCTCGCCATGCGTGCTCTCAAACCGGAGTCTGAAATCCGGGGGGAGGCCGGGGGGGAAGAGGATTGCGCGAACCTGCCCCCCCTGCATATTCTGCTGGCTGAGGATAATGAACTGAACCGCGAATTTCTTGCCTATTTTCTGGAAGACTACGGCCATGTGGTGTTGACTGCGGCAAATGGAGAAGAGGCGCTGGAGTGTATCTTCGCCGGGCTGGTCGATATCGTGCTTATGGACGTACAGATGCCCGTGGTAAGCGGGCTGGAAGCTACCCAGCGGGTACGCGTATCGGACAGCTTTTGCCGTAATATTCCCATTGTGGCGCTTACGGCGCATGCCATGGCCGGAGACAGGGAGCGTTTTCTCAAGGGCGGCATGGATGACTTTGTGGGCAAGCCGGTAAACAAGAAGGAGCTGTTTGCCGCGTTGACTGCGGCGTGGAATATGGCTTCCAAACGTGGCTGGCAGGGAAGGAGGCAGCGGGCGGCATGATAGACCTTTTATATGAATTTCAGCAGCCATCATTGGCTAGCTGTCGATAATTCTGTAAGGTGGTTTCAAAGGAGGGCGCAAAATGGTGAATCCGGCGGGTAACACCAAAGAGGCGGCCCAGGAAATCCAACGGTTGCGGGACAAGGTGGCGGGAGTGCTTCAGGGTTTGGTTGCGCAAACCGTGCCGATTGCTTTTACCGTTCTCAGCATGAACAGGGCAGTCGTCTACGCAAATGAAGCCGCCTGCAAGTTGTTCGGGGTGGATTCCGAGGAGGAGATTCTCGGCAGACGCCCGGGTGAAATTATCAGTTGTGTGCATGCCAACAAGCAGGACGCGTGCGGCTCTTCGGTGTGCTGCGAATATTGCGGCAACGTAAAAGCCGTGCTTGGTGTGAGCACTGCGGGTGAAGCGTGCGAAGAAAGCCGTTTGCTCACGGAGCACAAGGGACGGATCAAGGCGCTTAATCTGCGCGTGCAGGCGTACCGGCTTGAGCTGGGCGAGGATGTTTTTGCCCTGTGTTATCTGACGGACATTTCACGCGAAAAGTATCGTGAAATGCTGGAAACCTTGTTCCTGCATGATTCGCTGAACGCCCTTGGCGGTATTCTCGGTGCCGTGCGGATTATGAGGGGGCAGGTGGATAGCTGCTATGCCAACCTTGCGCAGGCAGCGGAAGAGAGAACCGACCAGCTGATACGGGAAGTTCAGTTCTTTCAGACCTTCTTTGCCGCCGAGCAGGGGGAATTCGTTCCCGCACCGGAACCTATGCAGGCCGTTGGGTTTCTGAACGACCTCAAGCTTCTGGGAGGGCTGTTCCCCTGCGCTGAAGATAAACGTATTATTGTGGACGAGGCGGAAGAGGATGCCTTTTTTGTGACGGACAGGCATCTTCTGCAGCGGTCCATGGAGAATCTGCTGAAGAATGCGCTGGAAGCCTCTTCCAAGGGGGATGAGGTGCATCTCGGTTTTATGCGCAAGGGGCGCAATGTGTTCTTCTATGTCCGCAGCCGTCCATTCATGCCGCAGCATATTCAGGCCCAGCTGTTTCAGCGCACGTTTTCCACAAAACGACGCGGCCTCGGGCTGGGCACATACAGCGCCCGCATGTTCGTGACGAACTATCTCGGCGGCAGCGTGTCCTTTGAGTCTTCTCCCGACGAAGGAACTGTTTTCTGGGTTCAGATCCCTGTTGATTGATCGTACGATCTGTTTGTGCGTCTTCATAGAGACGGAATTGCATATTTCTCATACAAAAATGAAGGAAGTTGCAATTGCCGTCTCTTGTGCGTATCTGCATGCGAGGAGCACATATGGAAAGCATCAGAGAACTGTATCGGATCGGGGTGGGACCATCATCCAGCCACACCATGGGGCCGCGCATTGCCGCCCGCGAATTTCTTGAACGCACGCCGGCTGCTGCCCGCTACAGGGTGCACCTGTTTGAAAGCCTTGGCGCGACAGGGAAGGGCCATCTTACTGACGCTGCCGTGCTTTCCGTTCTCGGAGTGGAGAGGACGGATGTGTTGTGGCGTCCGGCAGACAAGTTGCCCGAGCACCCCAACGGCATGTTTTTCGAAGCTCTGGACGCACAGGGGGCGGTCATTGCCTCTGCCACCTTCTACAGCGTGGGCGGCGGTGCCATCCGTGAAGCCGGTGCAGGCGCGGCAGAGCGTTGTATAGTGTACACCCTGCCGGATATGGCCGGTATTATGGCGCACTGCGAGGACAAGGGAATCGCCTACTGGGAATATGTCCAGCAGTGCGAAGGACCCGAGATATGGGATTTTCTGCGTGAAGTGTGGCAGACCATGCAGGAGGCACTTGCGCGCGGGCTGGATACGCAGGGCGTGTTGCCCGGTTCCATAGGCCTGCGTCGCCATGCATGGAGCTTTTACCGCCGCACCAAACTTGCCTCGCAGGATATGCAGCAGACCGGGCTGCTCACCGCCTATGCCATGGCTGTATCCGAAGAGAATGCCGCGGGTGGAGTTGTGGTGACCGCGCCGACCTGCGGTGCCAGCGGGGTAATGCCCGCCGTGTTGCGCTATCTGATGGAAACCCAGCAGCTAGCTGAACGGGATATTTTGCGCGCCCTTGCCACTGCCGGTCTGTTCGGCAACGTGATCAAGCACAACGGGTCCATATCCGGGGCTGAGGTGGGCTGTCAGGGCGAAGTGGGAGCCGCCTGTTCCATGGCGTGCGCCGCCGCCACCCAGCTCATGGGCGGTTCGCTCAGGCAGATTGAATATGCTGCTGAAATGGGGTTGGAACACCATCTCGGGCTGACCTGCGACCCCGTTGACGGCCTTGTGCAGATTCCCTGCATAGAGCGTAACGCCTGCGCCGCCACCCGCGCGGTATCCGGTGCGCAGATGGCCATTCTTTCAGATGGCACGCACCGTATCCCCTTTGACGAGGTTGTCTCAGTCATGGCCAGCACGGGGCATGATCTGCCCAGTCTGTACCGTGAAACGTCCACGGGAGGGCTTGCAAGGGCTTATGCCGGACGCAAGGGTAGTGTCGGAAGGGGGCGGTGTGCGGGGTGTAGTGGGTAGGTAGTTTTGTCAGTCTGTCCGCTACAGGCATGAGCATACTTTCATCGACTACATCAAGTCCTGGCTAATATTCCCTTTTGCTGCCGCTCTGCTGTCTTTATCCGTAAGGCTCGCAGACTCGCCAACGGCTATAGCTTCAGCAGGACCAGAAGGGGCCTCAGCCGGGGCTTGCCGTCTGGCAACGTGCGTCTGTATAGCTCGTGCCTCGCTAACAGCTGCTACTCGCTAGATTGGTGGCTGTATTGCTCCTTCTTCGCTGACATCCACTGGCACCCTTTAGCAAGGCCCCCTCTGGACTCCCTCTGCCTCGCCCCTGTCTTTTCGTTGGCCGGCGATTCTGTCCTGCCGTGGAAGCGAAGCGCTTCCAATCGGCGCGTAGGGTTGGCGCTGGGCAGTCAGAAGGCGTGGTCGGGTTTTATCCCGTACGCTGGCGGTTGTTCCTATCTGGGGGGGAGTCCGGCAGGGCATGGAATCGGTATGGGGAGATAACGGCTGGGGGGGGAACTACGCCAGCTCTCCTGCCAGGGTGCCAAGTACCTTGAGCCCATGCTCCATGCGCTCGTGCCATACACCGCAGCAGGAAAGGCGGATGTAATTGCGGAACTGATCGCGTGTGGTGAAGATGGGGCCGGGGGATATGAGAATGCCCTGCGACTTGGCCTCTTTGAACAACTGCACGCTGTCCACCTTCTCGGGCAGCGACACCCACAGAAAGCCGCCACCCTTGGGGCGTGTCACGCCTGTTCCTTCCGGAAAATACGTGGCCAGATGATGCTGAATGGTCTGCATCTGGCGTTCCGTTGCCACGCGCAGCCGTTTCAGGTGGCGCTCGTACAATCCCTGCCGCAGAAATTCCGCCACCACCATCTGGGTGGGGCTGGCACAGCACACATTGGTGGTCGCCTTTATTTCCAGCGCCTTGCGCATGATCTTGCCCGGCAGCATCCAGCCGCAGCGGTAGCCGGGGGCTATGGTTTTTGAAAAGGACGAGCACAGGGTCACATTGTCCTTCCGGTCAAAAGACTTGAGCGGTGTTGGGCGGCTGGGGCCGAAATGTACATCGCCCGCCACATCGTCTTCCACAAGCGGTACGCCGCGCCTTGCTAGCATATCCACGATCTCACGCTTGGCCTCATCCGGCATCAGCGAGCCGTCCGGATTGTTGAAATTGGGTGAGAGAATGCAGGCCGCCACGTCGAACTTGGTAATGGCCTCATGCAGGGCGGCGGGCGATATGCCGTGCTCGGGGCTGGAGGGAACCTCGATGGCCCGCAAGCCCAGATTTTCCAGCAGTTGCACAAGGCAGAAGTAGGTGGGGGACTGAATCACCACGCTGTCGCCGGGGTGGGTAAGGGCGCGCAGGGTGATATGCAGCGCCTCCATGGTGCCTACCGTGATGAGCACATCTTCCGACTGCACGGCCAGCCCCAGTTCCTGCCCGCGCCATGCTATCTGCCGCCGGAGTTCAGGGTTGCCCTGTATGACTTCGTAGGAAAGCGAATCGTAGGTGGAGAGCCGCGTGACGTCCTGCATGATGCGGGCAAGCGCCTTGCCCGGAAGCAGGGCAGGGTCCGGCGTTACGCAGCCGAAGGAAATGAGGTTCTTGTTGCCTACGGCCTCAAGCACCATCTGGATGAGATTGGTGCGGTTTTCTTCCCCGATCTCCGGCGTGCTTTGTTCCGTAACAGGCAGGGGGAGCGGAACTCCGGGCTTGCGCACGAAGTAGCCCGAGCGGGGGCGAGCTTCGATTATACCTTTGCGTTCCAGTTCCATGTAAGCATGGTTCACCGTGGCAAGGCTCACCCCCATGCTGGAGCACAGAGAGCGCAGTGAAGGCAGCCTGTCGCCTGCAGCGAACCTGCCCGATTCGATCATGGCCAGAATCTGCTGCTCCACATGATGATAGCGGAAGGTCTCGTGCGGCGTTACTGTTGCCGCGCCTGCCTTTGCCGGTGTGGTCTCAGGATGGTACATGCCTGTTCTCCGCAGTGCGAAAAATCATGGTCGGTATCTGGTTACGAATCATGACTGTAAATCTGTTATGGTCAAATTTTGTAAAAACTGTGTCTGTTATGGTGACAGCTTTTATGGTTCTCTGCAAGCGGACAGGGCGCTTTCTCCTGTGTGGAGAGTGCCTTGCCCGTAGTGCGACAGCGAGTGATATTCATATGTAATGGGACCAGACCGGATGTACTGATCGGATGTGCAGGCCAGATGCACAAACCGGATGCACAGGCCGGATGCACAGGCCGGATGTACTGACCGGATATGCGGCGGATATGCCAGGATGAACAGCGTGGAACAGGTAATGACCGAATCAAAAGACCGGACAGAAGCTTCCGGCGTGTGGAAAGGCGTGCGGCAGGCACTGCCCATTGTCATGGGCTATCTGCCCGTGGGGTTTGCGTATGGTGTGCTGGCCCGCAAAGTGGGCATTTCGGAGTGGAACACCGTGCTCATGTCCGTGCTGGTCTACGCCGGTTCGGCCCAGTTCATTGCGGTGAGCCTGCTGGCTGCGGCGGCATCGCCGGTTTCCATTGTGCTGACCACCTTCATTGTGAACCTGCGGCATCTGCTCATGTCTGCCGCTCTTGCACCCTATCTGCGCAACTGGACGCGGCTGCAGCAGGCGCTCTTTGCCTTTGAGCTGACGGACGAAAGTTTTGCCCTGCATGCGCGGCGTTTCCCTGAAGGGCGCACCGGCACGGCAGAAACCTATGCGCTTAACGTCACGGCTCAGCTTTCGTGGGTTGCGGGCAGTGCCATGGGCATATTCGGCAGCAACCTCATAGGGGATGTGAAACCGCTGGGGCTTGACTATGCCCTTTCCGCCATGTTCATAGCTCTGCTTGTGGGGCAGGTGCGGAGCAACATGCATGTTGTTGTGGCTGCGCTTTCCGCAATGCTGTCTGTCGGCTTCATGCTGGCTGGCGCAGGGCAGTGGAATGTTATTCTTGCCACTGTATGCGGCGCAACCGCAGGCACCGTACTGTCTTTCCGTAACGCGGCTGGTCACAGTAGTTCCGGCCGCAGCAATTCCGCGCACTAACAGGAGCCGGACATGATTACCTCTGATACCCTTGTCTTTACCATCATTCTCGGCATGGCAGCCGTCACGTATCTGCCGCGCCTTCTGCCCGTATGGGCGCTTTCATCCCGCGAACTGCCGCCCGTGGTCATCCGCTGGCTCAGTTTTGTGCCTGCGGCCATTCTCAGCGCTCTGCTTGCGCCTGCGCTGCTGGTGCAGGACGGGGGCATTGCACTGAACATGCATAACCTGCCGCTGCTTGCCGCTGTGCCGACATTTCTTGTAGCATGGCGCACCAAAAGTTTTTTCGGCACCGTGGCCGTGGGCATGGCCTGCGTGGCGGCCGGACGCTATTTCGGGTTTTAATCCCCCTCGGAGCTCCCGCTACGCGCCGCATGGCAGCAGAGTTGACCCCGCTTTAAGCTTGAGGCATAAACGGGGGCCTTTGCGCGTTGAACAGCCTTCACGTGCGGGAGACTTTTTGCGAGGATCGGGATCATGAACAAGGAATTGAAGCGCGAAGTAGACAAACGTCGTACGTTCGGCATTATCAGTCACCCTGACGCGGGTAAGACCACCCTGACGGAAAAGCTGCTGCTGTATGGTGGCGCAATCCAGATGGCAGGTTCGGTCAAGTCGCGCAAGGCGGCGCGCCATGCCACATCCGACTGGATGGCCATGGAGCAGGAGCGCGGCATTTCCGTTACCTCCTCGGTAATGAAGTTCGAGTACAACGGGTATGAAATAAACCTGCTGGACACCCCCGGTCACCAGGACTTTTCCGAAGACACCTACCGCGTGCTCACCGCCGTGGACTCCGGTCTGCTGGTCATTGACGTGGCCAAGGGCGTGGAAACCCAGACCTTGAAGCTGATGGACGTGTGCCGCCTGCGCAACACGCCCATTCTGACCTTCATCAACAAGCTGGACCGCGAAGGTCTTGATCCCTTTGCCGTCATGGCGGACATTGAAGAGCGCCTGAAGATCGAATGCGCGCCGCTTACGTGGCCCATCGGCATGGGCAGCAACTTCAAGGGGACGTGGAACCTTTACAAGAACGAGCTGCATCTGTTCTCCGCCGTGCATGGCGGCAAGCGCCAGAAGGGTGACGTGTTCAAGGACCCGAACGATCCGCGTCTCGACGAAATTCTGGGTGAACAGGTGCATCAGCTGCGCGAAGAGCTTGAACTGCTGCAGGGAGCCGGAAACCCCTTCAATCTGGAGCGCTACCGCAAGGGTGAGCAGACTCCCGTGTTCTTCGGTTCCGCCATCAACAACTTCGGCGTGCAGGAAATGCTGGATTCCTTTGTGGAACTCGCGCCTCCGCCCCAGCCGCGTCCCACCACCACCCGCGATGTTTCCCCCTACGAGGACGATTTTTCCGGCGTGGTGTTCAAGATTCAGGCGAACATGGACAAGAACCACCGCGACCGTATCGCGTTCATGCGCATATGTTCCGGCAAGTTCACGCGCGGCATGAAGGTGAAGCACCACCGTGTGGGCAAAGACTTCACCATCGCCAATGCCACCATTTTCATGGCGCAGGACCGTACCGGCGTGGAAGAAGCCTACCCCGGCGATATCATCGGTATCCATAACCACGGCACCATCAAGATCGGTGATACCTTTACAGATAAAGAGCCGCTCAAGTTCGTGGGCATTCCCAGCTTCTCGCCGGAACATTTCCGCCGTGTGCAGCTCAGGGACCCCATGAAGCGTAAGCAGCTGCAGAAGGGCCTTGAACAGCTGGCAGAAGAAGGCGCAGTGCAGCTGTTCCGCCCCATTGCCAACAGTGATTACATTCTGGGCGCGGTCGGTTTGCTGCAGTTTGACGTGATTGTGCACCGCCTGCTGCATGAATACGCCGTGAACGCCCTGTACGAGCCGGTTTCCGTCACTACGGCCCGCTGGATTCACAGTGAAGACAAGCGCGCGCTGGATGACTTTTCCGATTACTATCGCAGCGACCTTGCCATTGATGCGGAAGACTGCCTTGCCTATCTGGCCCCGAACCCGTGGAAGCTGGAATCCGCCATTGAGCGTTTCCCCAAGATTGTGTTCAGCACCACGCGGGAAATCAGCTAGACGCGAAAAGAAAGAGACGAATGAAAAAGGCCGGAGTGGTAACGCTCCGGCCTTTGTTTTTATTAATAGTATCATAATGGTAACTACAATACAAAATTGTGGGTACTTGTTAAAATGTCGTATGCGGTTACTATGTCTTGTCTGATTCACCCAACACAGCAAAGGATAATGAACGATGAACGTAATAGCCCTGAACGGCAGCCCGCGTAAGAAGAACTGGAACACCGTATCTCTGCTGGAGCATGCGCTGGCTGGCGCGGCATCGCAAGGCGCAGAGACTGAGCTGGTCCATCTGTATGATCTCAAATTTTCTGGTTGCATCAGCTGCTTCGCCTGCAAGAAGCTGGACCGCAAGAAGCGCTGTGTCTGCGCCGTAAAGGACGATCTCACCCCTGTGCTTGAGCGTATTGCGAGCGCAGATGCGCTGATTCTCGGTTCCCCCATCTATTATGGTACGGAAACGGCCGCCATGCGGGCTTGCTTCGAGCGCCTGTGCTTCCCCTACAATCCGTATGCGGTGGACTGGAAGTGTGAGTTCGGCAGGGTTATTCCCACCGCACTGCTGTATACGATGAACATATCTGAAGAGATGATCGACAGCTTTGGCTACCGTTCCCATTTCTCCCTGATGGAGCGGACAATGGCCATGCACTTTGGCACCTGCGAAGTGATGCTCTGTACTGATACCCTGCAGTATTCAGATTACAGCAAGTATGAATCGGCAAAGTTTGACGGAGTTGCAAAGGGGAAGCGCCACGAAGAGGTCTTCCCGCAGGACTGCCAGCGTGCATATGAGCTTGGCAGCCGCATGGCCCGCCCGCTTGCCGGTTAGCATATAAAAATCCCCCGTTGCCATAAGCAGCGGGGGATTCATTGTGCTTTGCCAGCGCAGGTGCAAACAGGTCTGCCCTTGCTGTAATCCCGGCACGAGACGTGTGTATCTTGTCCCGAAGTCTATGGGCTTAGCTCCGGACAAACTCCATGAGAAGAGTGTAGTCTTCCTTGTCCGCTGCCTGCAGCGCGGCAATATACCTCTCCCGCTCGTCCCCGTGCTGCACAAGGGAGCGCCCGCCCCAGCTGAAAGGTTCTCCTTCGAGACGTTGTATCAGCAGGTCCGCCATCATTCGGGCATGCCGTCCGTTACCGTTAGGGAAAGGATGTATTGCCACAAGTCGGTGGTGAAAACGGGTTGCGAGTTCGTCGGGCGGAAAAGAATTGTGTTCTATCTGAAAAGACACATCTGCAAAGAGGTTCCTGAGTTCAACGGGAATCATCTGCCATTCTATCCCGATATTCTTGTTGCTCCTGCGATACGTGCCTGCCCACTTCCAGGTTTTGTCGAACATCTTTTTATGAAGATCACGCACAAAGAGGTCGTCGAGCAATTCGCGCTTGTGCTGCTTCAGTGCCCAGTTCAGCCCATCCAGAATGTTCTGCTGCTCCCACTCATTGAGCGCATCCTGTGTGGTGATGTGGTCGGGAATCAGGCCGGATGCTTCATCCGCGTTCAGCGGAGTCGCGCCGGGAGGATAGGTATACTTCATCGCCACAGTTCCTTGGTCTGTTTGCGCAGCAGGGTCTCTGCCAGTTCTTCTATCTGGGTACGGGTAAGTTCGCTATCAACGAACTGTTCTTCAAGCGCCATGGTGTGGCTCACCCGCAGCACGCGTTCGCGAGCCACTTCTTTGGCTCGTTTCTGCAGTGTTTCTGCAATGCCATGTTTGGGCACGAGTGCGTATTGCAGCTCGCAATCCAGAGCTGTGGCCACTTTACGAAGGGTGCCGAGGGTGATTGAGTCTGCAGCTTCTGACGCCTCAAGGCTCAGAACACCGGCACCCGTCATGCCGAGACGTGCACCGAGAGCGGCGGAACTCATGCTGAGTGCCGTTCGTATGGCATGAATCCACCCCTTGCCGGGACGCGGAGGGAGTGCAGCCTTGCGCCAGAGGGCAAGGGCTGCATCAATTTGCCGTATTTTCAGTGTGTTATAGCTCATATCATGATCCGCAGAGAAAACTTGGTCATAGTGTTTTACAAGTTATAGCTTGTAATTCTGTCATTTGTAAACAAGCTATAACTTGCAATTAAAAAATATAAAAGAAAGCTTTAGCTTTCTTTTTCAATATTTAAAAACAAGCTATAACTTTCCTTAGTGATTTTATTGTCCGAAATAAATGAAAAATCCCCCGCTGCCATGAACAGCGGGGGATTCCTTTTATGTCGAATGCGGCGCGGCTACTTGCTGGCCAGACCGAGGCGGTCGGCAATGGCCTTGGCAGCGGTAAGGGTAAACTCTTCCGGCGAGAGCTTGTCCTTGGCTTCGGCATCCACCAGCAGTTCGGGGGCGTTGGCCAGCGACATGTCGGGCGTAACACCGTATTCCGGCGGGAAGGTGTTGGTGAAGTACATATCCTGAAAGCCGGAGAACTTCAGTGCGTGGGCGGTTGCGTCCAGCACGGCGCTCTGGCCTTCCTTGATGAGGCCAAGCTCGATGGCGCGCTTGAGGCCGGCAAAGCACTCGCCGCCCTGTGTGCAGGCGATGTGGCCGTGCATGTTTGCTTCGATCATGGAATCCATGATCTGCTGCTCGGTCACCAGAATCACCTGAAAGGCATCGCGTCCGCCGATGGCTTCGAACTGTTCCGCAAAGTGCTTCACGCGGGGGAAGGAAACCGGGTTGCCGATCATGGCGGCCTGCGCCACGGAGGGCGTTACCTTCACCGGCTTGTATTCGCGTTCCTTGGGATCTTCCACGCTGTAGTAGCGGTAGACAGGGTCGGCATGGTGCGACTGCACGCCGAACACGCGGGGCAGGGCCTTGATGATGCCGAGGCGGAACAGCTTGAGGAACCCGCCCATGACGGCGGTGATGTTGCCCGCGTTGCCGATGGGAACGAAAATGCACTTGTCGGCCACGTCCCAGTTGTACCACTGGGCCACTTCAAAGGCGTAGGATTCCTGGCCCAGAATGCGCCAGCTGTTCTTGGAGTTGAGCAGGGCCACGCGGTAGTTCTCTGCCAGATGCTCAACAACCTTCATGCAGTCGTCGAACACGCCGGGTACTTCCAGCACGGTTGCGCCGGAGCCGAGCGGCTGGGAAAGCTGCTGGGGGGTCACCTTGCCGTGGGGCAGCAGCACCACGGATTTGAGCGGCTTGCCGACGTAGGAGGCATACAGCGCAGCGGCAGCCGACGTGTCTCCGGTAGACGCGCATACGGTGAGCACTTCGTCCCAGCCGTGCTTACGCACCAGCGCCTTGAGGTAGGAGAACGCGCAGGCCATGCCGCGGTCCTTGAAGGATGCGCTGGGGTTCTGGCCGTCGTTCTTGTAGGCGAACTGCACACCGGTCTTGGCAACCAGATGCTTGCTGGCTTCCACAATGGGGGTGTTGCCCTCGCCAAGGTAGACGATGTCTTCTTCTTCCACCACGGGAGCCATAAGCTCGTAGAAGCGGAAGATGCCGCGCAGTGCGGTGTTGCGCGAGCTTGCGCGCTCATCGAAAATTTCGCGCCATTCGTCGCCGGAGGTTTCCGCCAGCTTGTCGAAGGCAAGGTTGTCCAGCATGAACACGCCGCCACAGCTGGGGCAGGTGTACAACAATTCATCCACGCCGTGGCGTTGTCCGCAGCCAAGGCAGAAATATTCCATATTTCCCCTGTATCGGGGGAACACGTCCGCGTTTCGCATTATGCCTGTTCCTCGTGTTTCTTTTTCTGCCAAGCCTTTTCTTCACCACGTGCCAGACGCCCGATGTTCTCGCGGTGCGTCCAGTACACAAGCGCCATCACCACCAGTGAGAGCGGAATATAGGACCAGCCGCCGCCAAGGAAGAGCAGCAGCGGCATGACGGTTACCAGCGTGAGGGAACCGAGAGAAACATAGCCGGAACGCCAGATGACCAGCGCGCAAGCAATGGCTGCAAGCAGGATGCTGTTGAAGGCCAGCGGAATGAAGATGCCGATGGTGGTGGCAACAGCCTTGCCGCCCTTGAAGTCGAGAAACATGGAATACACATGGCCGCCCAGAGCAGCCAGCGCCACGCAGGAGAGGAACAGGGGGCTGTCGCTGACTGCCATGCCTATCCACACGGGCAGGGTGCCCTTCAGAAGGTCACAGAGCAGTGTGGCAATGCCCCAGCGGGTGCCGCACAGGCGCGCCACGTTGGTTGCCCCCACATTGCCGCTGCCGCCGGTGCGCGGGTCAATACCGCAGGTGGCTCTGGCAATGATCAGGCCGAAGGGAATGGAGCCGACAATGTACGCAATGAACAGCCACAGAATTATACCCAGCATATTCTCTCCTCTTCAGCGAATGAAGAAATTTGTATCCGTTATTCTTCCATCACATCCAGAATCTGGATTTCGTTTTCCAGCGGATGCACCTTGCCGATGCGCACCTGCAGGTGCTGACCGGGGTACACCTTGTCGCCGAACGACTTGCGCCGTCCGCGCACGAAAATCTGTTCCCGCGGCAGGGAAACGGTAACGAACATGTCGTTGTCTTCCGTGACCACGGCGTCCCACCATACCTTGTCGCCGCGCTGCTTGAAGTGCAGCAGCTTCCAGTACCGGGGGCGGAACCGCTGAATCTGTCCCACGGCATCAAGACGGGAGCTCAGCAACGGCAACATGGCAATCAATTCATCCTTTGTCCACCGTGGAGTGCCTTCATGCAGCGTGTGCAGCACCTGCGCCACGTTCACATGGTCGGGATACCGGCGCAGCGGCGAGGTGATGGGGCTGTAGCCGTCCACGCCGATGCCACGGTGCGGCTTGGGCAGCGGTTCCAGCAGGGCGGATGAAAGCGATTTCACCACGCGGGCAATGTCGTGCGGTTCGCTCCAGATACCTGCATATTCCTTGGGCACGGCCACATCCTGCGTACGGTGCAGCAATGCCACATCGTTCTGGCGGCCCCAGAGGGATATGGCAGAGTTGGCCAGAATCATCATCTCGCTGACCAGCAGCATGGAGCGCGGAACAGGATCGGATTCCTTGATATCCACCATGGTGTCTGCACCCTCACCGGAGAGCACAACCTTGGGGTCGTCGCGGTCGATGATTACGGCACCACGCTTGACGCGGCGTGCAATGAGCAGGTCTGCCAGCTCGAGTGCCGGAAGAATCTGATCTCTGTGCGCTGCGGCGGGGGTGCTGTCGCCTTCACCCTCTATCACGGCTTCGCAGTCGAGGTAGGTGAGGTTGGCGGCAAGGCGTACCCAGGTGATCTGCGGTTCACAGGCAAGCAGGTCGCCTTCGGGCGATACGCTCACATGCAGCACCATGGAGGGACGCAGTTCTCCGGCCTTGAGGCTGTAAAAATCCGTACCCAGCAATTCGGGCATCATGTTGCCGTTGCCCTCGGGCAGGTACACACTGGTGGCGCGGCGCATCACTTCTTTATCAAAGCTGCTGCCGAAGGGCCATTCCAGCGCGGGGCAGGCTATGGCAATGCGCAGGTCGTACGCGCCGTCTGGCGCACGGGTGATGCTGAAGGCATCGTCAATGTCCCGCGTGCTGGCGGAATCTATGGAAATGTAGGTGTGCTCGTCAGGTGCGGCAGCCTTCGCGGTCACGCGCTCCTGCAGGGCGGCGATGTCCGCTGCAAACTGCTCGGCCCACTTGTCCGTGGGATCGTAGCCAGCGCGGTCGAGCCAGAAATTGTGATGCGCGGGAACCAGCTTCCATGCCTGAGCCAGCTTCAGGGCCATGTGCTGGTCTTCGGGCAGTCCCTTTGCAAGCAGCTTCCAGACCTGTTCCACCTCGTGGTTGTCCGGGTCTGCCATGCGGCCGAGTATGACCTGCTTCAGCCGGTCGCGCAGTTCGCCTTCCGGCTCTTTGCCGACGGGCTTGCCCTTGATTGCGTTGTCCCACAGGGCAAGGAAGAAGTCCTGTCCCTGCGTGACCAGCAGTTCACGCTCTTCGCGCTTCTGCTCTTCTATCTTTCTGGCTTCGACACGTTCTTCGGGATAGATTTCGAAGTCGGGGGGCGAGAAGCGGAAGTGCGTCTTGCAGCCTATCATGGCGTGGCCGAGCGCGGCGACATCATCCACATCGGGGGCGGTGAAGAGCAGTTCGGCGAACCACTCGATGGACGCCTTGTCCACTTCGCCCTGCGCGAGTTCCCACAGTTCCAGCGGATTGATTTCCGCTTCGCGCGCATCGCGGCGGCTGTGGTGCCCTTCAAGGATGTCGGCAATCTGCTGGCGGGTATGCTCGCCGGAGTAGGTGGGGCCTGCCCACGGCAGAATACGCGCGGATGCGAGTTTCATCTCGCGCTTGCTCATGGTGAGCAGCCGGAGCTTGCCTGATTGTTCTTCAAGAACCCACGCCACCTGCGCCTTGTTGCCGTGCATGAATTCCACGACGCAGCCGGGGCCCGGAAACCGGACCAGAGAAGATGTCATACTGCCTGCTTTATGTTCTGCCGCTTCTGCCGTAAGTGCGGGCGGCCTGTTGGTGAACGCTGATACGAACCGGGGTGTTGCCCCGCCCCCTGCCGGAAAGCCCTGCTGCGAAGTGCCTGCCGGTAGCCCATTCAGGGGAGAAACTATATCACGGGGAGGAACCGGAAGGCTCCTCCCCATGATGGATACTCTGCAAATGCACGTGCCGTGTGAAGGCAACGCCGCGTTGCGCGATTAGTGCTTGAACGAACGCTGGCCCGTGAACACCATGGCGACCTGCGGGCTGGCTTCGTTGACGGCCTGAATCACTTCGTGGTCGCGTACGGAGCCGCCGGGCTGCGCAATGGCGGCAACGCCGTGTGCAAGCGCGGCATCCACACCGTCGCGGAAGGGGAAGAAGCCGTCGGAAACCATGGAGGTTCCCATCAGGCCGCCCTTTTCGGCGCGGGTGCGAGCTTCAATATCGCTGAGCACTTCGGCCAGCGCGGGGTCCTTCTGCGCCTTGAGCTTGAGTTCGTACAGGGACATGTTCTGTTCATTGAAAGCGAGCATGTCTGCAAACTTGGTGTATGCCTTGTGCACGGTGAGCTCAACGCAGCCCACGCGGTCCTGCTCGCCTGTGCCAATGGAGACCGTGGCACCGCTGCGGGCAAAGATGATGGAGTTGGAGGTAACGCCGGATTCAACGGCCCATGCGAAGAGCAGGTCTTCTGCTTCCTGCGCGGTGGGCTTGCGGGCTGCTACCTGCACGCCGTTCTTTTCTGCGGTGGCAGGGATGAAGTCGTCCACGGAGAGAATGCGGTTGCGGAAGGACTGCTGGATGATGATGCCGCCGTCGGCAAGGCACTTGAAGTCGAGGAAGGGCTCGTTGACCAGTTCCTCAAGGCGGGCCATGCCGGGGATATGCAGAATGCGCAGGTTCTTGCGCTTCTTCAGAATATCCACCACACCTTCTTCGAAGTCGGGCGCTGCCACTACTTCAAAGTAGGCGCTGTTCACCAGCTCGGCTGCGGCCTTGTCCATGGGGCGGTTCACCACCACGGCTCCGCCGAAGGCAGCGATGCGGTCGCTCCGGAAGGCTTTATCCAGCGCGTCTGCAATGCCCTTGTCGGACCATGCGGCGCCGCAGGGGTTGTTATGCTTGAGGATGAGGGCAGCGGGCTTGGCAGTAAGGTACTGCAGCATGTTGATGCCGTTGTCCACGTCCGTGAGGTTGGTCTTGCCGGGGTGCTTGCCTGCCTGAATCATGTGTTCTTCAGTCAGGGCGGAAACGAGGCCCTTGCCTGCGCCGCGGAAGGTCACACCACCAAGGGTAAGGGAGCCCTCTGCCAGTTCGTACAGGGCGGCAGGCTGGTCGGGGTTTTCGCCGTAGCGAAGGCCCTTTTCTTCACCTTCCAGCGTCCAGGTGCGCTTGCGGTACACAAGCTCTCTGTCGCCGAGGCGGACGGTCATGTCTGCCGGAAACGGATCTCCGAGGATCGTCTTGTACATGTTCTTAAGGTCGCTCATCTGGTCTCGACTCCCATGGTTGTCCCGAAATTATGAAAAGCCCACGTCACTCTTGCGCGAGGCGCAAGAAAATAGCACACACCTTGCCGACGGGCAATTTTCATTTGCTGCACTTCGCGGATTAACGTAGCCTTACCGCACTGCCGGTGGCGCCGGGTGCCGGTTTTGCGCAGTGAGAGGCTTGTCGGGCGTCGGTCCGCACGGTCCCGAAATATGGCGCTTTGCTGCTGCCGCCCCCGCCGGAGTATGAATGGTTCCCCATGCGGGGATGGACATATACAAAAAAGCCCCCTTGCGGGGGCTGATATATGAGGTCGCAATGGAACGTGCATTACGCAAGCTGGCAGCCCAGCTTAACGCCTATGACGAGGCGTCCCTGATGAACCTGTGGGAGCGCTACGCCAAGGAAGTGGAGCAGTTCGAACCCACCAAGCGGTGGGAAGAGTCTGCGCTCATCTTCTCTTTCATTCAGGCTGTGCGCTGGAAGAACCAGCTGTTCAATCATCACTGGGCCCAGTCTGCCCGGCCTGACAGCATGGGGCTGCCGCCCCAGTCTTCCTTCACGCTGCTGGAAGAAGTGCCTTCTCCCGGCGGTGCTGCACAGGATATTGCAATCGCCGGTGCGTCTGGCAATACGTCCGGCAACTCGTCATCAGATGACGGGCCAGCTGGAGGGAACGGCGCTAAGAAGCGTGCCAAGGTGCTCAGCTTCCGGCCGCGCGAGTCCGACTAGTCCGTGCATGATGTAATAGTAGTAGCGAATGTTTTCCACATAGTGGACTGCTTCATATCCGCGGCTGTACCCGTATTTGGTCTGGGAATAATATTTTTCCCAGGCCAGCAGGGGCAGCACCTTTTTCAGATCATGCCATGTGCGGCCGGTGCCGCCCATTGAGCGGGACAGGTTTATGGCGTCCTGCACGTGTCCCAGCCCCTGGTTGTAACTGGCCAGAGTGAAGAACCAGCGGTCCCACGGGTCCAGATCCATGGACTCGAATTCGCTCCACAGCATTTTCAGATACTTGGCCCCGCCCTTGATGGACTGTCTGGGGTCGTTTCTGTCCACACCCAGCACGCGTGCGGTGCTCTGCGTGATCTGCATAAGGCCTTTTACGCCGGTCTTGCTGGTCGCGTCCGCATCGAAGCGTGATTCCTGATAGATGACGGCGGCGAGCAGCAGCGGGTCTATATCATACTTTTTGCTGTATTTCAGGATGGAGTCGCTGTAGCGCGGCAGGTTCGTGCGGATGGAATCCGACAGGTTCACCAGCTCATAATAATCGGCCTCTTCCGGGAGGAAGCCGAAATACCGCTCATGCAGAGTCGCAATCTGGCCATCCTGCTCGCGCTCCTGCCAGAAGGCGGTAAGCGCCTTGTGCAGGTCTTCATATTCCGAGCGCCAGAACCAGCGGTAATTGATTTCACGGTTAATGGTCTTGGCGGGCTTTACACTGAGGAAGAAGGGCTGCCAGAGGCTGTAGCTCCAGTCGTCCACAAGGGCGAAGCGGGCGCGGTCTTCATTCAGGGTGTCCAGAATGGGGGTAACCCGCACGCCGTCAACCTTGCTGGTCCACGGCACACAGTTCACGCCCTCTGCGGCATCCGAAAGGGTGTCGGCAAGGTAGCGCTGCTGGGTCGTCAGAATGGGATTATCGCAGATTTCCTGTTCATCCCGAAGGGTGTAGCGTTTTGAGCTGTGCAGCAGAATCGGGCGTGAGGTGGCGTAGGCGGGGCCTGCAACAATGGGGCTTGCGAGTGATTCCGGAGCCTTGCCGCCGAGTCCCACCACCAGGTGCACCGTCCCTTCCTCAAGGGCCTGCATTGCCTGTGCTGGGGAGTCTACTTCAATTATTTCGAGGTGATAGCCTTTTTCGGCTGCGAAAAGGGCGAGCAGTTCCTGCTCGAATCCCGGCCCGTAGGGCGAGATGGAGGCGGAAACCCGCTCTGTTTTGGGAGCGGCGACCCGCAGGATGGGAACGCCGTTCACGTGTTCGGGCTGGCGGGCGCTCCATGTAAGCATGGTGGCCTGCAGACTGATGAGCAGGGCAATGGCAAGCCATTCAACCCTGCGGACCTTGATATGCATCGTCATGTTCTTCGTCTTCCTTTGGGGGAGCAGGGCACTGGCCGCTGCGCCTTGCGACGCTGCGAGTGCCCGGGCGCCCGGGGGATGTAACGAACGGAAGTCCTGTATCTTTGGGATAGCTGGATTCCGCAGCGCGGGAGACGGTGCCTCCGGCGTGCTCCGCCGCGTTAAGCAGCCTTCGTTCATGTGGACGAAGGCGTGGGAAAAGGCATTGAAAGTATGCGATTTTCGAGCTGGAAGAGATTGACGTTGTCGCGGTCTGTGTATTAAGAGATGATGCCTTTTCTGCGTTCCGTAAACGCGGAGTCGTCGGGAAAGGGGATTTCCATGTCATAAGGAGAGGCTAATGTCAAACGTAATCGTAATGGGTACTCAGTGGGGCGACGAGGGCAAGGGCAAGATTGTCGACCTGCTTACCCGCGAGATAGACGTCATCGTTCGCTTTCAGGGTGGTAATAATGCCGGCCATACCGTCATAGTGGGTGACAAGCAGTATATCCTGCATCTCATCCCTTCCGGCATCCTGCATGAAGGCAAGAAGTGCCTCATCGGTAACGGCGTAGTTCTTGATCCGGGCGTTTTCTGGCAGGAAATTGAAAAGCTCGACGCCAAAGGCGTTGACGTTAGCCCTGCCCGTCTGAAGATAAGCAAGAAGACGCACGTCATCATGCCGTACCACAAGTGCCTTGATGGCGCTCGCGAAGAATACAAATCCGCTACCGACAAGATCGGCACCACCGGTCGCGGTATCGGTCCCTGTTACGAAGACAAGGCTTCCCGCGTGGGTATACGCGCTGGAGACCTCGCCGATCCCGAACTGCTCAAGTCCAAGATCGTGAACGCTCTGGTGGAAAAGAACGCACTGTTCACCTCTCTGTATGGCCGCGACGCCATGGATGTGGACACGGTGTTTGATGAGGTTATGGAAGCCGGTCGCAAGCTGGTTCCCTATCTCGCAGACGTTTCCACCGAAATCTGGGATGCGTTCAACGCAGGCAAGAGCGTGATGTTTGAAGGTGCTCAGGGTATCCATCTGGATATCGACCACGGCACCTATCCTTATGTCACCTCCTCCAACACCGTTGCGGGCAATGCATCCGCCGGTGCAGGTATTCCTGCCAGCCGTCTGGACCGCGTTATCGGTATTGTGAAGGCCTACACCACCCGCGTGGGTGCCGGTCCCTTCCCCACCGAGCAGATGAACGAAGACGGCGACTACATGCAGCAGAAGGGCCACGAGTTCGGTGCCACCACCGGACGCAAGCGCCGCTGCGGCTGGCTTGACCTTGTGGTGCTGGGTGAGACCACCCGCCTGAACGGGCCCACCGAGTTCGCCCTGACCAAGCTGGACGTGCTGAGCGGGCTTAAGGAACTGAAGCTGTGTGTTGCATACGACTACAGAGGCGAGCGTGTTTCCGTTGTTCCGCAGGAGCAGAACGCCATGGCGCACGTGACCCCCGTGTATGAATCCATGCCCGGCTGGGACGAAGACATCACCGGCATTACCGAGTGGAGCAAGCTGCCCGAGAACTGCCGCAAGTACGTCGAGCGCATCGAAGCACTTACCGGTGTGCGTGTGTCCCTCATTTCCGTAGGTCCTGAACGCGACCAGACCATCTTCCGCTAAGGGATATTGTCCGCATGTCTTCGCACACATCCGTGGACGACACAGCGGCGCGTCCCTCGCTGGAACTCGAACATATCATGGCCCCTGCCCTGGCGTCCCGTCACGCCAGGGTAAGGGGCTTTCTGCATCGTCTCGCGGCCAACCCACCGCAGGTGCTCCTCATGGAAGGCGGCACCGTTGAAGAGCGAGCTGCCATGAGTTTTTACTGGGCGGCGCTTCTCAACTGCACGCTGAACGAGTCGGAAGGTCCGCGTCCCTGCCTTGCCTGCTCGGCCTGTGCCCAGATGATAGCCTGCCGTCATCGTGACATGTTCTTTCTGGACGGCCGCGAGGAATCCATAAAGATAGATGATGTGCGTGCCGTGCGCGGCGTGTTGGGAGAACCTCCCCGCGACAACGGCCAGCGCATGGTCATTTTGTGCGAGGCGCAGTCTCTGGGGATTGAAGCGGCTAACGCGCTGCTCAAATCGCTGGAAGAGCCCCGCCCCGGCACCAGCTTTGTCCTGCTGGCCCCGCAGCGCGAGCGCCTGCTGCCCACGCTTGTTTCGCGCAGCTGGGTGCTGACGCTTGCATGGCCGGAATCGCACGGGGCAGAGGCTTCGGCCGACCCGCTGGAAGCGCAGGCCGCAGAATGGGGTGATGCGCTTGCAGAGTTTGCCCGCACGGGTACGGGCTGGTTTCAGCGCACTGCCTCGAAAAGCTCGCTGGATAACGGCGTTGCCCAGCGTGTGGTGGTGTACTGTCAGCGCGAACTGGTTGCCGCCATTACCGGCAATGTGCATTCCGAGCTGGCCCGCCTGTTTGCCGGAGTGGACAGCCTTGTGCATCGCAGAGTTGATGAGGTGCTGGCAGAATGTCAGGAAAGCCTTGTCTACAACGTGAATCCCGCCATCGTCATGGACTGGCTGGCCACCCGCGTGGCCCTGCTGTGCAGCGCACGGCGGTAACTGGTCCTTTCTGACCGGGCTTCCCGGCGGCCTGTCTGTTGCCCGGAACGATCTTACTTCCTGTATTCCTCTTCCCTGAATGACAGCCCGTGGGCTGCTTGCGGGTGCTTACCCGTTCCCTTCCTTCGTAATCTGATCGTCCTGACAGCTCACACGGGCTCTGGTCAGCCACGCGGTCAGGCAGAGCAGTATGCCTATCGCCAGCAGAAAGAGTCCCAGTGGGATGAGGAAGAAGGGCTCATGCAACATGCCCTGCGCATCGACCCTGGGTTCAATGAGCACTGAAGCCACAAGGCAAAGGCTGCCTGCAAGTGCGGAAAGGGCAGCCAGCCTGAAAGCTATGGCGGGGAAGCGGGCGGACATGGAATACCTCCTTGGTGTGCGCAAATGGGCGGGCTGCAGCAGAGTAGAGCGCTACTTGCTAATCTGCGTGTTCCCGAATTGTATTGCCTCCAAATTCTGCCAAGTGTATAGTAGAAAAGGTGGCTGATTATTATTTGATATGAACTGCAAGACTCCACAGGCCCTGCATGAGCGATACCTATACCATGGCCGATGCGCCGAGAACTGTGTTGATTATTGAGGACTCTCATGTGCAGTCCAAGATTATCTCCAAACAGATCAGAGCCCTGACTCAGTTTGAAACTGTCGTCGCCAATACCATGGAGGAAGCTCGCTATCTCCTTGAAAATTCACGGGAACAGATTTTTATTGCGGTCATTGACCTGAACCTGCCCGATGCGCCGGATGGCGAAGCCGTGGACTTGTGCCTTGAGCACGGGGTGCCTTCCGTGGTGCTTACGGCCACGTTCAACGAGAGCATCCGCAAGCGGTTTCTGGAACGCAATGTAGCAGACTATTTTTTCAAGGGCAGCATTCAGGATATGGACCCGCTCATGCACAGTCTGGAGCGTGTGTTCAAAAATCAGTTTGCCGCCGTGCTCATCGTGGATGATTCGCGCATGGCGCTTGCCCACATGCGGCACCTTCTTGAAGTGCAGCGGTTTCAGGTGCTTGAGGCGGATGATGGCGATAAGGCGCTTGAGATGCTGGAAATGTATCCGGATATCAGCCTTGTCATCACCGACTACAACATGCCGCACATGGACGGGTTTGAACTCGTCAGAAATATTCGCTCCCGCCACAAGGCGCATAAAAAGGCCATCATCGGCGTTTCGGCTGCCGGTTCAGGCACTCTTTCCGCCCAGTTCCTCAAGAATGGAGCCAACGACTTCATCACCAAGCCCTTTGAGGCAGAGGAATTTTACTGGCGGGTCAACCAGACCATGGAAATGCTGGATATCATGGCCAGCCTCAGCGCATGTCAGGAAATCACGGACTAGTTCATCCGGGTCGTATCCGGGGTCTGCGTTCCCGGATGCCATCTGATGTTCAGGGCGGCCCTGTGCTCTACTGGATGCACAGGGAGCACCGTTGTCGTGATAATTGGGCGCTCATCCATGCTCTTGACGAGGCAAAGCGGCGCGGCGTGCCGTGTGCCGTTGCCTACGGCCTGGCTCCTTCCTTTCTCGGGGCGTGCATCCGGCAGTTCGGCTTTCTGCTGCGCGGGCTGGAACAAACCGCCGCCGAATTGGCAGCGCTGGGCATTCCCTTCATTCTCATCCGCCAGTCACCGGATACCGCCATTCCCGAACTGGCGCGTTCCGTCAGCGCATCGCTCATCGTGACTGATTTTGATCCTCTGCGGCTGAAAAGGTCGTGGGTGCATGCGGTGTGCGCTGCGGCCCCGTGCCCTGTGGACGAAGTGGATTCGCGCAACGTGGTGCCGTGTCAGGTTGTTTCCGGCAAGCTGGAATACGCCGCCCGTACCATACGCCCCAAGATTCACCGCCTGCTGGACGAATATCTGGACGACCTGCCCGAGCTTTCAGAGCTGGCGGCGGATGTGGTTCCGTGGCGCTGGCAGGTGCCTGCCGTGGACTGGCAGACGCTGCGGGACGGCCTTGGCGTGGACAGAACCGTGCCTGAAGTGCCGGCCCCCTTCGGGCCGGAACCTGGGGAGGATGCAGCCGGTGTTGTTCTGCATCGTTTTTTAACGGAACGGATGGCCTTGTACGAAAAGCGCAACGACCCGAACGTTGCCGCCCTTTCCGGCCTTTCTCCCTATCTGCATTTCGGCATGATATCCGCACAGCGGGTGGTGCTTGATACCCTTGCCCGTAACGGAGCACGGCGGTCGGTTGCGCCTGCCGAAGCGCGGGAATCCTTTCTTGAAGAGCTTGTTGTGCGCCGTGAACTTGCCGATAACTTCTGTCTGCATATGCAGGAATACGACAGCTGGAACGCCTTCCCCGACTGGGCGCAGCGTACGCTGGACAAGCACCGGAACGATGGGCGCGACTATGTGTATGATCTGCAGTCGCTGGAAGCAGGCAAGACGCATGATCCGCTGTGGAATGCCGCGCAGAGCGAGATGCGCCTGACAGGGACCATGCACGGCTACCTGCGCATGTATTGGGCAAAGAAGATTCTGGAGTGGAGCGCCTCGCCTGAGGATGCCGTGCGCCATGCCATATGGCTGAACGACCGTTACTTCATCGACGGGCGTGATTCAAACGGCTACACAGGGGTTGCGTGGTCCATGGGCGGGGTGCACGACAGGCCGTGGCAGGAGCGTCCCGTGTTCGGGATGGTGCGCTATATGAATTACGCGGGGGCGCGTCGCAAGTTCGACGTGGATCACTATGTGTTCCGCATGGGCGTGCTGGAGCGCCGGATGCGGGAAGAGGGCGCTATCTAGTTTCCGTTTGCGCGGCAGGGCGTTCCATCACCTCAAAGGGAATGGTCTGCTGCATGCCCGCCAGAAAGGCGCGCATCTCCCGTTCCTGATGCGGAGAGAAGATTATCTTCAGCACCGCTGCATACTTATCCACAACAGTGGCATAGCCGAGGTTATCTTCCGCTTCCAGCAGGAAACGGAACATGCCTATGTATCTGGGCTCCAGCGTTGCGTAGAGCATCTTCGACCAGCGGGGAGCGGGCAACGGTGGGCGGGGTTTTCTGGGACGCGGTTTTGCCATGGTATTCCTGAAAAGTGTTTGCCCTGCTTTGCCCCGTATGGGCGCGCCTGTCAACGTGTGTATAAGCGCAGGCCGCCATGTGACCCCCATGCGGGTCTGGCGTAACGGCGGGGCATCTGCTAATCTGCCGCCATTCCGGCAACCGCTACGAAACGGGCAAGAAACCGGCACGAAAACCGGCACTGCCGGAGATGTATTTTGAACAGCAACAGAAAGGGGATTCGCCATTAGCTCGCCATTTCTCGAAATCCGTCAGGTTTCACGCGTGTTCAAGCTGCGCAGGCAAATGTTTGCCGCCGAGGCGCAGACAGTGCGCGCAGTGGATAACGTCAGCCTTTCCCTTGAACGGGGGCAGACGCTGGGACTGGTAGGAGAGAGCGGGTGCGGTAAATCGACCTTGGCGCGTATGGTTGTGCGGCTTCTGGAACCGTCATCGGGCGATATTCTGCTCGACGGGCAGTCTGTCTTTCATGGGGAAGATGCCTTTCTGAAGGCCCTGCCAGGCAGAATGCAGATGGTGTTTCAGGACCCCGTCTCCTCGCTGAACCCGCGACGCAGCGTGGGCAAGTCCATTCAGGAAGCGCTGGATATCCACAACGTGGGCAGCAGTGCGGAGCGTCGCGCCACCGTGGAGGAAATGCTTTCTCTGGTGGGCCTGCGCGCCGAGCATTATGCACGGTATCCTCACGAATTTTCCGGCGGCCAGCGTCAACGCGTGGCCGTGGCCCGTGCGCTCATCATGCGGCCCGAGCTGGTGGTCTGCGACGAGCCGGTCTCATCGCTCGACGTATCCGTGCAGGCGCAGGTGCTGAATCTGCTGGGTGAATTGCAGAAGCGGTTCAACCTTGCCTATCTGTTTATCTCGCACGATCTTTCCGTTATCGGGCATATCAGCGACCGTATTGCCGTGATGTATCTCGGCAGCATCGTTGAAGAAGCAGATGCAGACGCGTTGTTTGCGAATCCGCTGCATCCCTACACCCGTGCTCTGCTGATGGCCGTGCCCGTTCCCGGGCCGGATGCCCGCAGGCAGCGGCAGACTCTGCATGGCGACCTGCCAAGCCCGCTTGCACCGCCGTCGGGGTGTCCCTTCCATCCCCGTTGTCTGGAGGTCATGGACCGCTGCCGCACCGTTGTGCCGGGGTGGGATATGCCGGAAGCCGGTCACAGGGTAAGCTGCCACCTGCACGCAAAGTAGCCCTGTTTACGCGGGCTGCGGCCTGATTGTGAAATTTGGTACTTGACGCACACTCATCCTGTGTCCATATTTACCCACGTCGGGACTTTTCCGGCAATACAGGAATACAAGGAGGCCCCGCATGGCCGCAACCGAATTCGGAAAAGCCGTTGAAACCATCAGCGAAGTATTGATGTTTGAAAACTGGCTGCGTTTCTATTTCATCGCCGAAGATGGCGAGAAGCTTTTCATTCGCGTGCCCGAACAGGGGCAGATGCGTATTCGCGAAAACCACCCTGCGCTGTTTGCGCTGGTTGAGGATATGAACGACAAGGAAGTGACCCCCGAGACCTCCCGCATGGCCGTGTGCAACTTCATTTCCAGCGAAGTTGAAGGCAGTGTGATCAAGGCAGGCATGGGCGGCCGCGTGTTTGACAGCCAGACCTTCCAGTTTGAAATGCATCTTTTCGGCACCTGGGTGCAGTCGCACGAAGAGCAGCTCGACAAGAGCTTCCTCGACTTCAACACCTGGAAGACGCTGTATGAAGAGTGGAAGAAGTCTGACAAGGTGCGGGCGCATGTTGAAGAGCTGCGCGATGCCATGAGCCGTTCTTCCCAGCCTGACAGCAATCTTGAGCAGTAGTCGGGATTTTCATTTGATCTTCAAAGCCGGAAGCGCTCAGCTTCCGGCTTTTTCTTTTTGGAGATTCAGAATTCATTCACTTTTTCGAAGGGGGCTTTCCCTGAACGAACATGCCGATTGCATACGCTTCGTATGCTGGCAGGGGGAAGGGCGGCTGAACTGTGTCGGTAAGCCACAAAGTATATGTGCCGTGTCCCTTTGCAATCGTCTCGGATGTCATCGCGGGGCTACCACCCCAGCCGTACCCTCGACAGCAAAGGGATACGGACCGGTGGTCGTTGTTGCCAAAGATACCATCTGGAAGCTGGCAATCAACTGAAGTGACGTGAGATCTCAAGAAGAAGGAGAGGGGAGGGGCTTGCGCTTGCGAGGCAATAAAAAAAGGCCGCCCTTGCGGACGGCCCTTGAAATCATATTCCATCAAAACGGGATGCTAATCTTCGCACAGCCCGCCATCATCGTCGGCTTCGTCACCGTCAACGGGGCCGATGCCGCCGCACAGCGCATCTTCGGGGATGGAGCTGAGTCCGAGACGTTCCAGACGGGCGGCTTCCTGCTTGCGTTCGCGGGTGCCGAGCGACTTCTGGGCGTTGATCTCTTCAAGACCTTCCTGATGACGGCAGAAAATGAGGAAACCGGTATGCGCAACCATGCGGTCTGAAGGACGCATGCGGTCGGGAACAGGCTTCCATTTGCGCAGCAGCAGTTCGGAAACTTCCACTTCGTCAAAGGGACCCTTTTCCAGTTCCACCAGCAGGCTGGAAACCTGATCGATGGTGGGCACAAGGAAACCGCACATGGCGCCGGGCTTCACCGCAGAGGGGATGTGACGGACATATTCCCACGGATCGCGCACGTCGAGGAACAGGGCGTCCGCATCATTGATGAGAAAGCCGTTGGAAATGTCGTGGTTATACAGGGTTACGTTCTGCCCCACGCCTGCCCAGTCGAGGTTGCGACGGCACAGGTTCATGAATTCCAGACGGGCTTCATGGGTGTGAATCTCGCCACGATCGCCTGCGAACCAGCTCAGGGCCATGGTCAGGCTGCCGGAACCGGAGCCTGCTTCGATGATCTTGGTGCCGTTGCCTACACCCAGCTTCATGCAGATGTAGCCGATATCCTTGGGGTAGATGACCTGCGTCTGGCGCTTTACGCCGGTGACAAGGTCGTGCAGCGCAGGACGCTGTACACGGTAGGGCTTGCCCTTGTGCGTGTAAACGACGCTGCCGTAGCCCGCTTCCATGATGTCGGTCATCTTGAGCAGACCGTCTGTGCCGTGGATGTCGTTCTCCGGCTCCACGCGCCGCATATATCTCTTGCCTCGGGGGCTGATGAGCAGTACCAGTTCACCTTGCTTTGGCATTGTTAATCCTCCGTGGTTGGTGCAACGCCGTACTGTGCTATGCCGCGACTGTCAAGGATAGTCGTATGCCGGGCGTATCCTGTCCCGGTGTATGGCGTTTTTCCGATACGTTTGCGGTGGACTCCGGCGAAGCTGCGAGGCGTTCGTTCTTGCACGCTGCGTCCCTGCATCCGGCCGCTACGCCTGCGGTGCTCATCCTGTGCGCGGCCGCAGAGACATTGCCGGGAACCGGTCGCGAGTCTGTAGCAGATCTGGAGAAGATCTGGGGCGGATCTGGTGCGGAGCAGGTGCAAACAAGTTGCACCCCGTTTGGCCAGTCGTACCGGTTGCACCGGTTGCCTGTCCGGGCAGAGTGATTACTTGCCGTGCAGAGAAAACCCGTTTTCATGATCCTGCGGTGAAATAATCGTGTTGTTTTTTGCGGCGACGCGCTATACTCAGGATTATCACCGACACAAGGACAGATAAACGTAATGACGTTTACCTATATATTTGGTCCCGTCACTTCCAGCAGACTTGGCCGTTCTCTCGGTCTGGACCTGCTTGGGCGGCGTGTGTGCTCCATGGACTGCCTGTACTGCGAAGTCGGCAGAACGGATGAGCTGACCATGCGCCGCGCCCCTTACGTTCCGGCGGAAGTCATTCTGGCGGAACTGGAACAGTGGCGGGCGGAAAATGAAATTTTACCGGATCACGTGACCCTCGGCGGAGCAGGCGAACCCTGCCTGAACAGCGAGATGGGAGCCATTATCGATGGCTGCCGCCGCATTCTGCCCGAAGTTCCCGTGGCCGTTCTTACCAACACCACGCTGCTGTCAGATACATCAGTATGCGCGGAATTGGCGGGAGCAGACATTGTGCTGCCCTCGCTCGATTCGTTGGTGGAAGAAGAATTTATCAAGCTGAATCGCCCCTGCGGGGGGCTTAGCGCCTCAGACATAGCCGAATCGCTTTTGCAGTTCAGGGCCATGTTTAAAGGCAGAATCTTTCTTGAAATACTGCTGGCGCAGGGAATTAATGATTCCGAAGAGAATCTTGCCCTGCTCAAGGACTATGTGAAACGGCTTTCACCCGACAGGGTGGACGTGACGACACTTTCCCGCCCCGGAGCCTATCCGGTTGCCAAGGCTGTTCCGCCTGATGTGCGGGCGCATTGGTGCAGCGAGCTTTCTGCCGCATGTGCCGTGACGCCCGAAACACCCGGAACCGTTTTTTTGCGCACGGGGCAGCGTGCAGACCTTGTGGAACGAGACCAGAAGGCTGTGACGGAAATTATCGTTCGTTCACTGCAACGGCGGCCTCAGACACCGGACCAGCTTGCGCTGGCCCTGTCTTTGTCGCTTGAGAAGGTGGAATCGGCCCTTGCGGTACTGGTGCATCAGGGCGTCATCCATGCGGTGGATGCCGATGCTGCCGGGCTGCCCGGAGCCAATGGACCGTTTTACTCCTGCCGGTAGCGCCGTGCCGACCGCAACGGTGCGGGGAACTTTTTACGAGGAAACATATGAGCAGCTCCCAGAAAAAGGGCAGACGCAAACTGTTTATCAGTGTGCTGCCCGGTGAGCAGGTAGAGGTGTCTCTCGCCGAAGAGGGTTCCGTCCAGGAATACTATGTGGAAATGGTCCACCAGGCGAAGACCAAAGGCAATATCTATAAAGGAACAATCAACAACATCGATACGAACCTGCAGGCGGCCTTCGTCAACTATGGCGCTGAAAAGAATGGCTTTCTGCAGATAGACGAAGTGCATCCGGAATACTATTCCTCGCCGCACGACCCCAACAAGGGGCGCAAGTATCCGCTTATTCAAAAGGTGCTCAAGGCGGGCATGGAAGTGCTCGTGCAGGTGGTCAAAGAACCCACCGGAACCAAGGGCGCATTTCTTACATCCTATCTTTCTCTTCCCGGACGTTTTCTCGTCCTTACTCCCGGTCGCGACCAGATTGGCGTTTCCCGCAAGGTGGAAGACGACAAGGAACGCCAGCGCCTCAAAAAGCTGCTGGAAGGTCTTGATCCCGGCGAGAACCTTGGCGTGATCGTGCGCACCGTGAGTGTGGATCAGCCCAAGACCGCCATGCAGCGCGACTTGAGCTTCCTGAAACGCCTGTGGAAGGATGTGCGCAAAAAGGCCACCACCGAGCCTTCGCCCAGCCTTATCTATCAGGAACGCGACCTCGCCACCCGTTCCATCCGCGACTACCTTACCGACGATGTTACCGAGGTGTGGGTGGATGACGAAAACACCGCCAAGGCTGTGGAAGAATTCGCAAGCCTTGTGTTCCCGCGTCGTGGACTGCAGGTGCGCCTGCACACCGCTCCGGAAATTTCGTTGTGGGAACGCTTCAACCTGCAGAAGCAGATTGAGCAGATCTATTCGCGCGAAGTGACCATGCCCTCCGGCGGCAGACTGGTCTTTGACCAGACTGAAGCGCTCATGGCCGTGGACATCAACTCCGGCAAGATCGCGGGCAAGACCAATTTCGAATCCATGGCGCTGAAGACCAACACCGAGGCGGCGACTACCATTGCCCAGCAGCTCAAGCTGCGCGACATAGGCGGGCAGGTGGTTATCGACTTCATTGAAATGCGTGATCGCAACCATTGGCGCGAGGTGGAAAAGACCCTGCGTCAGGCCATGAAGAACGACCGCGCCCGTCACGACGTGGGCAAGATGAGCCGCTTCGGCCTGCTGCAGGTCGTGCGTCAGCGCCTTGGCTCTTCGGCCCTTTCCATCAGCTCCGAGCTGTGTCCCTGCTGTGGCGGTTCCGGCACGCGGCGCAATATGGAATGGCAGGCACTGCAGGCGCTCAAGGATATTCTGCAAAAACTTACTCACAGCAAGCCCACTGGTCCCATGCGCTATGAATGCAATAGCGAACTGGCCTTGTATCTGCTGAACCACAAGCGCGAACGCCTTTTCGAGATGGAGCAGAAATATGATCTGCGCATCGAGGTTACCCCCAAGAAGGATTAGTCGTGGCTCGTGTGTTGCTCCATATCTGCTGCGGTCCCTGCGCCATTGCACCGGTGCGTCGTCTGCAGGAAGAAGGTTTCGAGGTGACGGGGTTCTTCTGGAACCCCAACATCCATCCGTTGCAGGAATATATCCGCCGGCGGCAGTCGGCTGCCGAAATGGCAGAGCAGCTGGGGATTTCCATCATCTTCAAAGACAGCGAATATGATCCCAAGCTCTGGTTCCGTGCCGTGAGCTATCGGGAAGAAAACCGCTGTTTTCACTGCTACGCCCTGCGGCTGGAACGTGCGCTTTCCATCGCCAAGCGTGGCAAGTTTGATTATTTCTCGACTTCCATCCTCTATTCCCGAAAGCAGAAGCACGATGTTGTGCGCCAGCTGGGTGAGGATATGGCTTTGGATGGCCCTGTTCAGTTCCTGTATCGCGATTTTCGCGAAGGCTGGGAGGAGGGAATAGAAACCTCCAAGGAATGGGGCATGTATCGCCAGCAGTACTGCGGGTGTCTGTATAGTGAGACAGAGCGGTATGCCCGCGAGTTGCGGGATTTGGGAAAGAAATAGTCCGGCCTGTCCATTGGCAGAGAATGTCGGGACGGGGTATACAGACAATAAAAGCCGGAGGCACCATCCTCCGGCTTTTTTCATTGTTATCCTCTGAGCAAGCCTTCGGCGACTTCTGCCCAGCGGGTGAAGGGGCGGGCGGTTTCGCCGCGTTCCTGCAGTGACTGCATGAGTTGGCCGCGTGCGAACCGCAGGTGCGGGGGAACACACAGTGCGGCGGGAATATCGGTATGGCCGTCGCCTGCATAGGCCACGGTTGCGCCGTTCTGCTGATGAAAACGGACAATGGCAGCCTTGTCCACGCCCGTTTCCGGCGAGTGGAAGGGGGAATCCACAGGGGCCATCAGTTTGAGCCCGAAGCTCGGGTTATATTCCCCGGGGTTGGTGTGCAGCTCCAGATCGCCATCCGGCCCGATGCTGACTCCGGCTTTGTCGAGAATGCGCTCAATGTACCAGCTGCAGCCTGCGGAGACCACAATCACACGCCAGCCCGCATCGCGCAGGTTGCTGATGCAGGCAGCAAGAGTCGGCTCGGGATGGGCTTTGTCTGTCAGGGCGGCAAGTTCATGCTCCGGCACACGGATTTGCGCGAAGGTGATGCGCATGGCGTCAAAATGGGAAAGCCTGCCTGCGCGGTGTTCATCCCATGGAGTCTGAACATCCGTGAAGAAGCCGCTTTCCGCAGCCAGAGCGTCAAAGTCATGGGCGGTGATCGTGCCGTCGAAGTCGCTTACGAGTATGAGTTCGGACATGTGGGCCCCGTTGGGTTGTCGGGTTGCTGGGTCGGTGCCTGTTGCATGCGGCATCGGGGGGAGTGTACCAGATGAGGGGGGCAGCGCAAGTCACGCCGTATCCTGCCATTCAGATGTGTTCCGGCACGGATGTTTAATTCTGATGTTCAGTTCAGACATTCAATTCAGATATGCAATTCTGACGTTCAATTCAGATGTTCAGCCTCGATGTTTCGGCCCCGATGTTATGAAAGAAAAAGGCTCCGCGGGATGTTCCGGCGGAGCCTTTGCGTAATGACAAACCTTCGATTTTAGTACAGCCGCATTCCCGTTAAGCCGGAACTGAAGCCCAAAAAGCGGATTTTCATCGCATATACGAGGTGCAGGAACGTTAGGTTCCTGCCCGGCGGAGCCTTTTGCGTATCACAGCCTGTGGCGTTAACAAGGGCGCTACTAGGGTGCTACCATGGAGCTACCGAGGTTCTTACCATGGTGTTAACAGATACGCGGCAACTGTTCGCCTTCAAGCATGGAGAGCAGGCGGTGGCCGCCGAGCGGGGTTTCCAGCACCACCTGACCGGCCTTGCCGGGGCCTTGTTCGCCGCTGCGCACGGTGCCAACCTGAGTGGCATCCGCCCCGTAGGGCATGGAGCGCATCAGTTCCAGCGCGGCCTGCGCCTTTTCCTGCGGCAGAATGCAGATGAGCTTGCCTTCGTTGGCAAGGTAGAGCGGATCAAGGCCGAGGAATGAGCAGCCGTTGCGAACGGATTCGCGCACAGGCACATCCGCTTCACGCAGGTTGATGCACACGCCGGACTGCCCTGCGATTTCATTCAGGGTGGTGGCGAGTCCTCCGCGGGTAGGGTCGCGCAGCACATGGATGTCGCCGATTTTGGAGATAAGCGCGTCCACCATGTGGTTGAGGGGCGCGGAATCGCTCTTGATATCCGTGGCAAAGTTCAGCCCTTCGCGGCCGGAAAGCACGGTAAGGCCGTGGTCGCCCATGGTGCCGGAAACAAGCACGGCGTCGGCCATGGAAGCCACAATGCGCTCCAGCGTTTCCATGGGCAGGCCTTCTTCAAGGATGAAGCCGCAGGAAAGGTATTTGGGGCGCGCGCCCATCATGGCCACGTCGTTCACGGTGCCGTGCACGGCAAGGGTGCCTATGTCGCCGCCGGGAAAGAAGATGGGGTCAACGGTGTAGCTGTCCGTGCTCATGGAGAGGGGGCCGCTGATTTCCAGCCGCGCCGCATCGTTCATGGCATTCAGGATGGGGTTGTCGAAATATTTGAAGAACAGGCTGCCGATGAGACGGTTGGAGGCCTGTCCGCCACTGCCGTGGTCCAGAAGAAGGGTCTGATCTGCAAGAGTTGATTTGCTCATGATGATTCGTCGCTGGCGTTAAACGGAGTATTTGTAGTAGGCGGCGCAGCTGCCTTCAGTGGAAACCATGCAGGGGCCGACAGGTTTTGCGGGGGTGCAGGCCTTGCCGAAGAGGGGACAGTCGGCGGGCTGCATTTTGCCCTTGAGCACTTCGCCGCATTTGCAGCCGGGGGTGGGCGGCGCTTCGGTGACGGTCACGTCCAGCGCCTGCAGTGCATCAAAGTCCGCGAACTCGTCCCTGAAGACAAGGCCGCTTTCGGGAATGCAGCCCACGCCGCGCCACAGGGCATCGGCGGTGCGGAAGACGGAGAACATCACCTCGCGGGCGCGGGCGTTGCCGGAATCGGCCACGGCGCGCTTGTACTGGTTGACGATGCGGTAATCCTGCTTCTTGCGCTGTTCCACCATGATGAGCAGCGATTCCAGAATGTCCACTGGGTCGAAGCCGGTGATGACGCCGGGCGTCTTGTAGGTCTGCGCCACGAACTGATAGGGCTCCAGCCCGAGAATGGTGGAAACGTGGCCGGGAAGCAGAAAGCTGTCTATGGCGCATTCCGGATCGTCCAGCAGCACCTTGAGGGCCGGGGGGACCAGCTTGTGGAAGGAGAGCACCTTGAAATTTTTCAGGCCCTGCTGCTTGGCCATGAGCACTGTTCCGGCAACCGTGGGGGCGGTTGTTTCAAAGCCCACGCCGAGGAACACCACCGTGTCGTTGGGGTTCTTGGCGGCAAGCTGCAGCGCATCCACAGGGGAGTAGACGATTTCGATGCGGGCGCCTTCGGCCTTGGCAAGCTTGAGATTGCGTCCCTTGGGGCCGGGAACGCGCATCAGGTCGCCGAAGGTGGCGAGGATTACGCCGTCTCTGCCTGCAAGGTCGAGAAAGGCGGCCACTTCGCTTTCGTGCGTTACGCACACGGGGCAGCCGGGGCCGGAAAGATGCGTAATTCCTTCGGGCAGAAGCGGGCGAAGGCCGCTCTGGAAAATCGCCACGGTATGCGTTCCGCATACTTCCATGAATCTGAGGGGCTGGTCCATTTCCGAGTGGAGGCGTTCGAGAAGCCCCTTGCAAAGCGCGGGGTCTTTGAAGGAATCAGCTACGTTCACTATGGGCCTTCCTTGCAGGATAGGGGGTTGTGGCAGGCAGCCGGCCGGGCACCGCTCCCGTTTGGCTGTTTCATTGTGCTACGCGCCAGCCGCACCCCTGTCAACGGTGTAGAACCTGCTTGAATTGCCAAACAGTTTTGCATTTTGCATACATACTTGCTAAAGCCGAAGGGCGGCGCTACTCTGCCCGCATAGAACCGTGAACAGCACAGGACCCCTTCATGACAGGTCAGCAAGCACAGCAGAAATCATCTCTGCATCATGAATCCACGCCGCCGTTGCAGTTTTCAGACAACCCCCGGTGGCTGGTGCCCGATGCGGCCATGTGCCGCACGTTATGGGGCAAATACGCCATGCCGGACCACATCCGCGAACATAGCGAGCATGTGGCCATAGTGGCGGAATTCATCGCCTCGGCCGGAGCACAGGCGGGCATGTCCGTCAATGTGCCCGCCGTGGAGGCCTGCGCACTGCTGCACGACATTGCCAAATCCTATACCATAGTGCACGGGGGTAACCAT
Source organism: Desulfovibrio subterraneus (assembly GCF_013340285.1). NCBI lineage: Bacteria > Pseudomonadati > Thermodesulfobacteriota > Desulfovibrionia > Desulfovibrionales > Desulfovibrionaceae > Desulfovibrio > Desulfovibrio subterraneus. The sequence goes on along the minus strand of NZ_BLVO01000001.1, from coordinate 8,791 downwards.
TCCCAGTTGGGTGCAAGCATTGTCATGGAGGTGTTCGGCAACCCGCACATCGCGCAGGGCGTGCTGCACCATGTGCATTGGCCGTGGCATATTGATGTGGATGCGTGGTGTCTGCCGCTGTGCATCATCTATGCGGACAAGCGTGTCATGCATAACCACGTGGTGACGCTGGATGAACGGTTCGACGATTTGTACGTCCGTTACGGCAAAACGGAACGGATCCGCCAGCGGATACATGAGTCGTATCTGCAGGCGGTAGCCATAGAAACAGCCTTCAGCAGAAGAATGGGAATTCCTCTCAATGCGTATTCTCTTGATAGCGGGCGGATGGTCCAGCGAACGTGAAGTTTCGCTCTCCGGTGCCCGCGGCATAGAAAAAGCGCTTATTGCGCTCGGTCACAATGTCACGCGGTTTGATCCCGCGACCTCCATGGATGGACTTCTCGAAGCCGCATCCGCTCATGACTTCGCCTTCATCAACCTGCACGGCTCGCCCGGTGAGGACGGTCTGGTGCAGGCGATGCTCGACGCAGCCGGTTGTCCTTACCAGGGTTCCGGACCTGCGGGCTCTTTCCTTGCGCTGAACAAGGCGGTGGCCAAGCAGATTTTCGTGCGCCACGGCCTGCCTACGCCGGAATGGGTATTCCTGCCCGTGCTGCCCGCAGAAGCATGGCAGCCTGCGCTTGCCTACCCCCTGTTTGTCAAATCCAATACCGGCGGTTCCAGTCTCGGGCTTTCCCGCGTGGATTCGCAGGCAGACCTGCATGCGGCACTCAAGGCCATATTCGAAACCGGCGACGAGGTGATTATAGAGCCCTCGGTTCCCGGTATGGAAGTGACCTGCGGTGTGCTCGGCGACCGGGCATTGCCTCCGGTGCTGATTCTGCCGGAAAGCGGCGCAGGATTCTTCGACTACAAGGCCAAGTATACACCGGGGGCAGCCCGCGAGGTATGTCCCGCTCCCATCCCCGAAGAGGTGACGGCCGAGGCCCAGCGCATGGCCCTGACCGCCCACAGGGCATTGGGGCTCTCCGGCTACAGTCGTGCGGATTTCATTCTCGACCCCGATGGCAACCTGCACCTGCTTGAGGTGAACACGCTGCCCGGCATGACGCCGACCAGCCTGCTGCCGCAGGAGGCCGCCGCCGTCGGGTACAGCTTTGAGGACCTTATCGCCGAACTCATCAAACTGGGCCTCGCTTCCGCGCAGCGTCCATCCTAAGAAAAGGCAGTTTCATGACGCTCAGCTTCTCCAACTCCCTGCTGCTCAAGGCCTACAGCTCTCTCTGGACCATTCTGCGCCCCGTGCTCGAGCGTAACAAACGCCTGCGGCACGGACTGCCCCAGCGGCTGGTTCCCGACGACTGGGCATCCAAGGCCGACGTGTGGGTGCAGGCCGCATCGGGGGGAGAAGCCTATCTGAGCTGGGAACTGCTGCGGCAGCTGCCGGAAGACAGAGGATTCAACCTGTTGCTTACCACCTGTACGCTGCAGGGGATGGAGGTGCTGGAAAGAGCAAGGGCATGGTGCGCGGAAGAAAGACCGCGTTTCAACGTGCAGCTGCGCTATTTCCCTTTTGATAAACCGGCGCTGATGCGCAAGGCCGTGCGTCTTGCCGCCCCGCGCGCCGTGGTTTTGCTGGAAACGGAATTGTGGCCGGGCCTGCTGACGGCCTGTGATGAACGCAATGTGCCTGTGGCCGTGCTGAACGGCCGCATGACCACACGCAGCCTTGCCGGATATCTTGCCACGCCTTCGTTGTGGAAGGGGTTGCGGCCGGAGACGGTGCTTGCCATCTCAGAGAATGATGCGCGCCGGTTTGCCGCCCTGTTCGGCGAGCAGAGCATGCATGTCATGCACAACATGAAGTTCGACAGGGTGCATCCTGCTGATCCTTCTGCCCCCAATCCGCTGCAGGATACGGTAATCAAGGAGAATACTTCCCTCGTGACCCTCGGTTCCGTGCGCATGGAAGAAGAGGCAGAGGTGCAGACGCTCATCCGCAAGCTGCGTGAGGCGCGCCCCAAGACCAGCATTGCCCTTATTCCGCGCCATATGGAACGTGTGGTTTCGTGGGAGACGTGGCTGCGCCGCGAAGGAATTCCCATGGTGCGTCGCAGTGCCGCCGACGGCCCGCCCGCACCGGGAACCGTTATCCTGTGGGACGAATTCGGTGAGCTGAACCACGTGTATGCGCTTTCCCGTGCGGTGTTTGTGGGGGGCAGTCTTGCCCCGCTTGGCGGACAGAACTTCCTTGAGCCGCTGGCCTTCGGCATATCGCCGGTTATCGGTCCTTCCTACAGCAACTTTGCCTGGGCGGAAGGTCTTATTGATGAAAAACTGGTGCACGTTGCCGCAGATACGGAAGAGGTGTTTGAACAGCTGCTGCGCAATCTCAAGCGCCCCGCACCGCGTGAGAAGGTTCAGGGGCAGTTTGCCGACTGGCTTTCGCAGCGGCAGGGCGGAACAGCCGCCGCCGTGCACGCGCTACTTTCCCTGATACAGTGATTTGTTGATGGTATGCATGTCTTCTGTCCCCGCCCCGTGCGGGGACTTTTTTGTTATCCCCCGGACCGTGGTGAAGAACTAAGCAATGGCGCAATGATGCCAAAAATGGTACACTTGCAGGGATATCAAACGGCTGTGAGGCAGCGCATGGAAAAAACAAGCAAGCATCTCTACGATTTTATCGACCCGAAGAGTGGCGGGGCCGTGCTGGGAGAAGTCCTGCATATTGCCGCGTTACTCGGTCTGGATGAAATCGGCGATGAGCTGGCGGCTGTTCATGCCGATGTGGTGCGTCTGTTTGGCGGGCTGTATCCGGGCTACCGGAAGAGCACTGCCAAGTACCACAATCTGGAACATACATGCTCGGTGGTGCTGGCTACGGCTCGCTTGCTGCACGGGTGTGTTCTTGACGGCAGAAGCACGTTCTCGGCGCGCGGCTTTCTGCTTTGCGTGCTTGCGGCCTATTTTCATGATGTGGGTCTTATACAGGAAGATGGAGACATAGACGGCACAGGCGCCAAATACACAGTAGGACATGAGGAACGCAGTGTCGGCTTCATGCAGCGGTATCTGGCTTCGCGCAACTATGCCGCAAATGAGATTCGCGACTGTGCGGATATGATCCGCTGTACCATTCTGGCCAAGTCACCGGATGAGCTGGCCTTTGCTTCGGAAGAGGCGGGCATGCTCGGGCGGGTGATAGGCACGGCTGACCTCGTGGCGCAGATTGCGGACAGAACCTATCTTGAAAAGCTGCGCCTGCTGTTTCTTGAATTCGAAGAAGCGCAGCTGCCCGGTTTTGCGTCCGAGCTTGAGCTGGTGATGCAGACAGAGGCGTTTTATACCAACGTGGCGAAGAGCCGGCTGGAGGGCGGGCTGCACGGGCTGAACGTGCATATGCGCAGCCATTTCAGGGAACGCTGGGGCGTGGACGAAGACCTGTATCAGAGCGCCATAGAAGGCAATATTGCCTACATCTCCATGCTTGCGGATACCTGCACCAAGAATCCGGAATGCTATGAAGAGTTGCTGCGCCGGGGTGTTCCGCCTACGGAATGACCCTGTTCCGCGCAGACACATTTGATGAAAAAAAGGCCGGAGGAATGATCCTCCGGCCTTTTATTTGTTACTTGAAGTGGTATCAGCTGCGCAGCCGCGTTATCTGCATAATCGCGTTAGCCGCTCAGGCCCAGCAGGGCAGGCATGAACGTGGACAGCGACGGAAACGCCACCACAATGGCCAGCGCGATGAGCGCCGCCAGAATAAGCGGCAGGGCGGGCTTGCTTATCTCTTCCATGGTCAGGCCGGATATGTTGGCCCCCACGTACAGGTTCACTGCGACAGGGGGCGTAACCTGCCCGATGGCGAGGTTGATGGTCATCATCACCCCGAACCAGATGGGGTCCCAGCTGAAGTGTTTGATTAGCGGCAGCATGATGGGCAGGAAGACGTAGTAAATGGATATGGCGTCCAGCACCATGCCTGCCAGCAGCAGAATGATATTGATCATGAACAGGATGATCCACTGGTTCTGCGAAATGCCCAGCAATACCGACGATGCCTTTTCGATAAGTCCCACGGTGGAACCGACCCACGAAAACAATCCCGCGCAGGTTACCACGATCATCACCACGGCCGTGCCATGCACTGTTGAGGCAAAGATCTCGAACAGTTCGCTGACCGAGGTAATTGTCCTGTAGATGAAAACGCCCACGAACAGGCCGTAGAAAACAGCCACGGCAGCCGCCTCTGTGGGGGTGAATACCCCGCCGTATATGCCGCCGAGAATGATCACCGGCGTCATGACACCCCAGAAGGCGCGGCGGAATGCCTTGCCGACAGAGGGAGCATCCGGCTCGCAGGTGCCACGATAGCCGTGCTTGTGGCTGATGATCCACACTGCCGTGACAATACACAGCGCCACCACAATGCCAGGTATGAAACCGGCGGCGAACAGGGCCGGAACAGAGACGTTGGCAACGCCCCCGTATACGATGAAGGCAATGCTCGGTGGAATGACAATGGCAAGGCCGGATGTCACCGAAACCACCGCCGTGGCAAAGGGCTTGTCGTAACCGGCACAGGCCATGCCGGGAATGAGAATGAGCCCCAGTGCCGCCACGGTTGCCGGACCGGAGCCGCTGACGGCTCCCCAGAAGGTGGCAACCGCTACGGTGGCTATGGCCAGCCCGCCGGTCATGGAGCCCACCAGCGCCTTCATCAGGTCAACAATGCGTGCGGCAATGCCCGCCTTTTCCATGATGATGCCGGCGAGGATGAAGAAGGGTATGGCCAGTAGCGGAAATTTGGCCACACCGGCGTAGAAGTTGTACGAAAGCATTTCGTACCCCAGATCCCAGTTCCATGCCACGGCAAGGGCGGCACCGCCAAGTGCCACGGCAATGGGAACCCGCAACAGCAGGGGGATCACGAAAAGCAAAAGGGCCCAGAGGGCCGGATCGTGCAGCAGAGCTTCCATGGTGTCCCCTAAATATTGCCACTGCGCCAGTCGTGCCATGCACGCTGGAGTATGCGGATGATGATCAGCAGAGAAAAGGCCGGAGTGGCAATGGTATACCACCATACGGGAATGGCGAGGGATTCAGTAGTGACCTCAAGGTCTATTTCGTCCCGCACTTCGGTCAGGCCCAGATAGAAGAGCACGCTGAAAAAGCCCAGCGATGCGGCAAGAAATATCACATAGCAGAGGCGCTGCGCCCATTTGGGCATGCCGTCGTAAAACATGGTCACGCCGAGGTGGCTGTCGTTGCGAAAGGCGAACGATGTGCCCAGCAGCACTACCCAGACAAACAGGTTTACGGTTATTTCCTCGGTCCAGGCGAGGGACATTTTTATGCAGTAGCGGGTGATAACATTGATAAAGGCAATGCTCACCATGACAAGCAGCAGAACCGATCCGAGCAGTTCCTCGAAACGGTTGCATATGAATCTGATCATGCTTCAAATCCTCAAAGGCGGGCAGAGCCCCTAGGTCACAGCGCGGAAAGTGCAAAAGTTAAGGGGCGGAAGGCGCACTTCCGCCCCGTTCAGGTCGCTTATTGGCGGACGGAAGCCATGTCGGCTTCTGCGGCCTTGACCAGATCTTCGCCGATTTGCGGAACCCAGCGTTCACGCACAGGGGCGGTGGCATCATAAAAAGCCTTGGTCTGTTCAGGTGTGAGCTGGATGACCGTCATGCCGTTGCCTGTCAGAAAGCCGAAGGGGTCGGCAATCTCGGGCACCATGTTGATGCTCTTGAGATAGGCAAGCGATTCGCCGTTATCCATGCCGATGCGGGCAATGGCCTTGCTGTACAGTGTGGCTTCTGCGGCACTTTCCAGCAGAATCTTCTGGTCTTCGGGGCTGAAGGATGCCCACACCTTGGGGTTCACGCCAAGGAGCAGCGGGTCGATCAGGTAGTGCCAGTTGGTCAGGTACGTGTGGTAGTTCCAGATTTTGACGGGAATGCAGATGCCGTTGACCGGGTTTTCCTGCCCGTCCACAACACCCTGCTGAAAGCCGGTGGTGGCTTCTGCCCAGTTCATGTTCACGGGGTTGGCGCCCAGTTCTTTGAAGGCGTCGATGAAGATGGGGCTGCCCACAACACGAATTTTCAGGTCCTTCAGGTCGGCAGGGGTGGCCACGGCGCGCTTGCTGTTGGTCAGTTCGCGGAAGCCGTTTTCTCCCCAGCCGATGATCTTCACGCCCTTCTTTTCAATGGCTTCGATCATCATTTTGCCTGCCTTGCCCGCTTCAATGGCGTCCAGCGCCTTGTAGCGGTCCGGCTCCATGGCGAGCATGAAGGGCAGGGCGGGCAGGTTCAGTTCCTTGATCTGGGGAGACCAGTTGATGGTGGAGGCAAGGGCGAAGTCAATGGCGCCGTTGCGCACCATGAGAAATTCCGAAGTCTGCTTGCCTGCCAGCAGCTGGCTGGAAAAATACGGTTTGATGACGATGCGTCCGTCGGTCTTCTTCGCCACGAGATCGGCAAAATACGTGGCGGAAAGCCCCCACCCGGAAGTCGCACCCGGAACCACACTGAGCTTGTACTCTTCCTTGTATCCGGCAGCGGCCGGCATGGAAGAGAGGGCCAGAACGAGCAACGCAATGGCAACATGAAGCACCTTTTTCATGGATGACACACTCCCTTTGAATGACCTTATGATTTGCAATACCGTGCAACCGGCGCGAAACAGGATTGCACGCTGCTTCCCCGTGGCCGCCTGCACGCCGGAAATGGTGTTTCCGTAGCAAGCGTTCACAACTGCGCTTCAATATGTATGTGCGTTTTTACAATATTGCAATATAAAGAGAGGGGCCTGCGAAGATGCTCTTTGCAGCAAAAAGAAAAGGTTAAACAGCGTATTGCAGCAACGGGCAGGAGGGGAGGTTCAGACAGGCTTGACAAGGTTGTCAAAGCGAGGGTAAGTGATTTGCCTATGAAAAACGTACCCGCCTGTTTCATTTCTCTTCGCAATTGGTGGTGGCGCTGGTAAACAGCGCCGTGGGGACGTTATTGTTTTGCGAAAAGTGAAACGGACAACGTAAAGTTAATGCTAACCGCGGCAGTCAAAGACTGGCCGCGGTTTTTTATTGGCCGGTTACCTGCCCGCATCAAAGGAGATTCCGCGATGACTACTTCTGCTACCCTTCCCAATGCTGACGGCTTCTTTGGCGAGTTTGGCGGCCAGTATGTGCCCGAACCGCTCAAGCCCATCCTGAACGAGCTTGCTGCCGCGTTTGAAAAGTACCGCAACGATCCGGAGTTCATCCGCGAATATAATTACTACCTCAAGCAGTTCTCCGGCCGCGAAACTCCCGTGTACCTGTGTGCCAACCTGACCGAGAAGCTCGGCGGGGCGAAGATCTATCTCAAGCGAGAAGACCTCAACCATCTCGGCGCGCACAAGGTGAACAACACCATCGGGCAGATCCTGCTGGCCAAGCGCATGGGCAAGAAGAAGATTATCGCTGAAACCGGTGCGGGGCAGCACGGAGTTGCCACGGCGGCCACAGCCGCGCTCATGGGCATGGAGTGTACAATATATATGGGCGCGGTGGATGTGGAACGCCAGAAGCTGAACGTGTTTCGCATGCAGATGATGGGCGCAACGGTTGTTGCGGCGCAGAGCGGTCAGCGAACCCTCAAGGAAGCGGTGGATGAGGCGCTTGCAGCATGGGTGCAGGACGCGGAAAACACCTTCTATCTGCTCGGCTCCGCTGTCGGACCGCATCCCTATCCGGCCATCGTGCGTGAATTTCAGTCTGTTGTGGGCCGGGAGGCCAGACGGCAGATGCTGGAGTCGGAAGGCCGTCTGCCCGATTACTGCATCGCCTGTGTGGGCGGTGGCTCCAATGCCATTGGCCTGTTCACCGAATTTGTGGGAGATGCCGGGGTCAAGCTGGTCGGTGTGGAGCCGGCAGGGCGGGGCCTTGAATATGGGCAGCATGCGGCGAGCCTCTGCCTAGGCGGGCCTGGCGTGATGCACGGCTTCAACTCCTATATGCTCAAGGATGATCAGGGTGAACCCGCCGAGGTCTATTCCATCTCCGCTGGTCTTGATTACCCCAGCGTCGGTCCTGAGCACGCCTATCTTAAAGATGCCGGCAGAGCGCAGTATGTGTATGCCAGCGACAAGGAGGCAACGGATGCCTTCTTCATGCTGTCGCGCATGGAAGGGATCATTCCGGCACTGGAATCGTCCCACGCGCTGGCGCACGCCATGAAGCTTGCACCCACCCTGAGCAAGGACGATATCATACTGGTGAACCTCTCCGGGCGTGGTGACAAGGACGTTGCGCAGATCGAAGCAATGGTTGCCGACGGTTCCGTGGTGCCGCCCTGTATTATACGATAGATGCGAACAGGAAAGAGGAAGGGGCGTAAGCCCCTTTCTTTTCATGCTATTTAGAACGGTTGCGCAGACGTAGTGAAAAAAAATGAAAAACAGGTTGACGTGTGGGGTGGTTTTGCATAGAACCGCTCTCGCTTCGACGGACAGCACTGAAACCGAGGCCGCAAGGATCTCGATGTGTTACCGCGGAGCCGTTCTTTTTACAGCCGAATGATTACGAAGCCACTTGAAAGAAAAAATGAAAAAGTGGTTGACACGGGAAAGAGAATGGTGCAGAACCCCTTCTCGCGCTTGCTGAAAGCGAGCGGCCCGGTCGGTCGTAAGAATCGGCGGACTTGAGGTTCTTTGACAATTAAATAGCGAGTTGGACAGAAAGATATCAGCTAGCGTGATTAAGGGAATTAGCCCCCTTGATCATGAAGACACA